>CACMHQ010000012.1:0-2093 GCA_902613615.1 uncultured Candidatus Actinomarina sp. | reverse complement strand
ATATTTTTTTAAAGTTTCTGGAAATCCTAAATCATATACATCTTCATGAAATTTAATAAACAAGGTCTCAAATGAGGTTATGTATGCAATGTAAAAATTTATCATTTCCCATCCATTATTTGCGCACAATGCTGTATCTCTATATTCTTCTAGATTTGTAAAACCCCTGCATTGACCATCTCCATTTAGTTCTTCTCTGTAAAACCTATATTTTTGTGATAGATTGCAACCTGCTAGTTTTATAAATTTTCCCTTAAAAGTATCAATTTTATACTCTGGATCACCGACGCAAGCACCTTGTAATCCATAGTCTTTTACAATTTGTAAGTCATCAAAGTTATCACGCATAAATAAACTTGGAAAAACTATTGCTTGTCCTTCAATATACCAAGCAGGTGCATCTACAGGATCGGTTAGACCACAACAGTCATTAGGCATTGCAGGAGATCTTTCAAAAGTATGAGCTCTTTGAACGTGGTGGTAATATTCGTGAGCCATTCCATTATAATGTCCCACCAAAAATGCTTCACCATAAAAATTTCTATCATTCGTCGAATAAGGATCACTTTGGGGGGTTTGTTGAATACAGAAACTGTAGTGATTTAATTCACGGTCCATTTTACGACCAAAACCACTTAAACAGCTTCTTCTACTATGTACAAATTCGAGTGTAGGCTCAACTTTTTTATGATTGTTGTCATAGAAAAAATCAAACTTGTCAAGTGCGTCAACTGCTTCCAGACCTTGATCTTCTGGTTCATAAATAATATGTACCCATCTGTGATATCCACCTACGTAATCAAATAAGTTCTCCATAACATCTAAATGATAAACTCTAAAATCACTCGGAATACTCTCAGAAAATAAGATGCATATGTCAGGATTCTCAGCATTCTTTTTTGGTTTGTTATTATCAAGTTCTGTACTTAACTCAAAATAATTTTTTTTATAACCTTCTGGAACAAATCCAGGAATGGTGCAATTAACGTGTTCGGATTCAATTTTTATTGTTTCGGGTATTTCAAGTTTTGTTTCCATTGTCTCTTGAGATTCTGTAGTTGTCTCTTGAGGTTCTGAAACATTATCTTGACTTGATGAGCAAGCGATTAAAAACGCTAATAAAAAATAATATTTCTTCATTAATTACCCACTTTGTTATCCAGAATTAATTGACCAAAAATCAACTAATTCATTTAGAGGTTCTTCTGGAAAAAATCCTTCTGGTGGAGTTGGATTATCTAAAATGAAAGTATTGAAACTTTCGTAAAGTTCTTCAAATGATTGACCTGTATATTTTCTTAATGTTCCAGGAAAACCCAATTCATAAATATCTTCATGAAATTTAATAAACAAGGTCTCAAAAGAGGTAATGTATGCAATGTAGAAATTTATCATTTCCCATCCATATCCTGCACACAAGGTTCTATCATATGACTCTTCTAAGTTTGTGAAACCTTTGCACTGTTCATTATCAGTCTCATCAGTTACTTCTTGTCTGTAAAACATATATTTTTGAGATAGGTTGCAACCTGCCATTTGTATAAATTTTCCCTGAACAGTATTAAAATTATACTCCGGGTCGCCAATACAGGAACCTTCTAATTTATTATCTTTAACAATTTGTAGGTCATCAAAGTTATCTCGCATAAATAAACTTGGAAAAACTATTGCTTGACCCTCTGCATACCAAGCAGGAACGAAATCATCAATTCTATCAAACTCATGAGCTCTTTGAACGTGGTGGTAATATTCGTGAGCTACTCCATTCATATGACCCATCAAAAATGCTTCACCAAACATATTTCTATCATTCTGCCAATAAGGATCATTTTGGGGGTTAGGTTGAATGCAAATATTAAAGTGATTAAGGTCACGATCTTGTTTCCTTCCAAATCCAGATAAACAACTTCTATTTTCATGCACGAATTGGAGTGTAGGCTCAACTTTTTTATGATTGTTGTCATAGAAAAAATCAAACTTGTCAAGTGCGTCAACTGCTTCCAGAGCTTGATCTTCTGGTTCATAAACAATATGTACCCATCTGTCATATCCACCTACGTAATCAATCAATTTCTCCATAACATCTAATTGAT
>CACMHQ010000011.1:0-3474 GCA_902613615.1 uncultured Candidatus Actinomarina sp. | reverse complement strand
TTGCTTATCTTTCACATGATGTTGAGGATGCTATAAGAGCTGGTGTGATAAATGAAAGCGAAATACCAAAAAGTATTACTTCTGAACTTGGAAGTCCAGGTAAAACTTGGATAAATTCACTTATCTCAGGAATTTTTAAAGCCTCATCTGAAGGTATCCTTAGTATGGATGATGAAATTTTAAATATAATGAACGATCTACGAGAGTTCATGTTTGAAAAAGTATATCTCAGAGATGAAACAAAAACAGAGAGAGCGGAAGCTAAAAAGGTTGTTGAAAAGCTGGTCATAAATTTTAAAAATAATCCGACTTTATTGCCCGAACAATACAGAACTGCACAATCAGAACTTGAAAATGCTGTAGATTATGTCGCTGGTATGACAGATAGGTTTGCCCTGAAGGAATTTAACAAACTATAGTTATTGTCCCTTAAACTTTGGATCCCTCTTTTCCATTCTGGCAAAGATTCCTTCTTTCAAATCTTCAGAGCTCAAAAATGATGTACTCCACATTCTTACCAGATCTAATGACTGATCAGAAGTTAACTCTTCACCTTTATCAAGGATCATTTTTACACCCCTCATTACTAATGGCGAGTTTGAAGCAATCTCATTAGCCAATTCCATAGCCCCATTAATAAGTTCTTCATGGGTGTCAAAAGTGTGATTTACAAATCCAATCTCTTTTGCATATTCACCATCAAAAGTTTTGCCAGTATATGCAAGCTCACGAAGTAAACCCTTTGAGATAATTTTAGGCATTCTCTGTAGAGCCCCAACATCAGCAACTAATCCAAGCTTTGATTCGCCGATTGAAAATTGAGCATCTTTTGTTGAAAGCCTAATATCACAAGATGCTACTAAATTTGTAGCACCTCCAATACTAAATCCTTGAATTACAGCTATTGTTGGTTTTTGTGTTTTTGCAACAGCCGTGATAGCGTCTTGAAATTTTTTTGTAACCTCCATAATTTCAATTCTTTCTTTCGCATTAGTTTTTAAATCTTCATTTAGATCAAATGCTTCTACAAGTAAATTTATGTCTATACCTGCAGAAAACGTATCTCCTTTTGCTGCAATAAGAATTACTCTTACCTCGTCACTCTCATCTAATTCTTTTACTAACTCTGGAAGTCCAAACCATAGTTCATCGTTTAAGGCATTTTTTTTCTCAGGACGATTTAGCCAAACAATCCCAATATTGTCTTTTACTTCTGAAAATATTTTTTTATCCATACTTACCTAACTTCTATCTTACTAAAATAACAAAATGGATGTATTTGAAGCTCTCTATACAACGAGGGCAATGCGAAGGGTAAAAGAAGATCCTATCCCCGATGAAATTATAAAATCAATGATTGATTCAGCAATTCGTGCACCAAGTGGTTCAAACAGACAGGACTGGAGATTTGTAGCTGTAACAGACCAAGAAGTCAGAACTCAATTAGCTGATATCTATAAAGAAACCTGGGACTATTACGTTAAATCTTTCTACAATAACTCATCTGATTTAGGTGCTTCAAATTTAAAAGACAAAGAACAAATTGATACTGTTCGAAGAATTAGTAATTCTGCAAGCTGGTTAGCTGAGAACTATGAAAAAGTACCCCTTTTGGTTTTAGTTTTTTCAAGAAATGATCCAACTGGTTCATCGATTTATCCTGCAATATGGAGTTTGATGCTTGCTGCAAGAGGTCATGGAATAGGAACATGCCTAACAACAGTAATGAGTTTTAAGACAGAAGAAGTTTATAAAATTCTTAATATTCCAGCAGATAAAGGGTGGACCTTAAATGCCACTATTACTGCAGGATACCCTTTAGGAAAATGGGGAGTTGCAACAAGAAAGCCTGTAGAGGAAGTCACTTTTTTAAATAAATGGGGTGAATCACCAGATTGGAATTTAAATGAACCCCTTTGGAATTACTAGATAAGTAATTTTTTAGCACGCCCGGAGGGAGTCGAACCCCCAACCTTCTGATCCGTAGTCAGACGCTCTATCCAGTTAAGCTACGGGCGCTTGGCGGAGAGGGAGGGATTTGAACCCTCGAGGGGACTTTCGTCCCCCACTCGCTTAGCAGGCGAGCGCTTTAGACCACTCAGCCACCTCTCCAAGCTTGCGGAGGGAGTGGGATTCGAACCCACGGTATGGAATACATACATTAGTTTTCAAGACTAACGCCTTCGTCCGCTCGGCCATCCCTCCAAACTATAATCTTTTTGCGGAGGGAGAGGGATTCGAACCCTCGAAGGGGATAAACCCTTACACGCTTTCCAAGCGTGCGCACTAGGCCAGACTATGCGATCCCTCCATGAAAAGACCTAAAGTATTAGTTTAATTACCTCTTACTTTCAAAGAAAGAGGATAATATAACTTCAGATTCATGGGATAAAATATTATCTCTTATCTCAACAAAGTGATTTAGTCTTTTATCCTGTGGAATATTATAAAGTGTGTATGCTGCACCCGATTTTAGATTTGGTGAGCTGTATAAGAGAGTTTTGATTCTTGCATTGACTATTGCTCCTGCACACATGGGATCAGGCTCTAATGTAATCGCAAGAGTGGTGTTTTCTAATCTCCAAGTTTTCAAGATCTGGGATGCTTCTTTTATTACTAATATCTCAGCATGGGCAGTTGGGTCTTGATCAATTTCACGCCTGTTGTGTGCCTTTGTAATTAATTTATCATCATTATCAAAAAGTGCAGCTCCGATTGGTACTTCATCTATCTCTAATGCTTTCTTAGCTTCTGCCAGTGCTACTTGCATTTTTTCTATATCAGATTTATATTTCATATCCCTAAACTTATTCTAGGAGGGATCGCATAGTCCGGTCTAGTGCGCGACACTCGAAATGTCGTGAGTCTTTATAGGCTCCGTGGGTTCGAATCCCACTCCCTCCGCTTTAAACTTCAGTTTCTAAAACTCTAGTATTAATATTGAAAAGTGCTTGAGTTTTTTATCTTCGCTTCAGTAACTGCCATAACACCAGGCCCCAACAATTCAATGCTTATGGCATCAGGTATAAAATTTGGTAGACGACCGTCAATTCCTCATTTCTTAGGAATTTGGCTTGGCTTTACGTTTTTATTTTTTGTAGGGGGTTACATTCTTTCATTTGTTCCTAGTGAGGTATTCACTTATCTTCAATATATTGGTTATGGAGTAATTGTTTATATCGCATACAAAATTGCCACAACCAAAACATCAACTGATAAAAGTAAAATAGAAAAACCATTTACATTTATACAGGCTTGTTTGTTTCAATGGGTAAATCCAAAAGGTGTTGTAATGGCAATTTCTGGATTAACAGCCTTTAATATAACCCACTTACAAGGGACACTAATATACTTTTCAGTTCTACCATTTTGTGTTGGAATTTGGTTACTTTTAGGGGAAAAGTTACAAAATTGGCTAAGAAAAAATTCTACTCTTGAGAGAACTGTTTATATTTTCTTAGGTCTAAGTATGAT
>CACMHQ010000010.1:0-3566 GCA_902613615.1 uncultured Candidatus Actinomarina sp. | reverse complement strand
CGTTTTTTTGGATGCTTATCAAATTTTTGGCATACCAATTCCATGGTTAGGTATGACCTTATTGTTTTTGTTTGCTTTAACTAAATACAAATTATTCTATGACTCAAAAAATCTTGTAATTGTTTCAATATTGATTGCAATCGTCATGATTCCACAGATAATATATATTTTCTTCAATGAAGTTTCACAAGGAGAAATACAATACCTCTTTTTACGATTACTTAACATATTCTCATTTGTTATAGTTCTTTTATTTTCATTGACTTACTTTAGAAATGAAAAAATAATGTCCTTTTTTGACACTTGGAAATATTTAATTGGAGTAATGTCAGCTTTGACAATCTATATATTTATCGCCCAAATCTATGACTTAAGTGAATTTATAAGAAATAGATCAAACACTAATCTTTTTGGCGACTCTGACCAATCTACTTTTTGGTTATCAGAACCACACAGAGCAATGGGTACATTTAGAGAGCCAGTTTTATTAATATCTTTTTTAATGCCACTCGTTGTTTTGTATCTTTACAAATATAAAAGTAGTAATTATTTGTTATCCATAATTTCTGGAGTTGCATTAGGTTTATCAAGAAGTAATTATTTGCGGTTATTTTGTATACTTTTTCTTACGTTCGTCTTATTTGACTATCTAAAAACAAAAGAGTTAAATAAATCGCTTTTATTGTTCTTGGCTATTTCACTTGTAATGTCTAATTTTGGAGTTTTTGAATGTAATTTAAATTCAGATAGTAGGCAATGTATTGAATATGAAGAAGATGTTCAAAAAATGAATGCTTCTGGTGAAATAAAAATTGATGTAAATTCAGACACTGAAGAATTGGGCCTGGGTAATGACAGATTAAATGTATTGAATTTTTTCATTAACTCATTGAGAGATATTACACCTAAAAGCATTATCAATATTAACTCTGATTATCAAGATTATTCTTCAGTAAGAGTTAATGAAGAAATGTATTTTACGAATAGGACATTACCTAAATATCTTCTCCAAAGATATAGCACCCAAAATTTTGGTACTGGTAATTATTCACTACTTAAATATGATCTAAATGTTCAAAATTTGTTTGTGTTTTATACTCAAGCTTTCGGAATTATTTTTCCTCTAATACTGTTTTTAATATTCCTGAACATTATTGTTCAAAAAAAAGAGTTACTTAAATTGTTTTTCTTTTACAGTTTTATTTTATTTTTCTTTGTTAGTCCAGTTGAAGAAGTCAATGCGTTCTATGGCTTAATCATTGGTGCAGCGTATAATTTGATTTTTATGAAAGATGATATAAATGCAAATACATAATTTTTCACCGGGTCCAGCAAGATTAGATCCTTCTATTATCAGTAAGTCCCAAGAGGCAATAGCTAATTATCAAAAAACTGGTTTGTCAATTCTAGAGATTGGACACAGATCTAAAGATTTTGAAACATTGATAAACGCTCTTCAAGAGAATATGATAAATATTTTTAATATTCCATCTAATTATTTCACTCTTCTCTTGCAAGGGGGAGCAACATATCAGAATACCTTTATCGCTAATAACTTTGATAAAGAAAATAAACTTTTAGGATGTCTAGTCACAGGAACATGGGGGAGGTACTCAGTTGAAGATTTCTCAAAAATTAGAGATACGAAAATAATTGAAGTAAGCGATAATGAAATTGAAAATTATATTCAAACACCTTGGGACCTCGAAGGTGTTGATTATTTGCACCTAACTTCAAACGAGACAATAAATGGTGTCCAATTAAGGGAATTCAATAAAATTGAACATGATTCATTACTCATTGATATGTCCTCAGATATTGGTTCTTATATTTTTGAATGGGACAATTTAGCTTATGTTTATGCAGGAGCTCAAAAAAATATGGGCATTCCAGGAGTCTCAATATGTATTGGTGATGAAAAATATTTAAATTCAGAAGATAATTCTAGATACCTCAACCTTGGACAATTGGTGGAAAAGAATTCTTTGTTGAACACACCTCCTACTTTTTCGATATACGTCCTAAAGCTGGTAACCGATTGGATGATTGCAATGGGGGGTATAAACCATTTTGAAGAAAAATCAATTAGACAATCATCAAGAATATATGAACAATTAGAGAGTTATGGTGATTTTGTAATAATACCTGTCAGTGACTATTCAAAAAGTAGATCCAATATAATTTTTAAATTCAAAAATGAGGATTTGGAAAAGAAATTTCTTATAGAAGCAACTGAAAAAGGAATACTTGGTCTGAATGGACATAGAAGCCAGGGGGGAATAAGAATTAGTCTTTATAATTCAATTACAGACGAGATGGTTGACTGCTTGTCAGAATATATTGACAGATTTTTTGCAGATAATGGAAAATAATAACTTCACAGTTTATCAATTTGAAAACTACGATGTTGAAGGTCTAAAACTTGAAATTAATTTTTCAAATACTGACTTTATCGAGATAAAAACCCATGAAGAAATAAATTTCCCAATTGAAAACATGGAAGAATCTTTTGAACCACTTTTATTTGGAATTGATATGAATATAACAAATATCAAAAATATAAATGATTTAAAAGGAAAGAAAATGATTCTGTTAGATGGACATCATCGATATGAATACTTGAAAAGAAATGATATTGACAAATCAATTGAATTAGTACTTATTTCAATTGATGATGTAGAAATTCTTTCTTACCCATCACGTTTAATAATTAGAAAAAAAGAATTTGAGGAAATTCTTGAGAATTATAATTTTTCAAACAATGTCTCTTCAAAATTCTATGTTTCAGTAGATGATGTTAAGTTTTTCAATGAGGAAATTTTGGACATTTATCAACTTTATGAATTTAAAAATTTCTGTTACGTTAACGAGTATATAAGCTCAGCGGTGGATGAAAATAAAACTAATGATGAAATAATTGTAAATTTTACCCCCATAAAAGTATCTGAAATTGTAGAAAACGACTCTCTGTTTCCTCCAAAATCTACATGGATAACTCCAAGATTATGAAAATTTGTCATGTTATCAATTCTTTAAATAGGGGAGGTGCTGAATCGCATTTGTTGGACCTAATCAATGCACAGCTAAATGATGGGATGGATGTCCATGTAACTGTTATTGGTGAAGATAGCACTGAATCATATTCAATAGAAAGCGAACTACTTAAAAGTGGCATTAACATTACAAGACTTAATGGTCCTAGAATGTTTAATATATTTTCATATTTTTCTATGTATTCAAAATTCAAAAATGAAAAATTTGATATTATTCATTCACATCAACCTCGTAGCGATTATATGGTTTACAGAACAAAAAAATATTTATCAAAAAAAATTAAATGGATTGTAAGTGTTCATGGAAAATATGATACCTATTTAGAAAAAGGTAGTTTAAGTAATAACCTAAGAAAATACTTTATGAAGAGACTCTCTAAACATTGGCAATCTGCTTTTTCGATAATTGCGATTTCTGATGAAGTAAAAAGTTGGATTGAAAATCTTAATCATGAACTGAATGTTGTTGTCATACCTTACTGGATAGACATCAAAAATTCTGGAACCATTGTA
>CACMHQ010000009.1:0-6245 GCA_902613615.1 uncultured Candidatus Actinomarina sp. | reverse complement strand
TTTCTGAATTATTCTTACTAAGTATATTGTAAAAATCTTCTTCGTTAAAAAGCTTGAAGTTAAGATTTGGATAAAGTTTACGTGCCATTTTTAACTTTTTTCGTTTTTTTGTAATAAGATTTTGATTCATTGTCGTGATCTCAACAAACAAATTGAGCGTAGGTAAGTAAAAATCAGGTGTAAACATTTTTTTTATTGACCCACTACCCCACTCCAAAGGAAAGCTAACAGGCTCATATATCCATTCAATGTCAAATAAATCTAAGTGTTCTGAAAATGTTTTTTCGGATGGATGAGCAAATTTCATGCATTCGTTACAGAAATTTTATCTGGATAAAGAGAATGAATTTCTGCTTCCGTTTCAGTGTGAATTGGCCCCAGTGAAATACCAAAGACTGCTTGTCCCTGTTTAATTAAATCTAACATTTCATTATTATTTGTTATTACATATATTGATTTACCATCAGAAAAAATTGAGACGTCTGATATGTTAATATTTTTCCCTAAAATTTGCTTAACATTTTTAAGAGCAATTCTTATTTTTTGTAGACTAACTCCAGCCTCTCTCAATTTGTTCACTAACTTAATTTTTATAATATCCTGAAATGAATAAATTCTATGATATCCAGATCCTTTTATATTTCTTATTGAAGCATCAACTAGTGATGTTGTTGTCCAATGATCAAGTTGTCTATATGATATACCTGTAATATTACAAACTTCTGGACCTGTGTAACCCTGTTGCATAAGGTTAATTTACTAGCAAAAAATATATAATCAAGGTTTTATGCAAAATCCTCTGGATTTATATTTTCAATAAAACTTTTAAATTCCTCAATTTCACTGGCTTTATCGTGTATTAAATCAATTGAATTGTTTAAAAAAAGATCTTCATTAACAGAAATAGTAGTATTTGCTCTTAATGCAAGAGCTATTGCGTCACTTGGTCTAGCTGATAACGAAACCTTACCTTGGTCTCCAAGAATTATAATTTCTGCAAAATAAGTATTGTCATGAAGATCTGAAATAACAACTTCATCAATATTTCCATTTAGAGATTCAATAATATCAATAATTAAATCATGAGTTTGTGGTCTTGGATGTTTTATTCCTTCTTGTGCGTAAGCAATTGATACTGCTTCAATAGTACCTATCCAGATAGGTAAAACTTTCTGGCTGTTAGGGTCAAGTAAAAGCATAATTGGTGTCTCAGTGTTCTCCTCTAATCTGATGCTGTTTACTTCAACATTAATATTCTTTTTCATAATTTAAGAATAGATAAGTTCATAATAATTTAAAAAACAATATGTGTAATTTATCAATTATTATTTGCAAAATTAGAAAAAAAGCGTGTTAAATTAAATTCCCATTTAACTGAATTAATAGAGTCAGAAAGTTTAACATTATATAAATCCTCATTCATAATGTAGTTGAATTTTGTTTCACTAAATTCATTTAACAAAATTTTTGTCATTTTAAATCTGTTTCCAAACACGTACCAAGGTGTAGTAGATTTGATTGTCAATGTATCTGAGCTATTTCGTATTTTATATATATCGATATTCGTATCAATAACAACATTATTAACATAAGTGTCAATTGATGCAGTATAAAGATTCTGTGTATCGATAAAGTGATTGTCTTTTTTTTCGTTTACGAAAGACTTGTTTACAATTGTTAAAATATTTCTGTCATTTGATTGATTTAAACCAATAAAAGTTAGACCCGCATTGTTAGTCCATCCTGTCTTTAAGCCATAAAAATTACGGTCGATTAATTTGTTTGTGTTTAGATATACCTTATCTTCACCTTCAATATTTGATATAAAACTTTGTCTCATAATTATCGATAACAATTCATAATTGTTGATAACTTCTTTTGAAAGGATTAATAGATCATTTAAAGTTGTAAAATGACCTTCTTGATCTAAGCCATCAGGATTTTTAAAATTAGTATTATTCATTCCCAATTCCTGAGCTTTTTTATTCATTAAATTAGAAAAGTCGTCGGTGTTTTCAGTAAATAGTTCAACAACAGCAAAACATGCGTCGTTTGCTGAATAAATAAGGATGAACTCTAATAAACTTTCAACTGTCATTTTTTGGCCAGACTTAAGGTAAGCTACTTTTCCTTCATACATGTAATCAGATGGTAAAGAAATTTCAATATAATCACTCAAGTTGTAGTTTTCTATAAGAATCAATGAAGTCATCAATTTAGTGAGTGAAGCTGGAGCAATAATTTCATTTAAATTTCTGAAATACATAAGTTGATCATTGTCGAGATCATAAGATAGATAATATTCAGTAGTTAATAATTCTTCATCAACTTCAGATGCATATGCAATATTTGTAGATAATATAATTGAAAATAAATAGAACGCTATAAATCTTCTAATATGTAGCTCCCAATAATATCAGAAAATTTATCAATAGCGATTTTAATTTCTTCAGGATCATTGTCAGTAATTTGAAAATATGTTTCAAAAAAGCCTACTCCCCTATCTGACATTGATTTAATAACAGAGAGATTTTTAACTCCAAGACCAAGTGAGAATAGGTAAGCAAGTGATGAAAACCTATCTACGTCTTGTTGAGAGTAAATATTTTTGTTTTGTTCATATTTATAATCGACTAGTTCATCAAAATCTTTTTCATTCAATCCTGCCTTTTTTAAAGCATCGTGTTTGGAATATTCTCTAATTACAATTTTTGAGTTTGATGAGTTAGAACTTAATAATTGTGGATTATTCTTTATAGCTTTCAACGAATAAAATTGATTTTCTTGTAAATCTAAGATTTTCTTAATTCGTTGTACGTCCTTTTCAGTAAAAGATCTTGTTCCACCTTTTGATCTTTTTGGTTTTAATAAACCCTCTTTTTCTAAAAACCTTATCCGTGAAATAGTAACTGATGGATATTCTTTTTTTATCAACTTTACAGTATCACCAATATTCATTTTTTATCAACTTTTGTAATAATTAAGTTAAATTTTCCTATTTGAATTCTAAAACCTGACTTTAAAACAGATTCTTCAGTTAATTCACCATTTACAAATATACCATTTGTGGATTTTTCATCTGTAATCGTCACAATCTCATCATCGACACTTATAAAAGCATGATTTCGAGAAACTGTTATGTCATCAAGAATTATTTCCTTTGTCTCAAGTCTTCCTATTTTGTGTATTCCGTTTGTTAGAAGCCATGATGAGGATTTTGTATCTTCATTTAATAAAGATAATATGTATTTAGCTTCTTGGTTAATAAATATAGAATCTTCAAATGGGATTGTGTCATTATTCATTTTTTTATAAATATCTTATAGAAATATTCTAGCGCTACAAAATAGTAAAAAATTAATGAAATTAACCCAAAATATGGAAAAAATATGTATTCATACCCACTATTTATAACAAAAAAACAAATAGAGAAAAAAATAAGTACAGTCCCAAATTTCCCAAAATTAGAAACTTTTAATGTTTTTGTTTTAGTAAGCACATTAAGGGAACCTAATATAACAAGCGTTTCTCTAATCAATATTCCATAAAAAAACCAATTTGGAAATATATCAGTCAACCAAAATAGCAATAACAAAAATACAATCCTATCGCATACAGGATCAAGTATTGTTCCGAGCCTGCTGACTTGATTTAACCTTCTAGCAACAATTCCATCAATTGAATCAGAGATTCCTATAAGAGCTATTATGAAAACTAAATAATAAGTTTGAAAAGTATCAAATGAATGTCGATTAAATAAATATAATGACAAAAATAATCTAGAAAGTGTAATTAGATTTGGTAAAAGAAATAAATCTTTAGGACTCAATAAAATATTCTTTCGTATCATGAGTAGCAACAAAATGTTCGTTCCCTATGTCAATCATTTTTTTATCAGGATTTTTTAAAATAATTTGATCTAGTTCATCATAATTTATTTGATATCTTTCTCGTTTGTAACTTGGATCAGGAATTGGTATGGATGAAATAAGTCGCTTTGTATATGGATGTATTGGATTTTGTAGTAGATCTTCAGTGTCTGCAATTTCAACAATTTTACCATTAAACATTACTGCTATTCTATTACACATATAACGTGCCACGGCAAGATCATGAGTTATGTAAAGATAAGATACATCAAGATCTTTTGCAAGGTTTAACATTAGGTCCATTATCGAAATTCTAATTGATACATCTAACATTGAAGTTGGTTCATCACAAATTACAAATTTTGGTTTCATAATTAATGTTCTTGCAATAGACACTCTTTGACGTTGTCCACCTGAAATTTCATGTGGATATCGAGAAAGATAATTTTCTGGTGGAGTTAGTCCAACTGTTCTCAAGATCTCAACAACTGCCTCTTCTCTGTCATTTAATGCACCAATGTTATGAATATCAAGAGGTTCTTTTATTATGTCTTTAATTGACCATCTTGGATTTAGTGATTCATAAGGATCCTGAAAAATCATTTGCATATTTCTTCTAAATATTTTTTTTCCGTCATCATCAATTTCGTCAATAGATTCCATTTTTTTTGTATCTGGATTGAGGAATTTTACTGTCCCAGATGTTTTTGGATCTAGTAAACATAAAGATCTTGCCGTTGTAGTTTTTCCACAACCACTTTGACCAACTAATCCTAAAGTTTCACCAGCTTTAATGTCAAAATCTAATCCATCAACAGCTTTAATGACCTTTTTATTTCTTGAAAAAATACCACTTGATACCTCAAAATGCTTTACAAGATCTCTTACTTCAATTAAGTTATTATTCATTTAGTTGTCTTTACCGATACTGCATATGTCTACAAAATGTTCAGGTGAAACTTCAATCAAACTCATATGTTGTTCTGGATTACATTTTGTTTCTCTATCTGGACATCTTGGTGCAAATGTACATCCGTCAATTTTATCAATTAAACTAGGAGGTTCTCCTTCTAAAGATTTAAGCTTCTTTTTTTCACCTTTGATAGAAGGTGTAGAATCAAGAAGTGCTCTAGTATAAGAATGTCTAGGTGACTTGAAAACTTCTTTTGTAGGTCCCATTTCTACTATGGATCCTGCATACATTACGGCAATTTTATCAGTCATTTCTGCAATAACTGCAATATCATGAGAGATATATATTAAACTCAAACCAAGCAAGTCTTGAACTTTTTTGATTTCATTTAAAATTTGATCCTGTATAACAACGTCTAGTGCTGTTGTTGGCTCATCGGCTATTACAAGTTTTGGATCACAAGATAAAGCCAGAGCAATTATTGCCCTTTGTTTCATTCCACCCGATAACTCATGAGGGAATCTATCAGCTACGGATGCATCTAAACCTACCATTGTAAATAATTCTTTTATTTTTAATGTGTTTTCTGATTTTGTACTTTCTGGACTGTGCTCTCTCATAGCTTCTCGAATCTGCTCACCAATTTTAACAACAGGATTCCAAGCGTTCATAGCACCCTGGAAGACAATACTTATTCCATCCCATCTTACTTTTCGCAAATCATTTTCAGACATTCCAACAAGTTCAATACCATCAAAAAGAATACTGCCATTTGAAATTCTCCCATTCTCGGCTTGTAATTGTAATAAAGACATTGCAACTGATGTTTTACCACATCCAGATTCTCCTACAATTCCAAATGACTCTCCTGCTTTTACATTGAATGATATATTTTTAACTGCATCAACATCCCCATCTAATGTCTCGTAGTGCATTGTAAGATTTTTTACTTCTAAAATATTCGTCATTTATCTTTTCCTTAATCTTGGATTGAATACTTCATCAAGACCCCTTCCAACTAAGTAGAATCCTCCTGTTAGAAAAGTAACAGATAAACCAGCAGGAAGTATTAGCCACCAGTATTTAAGGCCTGAAAAAATATATCCTTCAACTTGGGCAAGATAAATCATTAATCCCCAACTCATTTCAATATTCAATAATCCTAAAAATGATAATACTGATTCAGAAGCTATTGCCCCAGTGACACTGAAAACCATAAATAATAGTGCAAGAGGAGCAACGTTGGGTAACACATGAGAAAATAAAATTTTCATTTGTGAACCACCAGTAATTCTCGCTGAATCAACAAAGGGTTTAACTTTAACTTGTAAAGCTTGTGATTTTATTGTTATTACTGATCCACCAAGTCCGCCAATAGTTCCTAAAACTACAGCTAAATGCCATATTTTTAGCTCAGCAAAAGCTGATATTATAAATAATAATGGGAGTGTTGGAAGCATGAG
>CACMHQ010000008.1:0-11949 GCA_902613615.1 uncultured Candidatus Actinomarina sp. | reverse complement strand
AACATTTGTGGTTTAATTAGGATTTGCTGTAAAAATGCATCTGCAATAACATCTTGTACTAGTATTTTATCTCCAGGATCACCATCACAATCCTCCCACGAAACTGCAACATCTGAAAACTCCGACTTTACAAGGTCGTAACCCCATTTTCTAAATGCACCTTCAGTAAACTTCATAATGTTTCCTTTATGCACTAAAGCAACATTTTTTTTATCATTTTCTACGGCATAATTAAGTGCTGCTCTTATCAGCCTTTCAGAAGCAGTCTGAGATATTGGTTTTATTCCAATCCCGCTGTCTATTCTTATATCCCATCCAAATTCCTGTTTTAAAAAATTATTAAGTTTTTCAACATCTTCTGAGGAATTTTCTAGTTCTTTTCCTGCATAGACATCTTCGGTATTTTCTCTAAATAAAGTGATATCTACATCTTGTGGGTTTTTTGTAGGAGTTTGAATGCCTTTGAAATATTTGATAGGCCTCAAGCAAACATATAAATCAAGTTCTTGTCTTATTGCAACATTGATAGATCTTATTCCTTCACCTACAGGTGTAGTTAATGGACCTTTTATACCCACACCATATTCATTAAATGTTTCTAAAGTTTTATCTGGAAGCCACTCAGAAGTTGTATCATAAGCTTTTTGTCCTGCTAAAACTTCTATCCAATTAATCTTTCTATCATTTTTGTAAGTTTTTTCGACTGCAGCATCAAAAACTTTTTTTGCAGCTGGCCAAATATCGATACCAATTCCATCCCCTTCAATGAAAGGAACAGTAGGATTGTCAGTATCAAAAGATTTTCTTGTCTCCTCAATAGCATTAATTAGATCTGTTCTTTTTAAATTTTCAGCCATTTATAACATCTTTCATTGCTTTTCCTATTTCAGTTGGCGTCTTAACAACTATCGCACCTGCATCAGTTAAAGCTTGAATCTTTGCTTCTGCGGTGCCTTTGTTTCCTGAAACAATTGCTCCAGCATGGCCCATTTTTTTACCAGGAGGTGCCGTTACTCCAGCTATATATGACACAACAGGTTTTGTGACATTTTGTTTAATATAATCTGCTGCTTCTTCTTCAGCTGTACCACCAATCTCTCCAATCATAACGATACCTTCTGTTTCACTATCTGCTTGAAATTTCTCAATTACATCTATGAATGACATTCCAGGTACTGGATCTCCACCAATACCTATACACGTTGATTGTCCAATATTAAGATTTGTTAACTCATGAACAGCTTGATAAGTCAAAGTTCCTGACCTTGAAACTACTCCTATATTTCCCGGCAATGTAATTTCGTGAGGCATAATTCCAACATTTGCCTTACCCGGTGATATTAAACCTGGACAATTTGGACCTAAAAGAGAGGCTTTTGTTTCTTTTTTCAAAATGTCATACATTTCAGCTTCATCTTTTGCTGGTATTCCTTCTGTTATACATACTATTAATTCACATCCACCAAATGCAGCTTCTAACACTGCATCTTTTGCAAATGCAGGTGGGACAAAGGTGAGTGCAACATTAGCATTTGTTTCACTGACAGCTTTTTCAACATCATCAAATATAGGAATGCCCTCAACATTTTCCCCACCTTTTCCTGGTCTTGTTCCGGCTACAATTTTGGTTCCATAATCTCTATTTCTCAGAGCATGAAATTGGCCTTCTCTACCGGTCAGACCTTGTACTACAACTTTTGTATTTTCATCGATGAGAATTGACATTTAAAGACCTTTCTGAACTGCCAATTTTGCAGCTGAATCCATTGACTCTTCTATGAATATTTTTTCATTAGGGTTTGCTTTTAATATCTCTAGTCCTTCTAAAGAATTTGTTCCGTCTAGCCTAATGATAATTGGCCATACAAGTTCTTTTCCTTTAGTTGCCTCGATTATTCCTTCAGCAACTAAATCACACCTTGTTATTCCACCAAATATATTTATCAATACTGACTTTACATTTTCATCAGCCTCTAAAACTTCAAGAGCAGAACTTACAGTCTCGGCTTTTGCTCCGCCACCAATATCAAGAAAGTTCGCTGCTTTACCACCATTTTCAGCAACAACATCGAGTGTAGACATGACTAAACCTGCACCATTTCCAATAATTCCAACAGATCCATCAAGTTTTATAAAATTTAAACCTTTTTCTTTCGCATTTTTCTCGGATTCAGGAATTGGTATTTCTTGTTCAAAATCATCAAAATATGGATGTTTATATTTTGCATTCATATCCAATGATACTTTTGAATCAAGTGCCATTACGCCATTGTCTGTAATTGCAAGAGGATTGACCTCTACAAGATCACAATCTCCTTCTGTGAACATCAAATACAAGTTTTCTATTATTTCAGAGAGACTTTCTTCATGATCTTTATTCAAATTAGCTTTGTTAATTAATTCGGAAATAGTTGATGACGTTAATTTTTCTGATGGACTTACATGAAACTTAACTAAGTCATCTGGATTTTCCTCTGCAACTTGTTCAATGTCCATACCTCCTTTAGCACTCAACATAATTAGATATTTTTTTTCTGACCTGTCTAAAGTAAACGAGATATAGTATTCCTCTAAAATATTTGATGCTTCCTCTAAGAGAAGAATTTCTACCTTGTGGCCTTTTATATCCATACCTAATATTTCTTCAGAATATTGTGTTAACTCGTTAATGTCTTTAGCTACCTTGATACCCCCCGCTTTTCCTCTTCCCCCAACTTGTACCTGGGCTTTAACAACAACGGGAAAATTAAGATTAATGGGGTCATTTAAATCATTTAGGTTTTTAATTAGTTTTGAATTGGGATGATTTATATTAAATTTTTGATATAAAGATTTTCCTTGATATTCAAATAAGTCCATTACTCCCCCAAAAGATTATATATTACCAAGTTCAAATATTAAAGATATCATTCAAATATTATTGGGGCCCATTCAATATCTAAATGTTTGATTCCATGCTCTCCACCAAAGTTAACTGTGATCTCATTACCATTCACTTCTTCAACAATTCCCGAACCATATTTTTCATGTATCACTTTCTTTCCGAGAGAACCTACAGAATTACTTTTGTTATCTGTTGATTCTTGATGAATTTTAATTTCTTTCAAATAGGGTTTAGCTTCATCGATGAATCTGCTTGGAAGATAATAGTTTGTTCCTCCCCACATAGTTCTGGTATTTGAATATGTTAAGTAAAGCTTTTTTTCAGCCCTTGTCATCCCAACATAACAAAGTCTTCTTTCTTCTTGTATTTCAAAATCAGTTTCAGATCTTTGACTAGGAAATATGTTTTCCTCCATTCCAGTCATGAATACTACCGGGAACTCCAATCCTTTAGCATTATGTAGGGTCATCAGCAGAATTCTATCTTCTTTGTCTACATCGTCTGAATCTGTGAAAAGTGCAATTGATTCTAAATAGTCTCTTAGAACTGTAAATGGATCTTCTATGTCTTCTTCGTATAAATTTTCAAATTCAAATGCTGAAGTAAGTAATTCATCAAGATTTTCTAATCTCATTTGAGAATCTAAAGTTCCTTCTTTAACTAATTCATCTTTGTAGCCTGTTAATTCTAAAGTTTTTGAAATTGTTTCCGAAGGGCCCTGCAATGCAAAGGATTTCAAGTCATTAATTATCTCTTTGAAATTATTTATTTGTTTTTTTACCCTGTCAGATAAATTATTGATTTCATCTAGATTTTCTATAGATTTTGATAAAGAAATCTCATTTTTGTTTGCGTAATCTCTTAACTTCTGAAGTGTTGACTCCCCAATTCCTCTTTTTGGAACATTTAATATTCTCTCGAATGAGACTGTATCCTCAGGATTTATTAAGTAATTTAAATATGCAAGAATATCTTTAATCTCCTTCCTGTCGTAAAATCTCACATTACCAACAACCTTATAACTTAAACTTAATTTTCTTAACTCTTCTTCAAAGAGTCTTGATTGATTATTAGTTCTATAAAAAATAGCAATTTCAGTAAACGCTTTATCTTCTAAAAGTTTATTTATTTGTTCAGCTATCCATCTTGATTCATCTCTTTCAGAGTTAAATTCAACTAAATTTACATCTAATCCTTCGTCATTATCAGTCCATAATTTTTTATCTTTTTTTCTTGGATTGTTTGAAATTACCGCATTTGCAATATCTAAAATTTTTTGTGAAGACCTGTAATTTTTTTCTAAAGATATAACTTTTGCGTTCTTGAAGTCACTTTCAAACTCTTCAATATTTCTAATATCCGCACCCCTAAATGCATATATGCTTTGATCAGAATCCCCAACAACACAGATATTCTTGTGTTTCGATGCAAGTAGTTCAACAAGACGATATTGCACCATATTAGTATCTTGATACTCGTCAATCATTATGTATTGAAATTTTGAAGACCAGTAATTTAGTGACTTGTCACTAGTCTCAAGAAGTTCTACTGCTTTAATTAGTAAGTCATCAAAATCCATTGAGTTAGCTAGCATAAGTTTTTTCTGATACGATGAATAGATCTCTGCGACTTTTACATCAAAAAACGATTGTGCAAATTCAACAGCTTCTCCAGGTAAGATCCTTTGATTTTTTAAAGATGAGATGTGTGCTTGTATTCTTTTTGGAGAATATTGTTTTGTGTCAATATCTGAATCTCGCATACAATTACGAACTAATTTTGTAGAGTCGCTTTGATCGTAAATAGTAAAATTATTATTAAAGCCAATCAGATGGCCATGTATTCTTAACATTTTGACACAAAGACTATGAAACGTAGATATCCATTTCGGAGACAACTCAAGATTTAGTAAATCACTTATTCTATCTTTCATTTCATTTGCAGCTTTATTTGTAAATGTAATAGCTAACACATTTTCAAAATTTATCCCATACGTTTTTATTAAATGTGCATATCTGTAAGTTAAGACTCTTGTTTTACCTGAACCTGCCCCAGCAATAATGAGTAAAGGACCATAAATATTTTCAATCGCTTCTTTTTGTTCATTATTAAGTAAGCCTGACCATTCTTCAGGAAGTGGTTTTAATTTATTCATACCCTAGGAACTAAACTCCAACAACTGCGCTTACTTCATCCATTGTTTTTTTTGCAGAAATTTTAACATCATCAAGATTATCTTTAATCAAAGAGGCAACATCTCCTTCACTTAATGAGTCATATCTTTCTTTAATTGGCTCTAAATAACTTACTACGCTTTCTCCAACCTCAATCTTAAATTCACCATAAGACGAATTTTTGAATTTATTTTCAACATCTGCATGAGTAAGTTCATGTAGTGTTGAATAAATATCAATTAAGTTGCTAATACCTTTTTTGGTTTCGTTATCAAATTTTATTTCATTTTCAGAGTCAGTAACTGAAGACTTGAACTTTTTAATAATCTCATCTTTTGAATCATCAAAATATATTGTTCCATTTAAATCATCTTTGCTTTTTGACATTTTGTTATCTGGGTGGCGTAAAGACATCAATCGAGCTCCTACTTTGCCAGTTGTTCTTTCAGGTAACGGAAAAATTTCACCGTAAGAATTATTAAATCTTTCAACAATGTTTCGAGTTAGTTCTAAATGCTGAGTTTGATCGTCTCCAACAGGTACTTCATTAGCTTTGTGGATTAAAATATCAGCAGCCATCAACACAGGATATGTAAGTATTCCAGCGTGGCTACCCAATTGATCTGCTTTTTCTTTAAATTGCGTCATTCGCTGCAGCTCTCCAATTTGGCAAAAGTTTGATAGGATCCAAGAAAGTTGTACATGCTCAGGAACATTACTTTGTATGTAAATGTTAGAATTTTTTTGATTAATTCCTGAAGAAATAAGAACTTTTATAGTTTCATTAATATTTTCTTGCATTAATGAAGGGTCAGGATGTGTAGTTAAAGAATGAAGATCGACAACACAAAAATAGTTTTTATTTTCCTCATTTGATAAATGAACCCAATTATTTATAGCGCCTAATAAGTTTCCTAAATGCACTTTACCAGTGGGTTGAATTCCTGAAAAAACAGTTTTCATATCTGCTATTCTAATAAACTAAATCGAAATGGAGTAATTTTATAAAATCCAAGTACACAATGTCACCTTATGCAGGTCTAAGAAATATAGTTCTAATTGGTTTCTTATTTGGATTTCATGGGTTACTAAATAGAAGTTTACTCATTGACAATGTAAGTGAAATTTTTATTGTCACTGCAAGAATTACAATCGTAACTGTTCTACTAGGAATATATTGTGGAAAAGAATTTTTAAGAGAGATTAATTTAAATTTTTTTTTGAAAGGTAGTTTAACCGGAACACTTGCTATTTTTATTCCTGGTTGGACCTTTATTTATGCATTAAAGAATATATCTTCTGGCTTACAAAGTATATTTATTTCTACAATTCCATTGTTTACAGTGTTTTGGGTCCTATTACTTTTTAAAGAAGAAAAAATAACAAGATTAAAAATTATTTCAGTTCTGATAGGACTTATTGGGTTAATAGTCTTATTCATGTCTGGTGCTACTGGTTTGTCAGGTGAGGGTGATTTACTTACAGGAGGAATCTTAGCTTTAGTAGGCGTTCAAGGATTAGCACTCAGTAATATAACAAATAAAAAAGACTCGCAATATATTCCAGCTAAAACATATCTTTTTACTCAATGGCTATGTGGAAGCCTGATTTCAATAGTTTTATTTTTTGCCCTTGGTGGAGAAATTGAACCACTTAATTCGTCAGCAAGCCTCAGACTTATGGGTCTCGTATTCATAGATATATTCAATTATTCACTCTTTTTCTACACAATAAAAAGACTTTCAGCAACTTTTACAACAATGGTAGATTATGTCGTACCAATCACTGGAATTACGCTTGGTTATATCTTTTTAGATGAGATCGTAAATAATGTTTTTTACCCTACATTGCTGTTAATTTTTGTGTCTTTATACCTGGCTGTAAAAGATGAGGCAAATAACTTATCCTAAATTAACTCCGAGTAACGCTCTTGTCATGTAAGCTGTTGCACCCCATAGGATTTGATCTTGAAAATTAAATATCCAATCATTTTCATAATTTCCTCGATAGATCCAATTATCCGAATTCTCTAAGTCTTCAATTTTAAGAAAATAAATGTCTTGAACTTCGTTCTCATTAAATCTATCTGGTCTGTCAGAAGTTTCACAAATTATTGGAAAGACTTTAAAAGCATACTCTACAGTATCAACATGATTTAAACTTCCAAGTGGTTTAATTGATGACTGCTTAATAAAAAGTTCTTCTTCTGCCTCTCTCAGAGCTGTTTCAACAATATTTTTATCTGAATTCTCTTTTTTACCACCAGGAAAAGCAATATGACCTTTATGAGTCGGCAAATTTTCCGATCTTTTTATAAATAGGATCTCCTTATCGTCGATTATCAGAATTGCAACAGATGCATAATCCTCCAAAAAAGACGGGTATGGTGCAATTAATTTATCAAATTTCAAGCTTAACCAGAAGATTTTTCGGCAACAAAGTCTATCTCGATTCCAATTGGGTTTAATACTTCCCATGCATTGAATTTAGTTGGGGCGTCGAAACCAAACCAGGTCGTATCAACTTCAGTTATTCCTGAAATAAAAATATTATCGTCTTGCATATATGCTGTAATCGAAAAAGGTATATTAACTTCAATATTTCTAATTGTTAAAACACCAACAACTGTTTCATCTATTTTTGAATCGAAATTATTGTTAGGTAAAACCAGTTCATCAATTTTATATATTGCACTAGGAAATAATTTTGACTCTAACCATTGATTCTTAATTGCACCATCTCTTATAGAGTTACCACTTTTTAAAGTCGATAAATCAACTGAAATGAGTAAATTTGAGATAAATAAACATGAATCAGCTTGATCACAATAATCTAAAGTCAATTCGAACCCGCCAACAATTTCATTGGTTGTGCCCCTGACGATCTCTAAATTGGAGTTTAAAAAGTCTTTTGGTGCAAGATAACTAGCTGTGCTTTTTTCTTGGTTTATTGTGTATAAATTATCACTAAATTTTTCAATTTGCTCAACTTCTACCGTACTGGAGGTATCATTGCTCTCTTCATTTTCTACTTGTGAACTAGTTACTTCTTCAGAAGTTTGATTTTCTTGATTTACTGGCTCTGCTTGTTGTGAACAGAATGTAACAAAAATCGCTAAGACTAAATATTTTGTTTTTTGAATCATATACTTTTATTTTAACTTCTACAAAATGTTAGATTAAATTATGTCGTTGGTTGCGAGAAAATATTTACAAGCAATCCTTGGAATTACTCTAATTGGTGTAGGTGTTGCTTTTAACTATACAGCTAATTTAGGCCTTGGTCCTTGGGGTGTTTTCCATGATGGTATCTCGAAAACTATCGGTGTAACTTATGGCCAAGCTGGAATCCTAACTTCTTTGATAACACTTTTTTTGTGGATTCCATTAAAACAGAAACCAGGAATTGCCACAGTCTTCGATGCTTTTTGGATAGGCTTAACTGCAGATTTTGTAATAAATATAATAAGTTTCCCAAATCAAGTATTTATCCAATATTTAACACTTTTTTTTGGTATTACGCTCATTGGATTAGGAACAGCTATATATGTCGGTGGAGACCTCGGCGCTGGGCCAAGAGATGGTGTAATGGTTGGGTTAGAACAAAAAGGTCTAAAAATAGGAACTGCAAGAACAATAATTGAAGCTGTTGCTTTTTCATGTGGCTTTTTACTGGGCGGAAAAATAGGAATTGCGTCAATAATTATTGTATTTTCAGTTGGAAGAGTCGTTCAATATTTTATTCCATTTTTTGATTTGAGAAAAAAGTAATATAAATTCATTTCTAAATTTCAATATTATAAACTGAGCTTATGAATCCCGTAAGTTTTGGAACAAAATTAAAAACACTTTTTATGTTTCCATTATTCCTAATTATATTTAGCTTTTTAATAATTCTTATAATACTTACGGTCTTTATTCCAAATGGAAAGTTATTAGCTACAAAATATTACAAATTTTTTGGATGGCTGGGATTAAGAATGGTTGGGATTAATTTAACCGTTTCTGGTTTAGAAAATATTGATACCGATAAAAGTTACGTTGTAGTTTCTAATCACCCATCAACTCTTGATATATTTACCCACATTTATGGGTTACCAATATCTGTAAGATTCCTTACTAAAACTGAACTTTTTCGTATTCCTTTCTTTAGTAGAGTATTAAAGATTCTGGGTCTTCCAAGGATTGATAGAGGTAGTTCATCATTAGATCTTGATAAAATTAACAATTCGATACAAAGTGTTATCGATGATGGTAATTCAATAATGATATTTCCAGAAGGTAAAAGAAGTAATCAAAAAAATCTTTTGGAATTTAAAAAAGGAGCTGCACATATTGCTAAAAAATTTAATTTATCTGTTCTGCCAGTTGTTACACACAATGCCCATAAATTAATGATAAAAGGTAAGATTTGGTTTTTATCTGGTGATATACATTTGGATGTTTTGAAACCTATTGACGATATACATAAGTATGAAGTTGATGAATTAACAAATCTATTTTTTGAAAAAATAAATGAGGTTTTAACTACGAAGAAATGATTCTATATAACTGAAGAAGTGTTCACTTTTGGAATCATCAGTTAGTAAATCATCAACTTTATCTTCTTCATTAAATAAATAAAAATTTTCGTATACGTTTAATCCATAATTGCTAAGTTGAGCGCCTAATAAATCAAATGCATTCTTTGCATTGTTGCCCTTACCGTCAACTGAACTAATAATTGCAACGTCCTTATCTTTAAACAATTCATTGTAAGAATAGTTATCGAAACTTATTGAAAGCCAATCGAGTAAATTTTTCAAATGGGAGACATAACCTCCATTGAAAACAGGACTAAATATTATTATTTTAGAAGTTTCAATTAAATCATCTCTTACTTTTATGACATATTCAGGTTGTTCATTATTGTAATCTCGGAGAAAAGGAACATTTACATAAAAATCATCATATAGATTACAAGGTATCTCTAATTCACTTAGGTAGCTATTAACGATACTTGCTGCTTTATTATTTTTTGATTCTGGTCTTGTTCCAGCCGATAAAAGCAAAATTTTTGACATAGGTTAATTATGTTATAAGATACTTTTTATATGGATAGTAATGTTGAAAATTTTGCAAACCTAGACATAAGAGTTGGTCGTATTTTATCAGCTGAAGTTTTTGAAGAGGCAAATAAACCTGCATACATTTTAAAAATAGATTTTGGAAATGATATAGGTGTAAAAAAAACAAGTGCTCAAATTACAAATTATCAGCTAGATGAACTGATTGGAGTTAGATGTATTGGAGTAATCAATCTTGGTGACAAACAAATTGGTCCGATAATTAGTCAATGTTTAATTCTTGGATCGATAAACGATAATGGGGATGTTTTACTGCTTCAACCCAGTCCAGAAGCTGATTTAGGTGACAAAGTTTCTTAACTAACCAAAGAGTCAAACTTCTCAACATTAAAAGTACCGACTCTTTTATAAATTTTATCTCCATGTTTGTCTACAAGTACATATGTTGGTGTATATTTAAGATTATATTTTTCAATAGTCTCGAGATAATCTTTTTTTGAAGCATTTACCGATACAATTGGTATTTCTTCATGCTTTTTTTTGAATTCATTAACTATGAATTTTGAAGCAGTACAACCCAGTCAGTAGTCAGAGTAAAATTCAATTATTGTATATTCAAAGTTTGAAAAATTATGGTTATCAACAACTAAACCTCGTTTTGAATTAAATAAATACAATCCAAAAAAAGAACCGATCACAAAAAAACTTAATATATATAGAACGATTGAAGGCTCAAATGCGATAAAAAATATCACTAAGCCAAATATCCAGCCCAAAGGTAAGTAAATAAGGCTGTATCTGTTGATAAACTTTAAAAGAATTTTTTTCATATATCTACATTTTTTTCACAAATTATACTTTAATTATGGATCTGATTAATAAACTCAGAGATAATGGTAATCGTATTACTGAGTCAAGAAGTACAATTTGTAAAATTCTTGAGGAAGCAGGTCATGAACATTTTACAGCAGATGAACTATACAAACTTGCCTTAAACAGAGTTCAAGACATTGATTTAGCGACCGTATATAGAACATTAGAAATTCTTGAGTCATTAAATCTTGTAGAGCATTCACACCAGCAACATGGCTCAGGAATTTATTATCTTAAAAACCAAGAAAGAACTGCTCACATAGTTTGTAACAGTTGTAAAAAGATTAAAGACATTTCAAAAAACGTCATCAACTCTGTCGAAAAAATTATTGCAAAAGAATCAAATTTTAATTTAATTGACAATCATTTCGTGTACGCGGGAGTTTGTAATAAATGTAAATAACTATTTTTATTGCAAATTGATTGCATTAAAATATTGTCATGTATCCTACAAGCCACCAACATCATTTATCAATTCATGAAAATTCTGAATTAAAGAATATTAAACCCCAGCAAAAAGTATTAGGTTGCTTTTTAATTGTTTTGTCTATTGCATTCTCTGATGTAAGAGATCTATTTCAAATATTCTTGCATATATTTTTAATTTTTTATATTTTATCACTGACAAAAATTCCAACTAAAACTTATTTAAAAAGATTAACTTTAGATATACCTTTTATTTTATTTGCATTATTCCTTCCATTCCTTAGCAGTGAGAATAATGACAAAATATTTGAAATTTTTTCATTTAATGTTTATCAAACAGGTGTAAATGATATGTTTACAATTTTATTCAAAGCAACTTTAGGTCTGACCGTTGGAATAATTCTTACAGGAGTAACTTCAAGCATGGAAATAATTTATGGTCTCCAAAAATTAAAAATTCCAAATATCATTATTGCGATTATGTCCTTTACGATACGATATATTGATGTATTCATTGATGAATTCAA
>CACMHQ010000007.1:0-38612 GCA_902613615.1 uncultured Candidatus Actinomarina sp. | reverse complement strand
TAAATCTGATACATCAAACGGTTCAATTGCTGTCGAAGATGAAATCTCTAAGTCATTCTTAGATTATGCTATGTCGGTTATTGTTTCCAGAGCTCTTCCAGATGTAAAGGATGGATTAAAACCAGTACAAAGAAGAATTTTATATTCAATGTATGAAACAGGAATTAGACCAACAGGGCCTTTCAGAAAGTGTTCAAAGGTTGTTGGTGATGTTATGGGTAATTATCATCCACATGGAAACGACGCTATATACGGAACCTTAGTAAGGTTGGGACAAAACTTTAGCACTAGATACCCCTTGATTGAACCACAGGGTAACTTTGGAACCCCCGATGACCCACCTGCTGCTATGAGGTATACAGAGTCTCGAATGTCTTCTCTATCCTCACAGTTACTAGATGGAATTGATGAAGAGACAGTAGACTTTGAGCCTAATTATTCGGGGGAGACAAGCGAACCAAAAGTATTACCAGGAAGATTTCCAAACCTTTTAATTAATGGAGCCGAGGGTATCGCAGTTGCTATGGCAACAAATATGCCACCCTACAATCTGAAAGAGATTACAGAGGCCGTTAAATTTACATTAAAAACAAAAGATCCGAAACCACGAGATTATTTAAAAATAATAAAAGGTCCAGATTTTCCTACAGGAGGATTAATTGTAGATACTCCGACGATAAAAGAAGCAATACTTAAGGGCAGAGGGTCTATAAAGCTTCGAGCTGTTGCAGACGTAGAAGAATTAGGAAAAGGCAGATCTGCAATTATTGTTAAAGAGCTTCCCTATCAGGCTTCAATTGACAGAATTATGGAAAAAATAGCGTCCTTAGTACAGGACAAAAAATTGACCGGGGTCTCAGACTTAAGGAATGAAAGTAGTGACAGAAATGGAACTAGACTCGTTGTTGAGTTAAAGAGAGACGCCGTACCACAAGTTGTATTAAATGATCTTTTTAAATTTACACAACTTCAAGATACTTTTTCAGTTAATTCAGTAGCCCTCGTTGAAGGAGTACCAAAAGTATTATCGGTTCCTGAACTTATTAGGTACTACATTGATCATCAAATAGATGTAATTCAAAGAAGATCTAAATACAGACTTGAAAAGGCAAAAGCACGGTTACACATCGTTGACGGCTTATTACTTGCATTGAATAAAATCGATCAAATAATAAAAGTGATTAAATCTTCCAAAGATGTGGAGGCAGCAAGAAAATCACTGATGAGTAAATTTAAATTATCAGAAACTCAGGCAACACACATCCTTGATATGCCCCTAAGAAGGTTGACTGCATTGGAAAAAGAAAAGCTCGAAGATGAAAAGAAAGAACTCAAAGAAACAATTAAAGACCTTACGGCAATATTAAAAAGTAGAGCAAAACAAAATCAAATACTTATTGAAGAGCTTGATGCAATAACAGACAAGTTTGGTGATGAAAGAAGATCCAGAATTGTTCCAGATGTTGGAGAGGTAAAAATTGAAGATTTAATTGAAGACGAGGAAATTATTGTTTCCATCTCATCTGAAGGTTATATAAAATCAGTTCCCTCAACCTCCTATAAAAAACAAGGTAGAGGAGGTAAGGGTGTTAAAGCAGCTTCTTCAGAGGAAGACGTAATTGAGCACCTCCTTTCAACATCTGTTCACTCTTATTTACTTTTCTTTACAGACAACGGAAAAGTATATAGAGCCAAGGCACATGAAATTCCAAAAACAAATAGGACTGCAAAAGGATCTTTAATTCACAATGTACTTTCAATGGGACAAGATGAAAAAGTTCAGGCAATAATTGACACAAGGGACTATGAAACAGAAAAATTCTTATTAATAATGACTGAGAAAGGAACGGTAAAAAAATCAAAATTTAAAGATTTTGATTCAAACTATAAATCATTACAAGCCATAAAGCTAAAGGATGGTGACAAAGTTGTTTCTGTAAAAACAACGTCTGGGAAAGAAGACATAATACTTGTTTCCCAGAAGGGACAAGCAATAAGATTTGATGAAAACAATCTCAAAGCCCAAGGTAGATCAGCAATGGGAGTTAGAGGAATAAAACTTCGTGAAGGAGACAAGGTTGTAGGTGCAGCAACATCCAGAGAGGAAACACTCTTATTTATTACGGCCAAAGGGTATGGAAAGCGTACAAAATTAGATGAATTCAGAAGAGCTGGAAGAGGAGGACTCGGAGTCAAGGCTCTTAAGGTTACGGAAGCCAAAGGAGATTTAATTGGCGCAGGACCCGTTGATGAAGATACAGAGGTTATGCTTATGAGTACTGGTGGAACAGCAATAAGATGTGCTGTAAAACAAATAAAACAAATGAGTAGAGTTGCTCAAGGAGTAAAGGTTATGAAGCTTTCAAAAGAAGAAGAAATATCTGCTTTTATTCCAATTAAAAATGAATCGTAATGGTAAGAGTAAACAGAGTTAGAAGAATTATAAGAAAGGTTGATCCTTGGACCGTCTTAAAAGTTTCTTTTGTATTCAATTTTATTATTTCGTTAACAATTGTTCTTGGATTTTCAATTTTATGGGTTTTACTTGTAAATGCTGGGGTTCCTCAAGGACTTGAAGAAATTGCAAGAAGACTAGCACTACTAGACGACAATGCATCTCTAGTTGGCAATGTAGAAACTTTATTTTCTAGTGTCTTATTTTTTGCAACTGTATATTTATTAACTCAAACAGCAATAGCAACCCTAGGAGCATTCTTTTATAACCTAATTTCAGATTTGGTTGGTGGAATCGAGGTAATAGTACTAGAGGAGTCATATAACGAAACTGGCTCAAAACCTAGCAGTGATAACGCCAGGAATGAAAACACAGAAACTGCAGCAATGCCTGTTGCAAAAACGTTGGGAAGATTTAAGAGACAAAAAAAGAGAAATGACGATTTTATGGTTCCAGAAATGCCCAGACCAGATGTTCCAAGAGACATTGAGGAAGAAACACTCACAGAAACTTTAAAAAGTTATCCTGAAAACGATACAGAACAATAATTTTTGCTACACTTAACCACTAAATAAACAAAGTAACAAAGCGAAGCTAGTGAGAATCTAGCGCTGTCCCGCAACTGTGATTCGAAAGATAAGTCAGGTCGACTTTATTACTTTTTACAACAATCCTCGAGAGAAGGAATGGAGTATCGTACTTTTTCTCGTGGTGAGAAAGGAAAATATGAAAACAAAAATACTTCTTCTTGCCATGATAATTTCAATGTGTGGAGGCACATCTGACGAAGGTAATGAAAAAAACATTATTTCATTATCAACAACGCATACAGAAATTATTCAAATGCTTGAAGCTGAGAATCAGCTAATTGGTGTTGATTCGTTCTCAGAGACAGAACTTCCAATAAAAAAAATAGATGCCTATACAGTTACAGCAGATGAGCTTCTTTTACTCAATCCAGATATTGTAATCGTTGCTTTTGATTTTAACGGTATCATAGAGGGATTAGAAAATTTAAATATTGAATATGCTTTTCTTCCACCTGCACAAAATTTGGATGACGTTTATTACCAAATTGAAACCATTGGGACAATTATTAACAAAGAAAATACAGCAAGTTCTCTAGTTTTAGAAATGAAATCTGACATTGATGAAATTATTGAAAACTCAGCAACTGAATCTATATCTGTTTATCACGAAATTGGTTACACATATGGCATTTATTCAATAAATGAAAATTCTTTTTTAGGAGAAATTTACAATATTCTTGGTGTAAGCAATATTGCAGACAAGACTGAGGACCCGTACGGATCTGGTTACCCACTTCTTGAAGAAGAACAGGTCTTAAATGCAAACCCTGATCTAATCGTAATTGGACACTCTGACTTTTTGAATAAAGACATCTCAACAAGACAAGGCTGGGATGGTCTTAATGCCGTATCAAATGAGAATGTTTATTTCCTCGATGAAAACTTAGCAAATAATTGGGGTGTAAATACTGTTGATTTGATAAATACATTATCTGAAATAACAAAATTTAATGAAGATCCTGGTTTAGTTTATAAAGCAAAATATTTAGAAAGTGATCTTGGCAGCTCAGACAGTACTCAAAACATCATCATTGCAACAATAATTGTGATAATCTTGACAGCGTACATACTTATTACGAGAAGGAATAAGAGTAAAGTACAAAGTTAAGGAGATAAATTACTATGAAGGGTTATTCTAATGAGCTCTATATACTTGCATTTGACCACAGAGGAACTCTAACAAAAGGTCTTTTAGGCGTAGAAGGAAGATCGCCTAACGAGGAAGAAGCATCAAGAGTGTCTTCAATGAAAGATATTATTTTTGATGGATTTATAGAAGCTAAAGAAACAGGTATTGGGACAGGTGAACCCGCAATACTTGTTGACGAGACTTTCGGATTACAAGTGCAACAAAAAGCAAAAGAAATGGGTGTTAAGTTCGCAGCCCCTGTTGAAAAATCAGGTCAAAAAGTATTTGATTTTGAGTATGGTGATGAATTTGGAGAAAAGATAAAAGAAGTTAATGCTGATTTTGTAAAAATTTTAGTCAGATGGAACCCAAATGATGATGAAGAAACTAGAGAAGTTCAAGGTAAAAGAATAAAAACATTATCTGATTGGCTTGAAGAAAATGAAAGAAAATTTTTGCTGGAATTTTTAGTCCCTGCGACTGAAGAGCAATTGTCGAGTGTAGATGGAGATCAATCAAGATACGATTCAGAAATAAGACCTAAATTAGCAGTTCAGGTTGTTGAAGAGATGAGAGAAAAAGGGGCAGACCCTGACATTTGGAAGATAGAAGGATTAGACACAAAAGAAGATTGTGAAAAAGTCTCTTCTGCAATCAAAGATGGTGGCAGAGATGATGTAATAGCCGTTGTTCTAGGTAGAGGTGCAAATGACGAAAAAGTTAATGAGTGGCTGAGGGCTGGATCATCTGTTGATGGATATAGTGGCTTTGCGATAGGTAGGTCTATATTTTGGAACTCGCTAAAAGGATGGCATGAAAATGAAAAGTCAAGAGAAGAAGCCGTATCAGAAATAGCCAATTCATATTTAAATTTTATCTCTGTATATCAAAACGGGAGCTAAGAAATGCCTATTGGCAAGGCGGTAATCGGTCAATCAGGTGGTCCGACAGCTGTAATTAACAAGTCACTAGTTGGTTTCATAAAAGAGGCTATTAATCAGGAATACGATGAAATACTTGGAGCAAGACACGGACTGGAGGGGATATTAAAGGAGGATTTTGTTGATTTATCTAAACTTTCAGAGTCTCAACTTTATGGAATATCAAAAACACCTGCAGCTGCTTTAGGCTCAGTAAGAAAAAAACCAACGGAGAATGATATTGAGAAATTAGTTTCAATCTTTGAGAAACAAAACATAAGATATTTTTTCTACATCGGTGGAAATGATTCTGCAGAAACTGCAAATCTTGTATATGAGGGTGCAAAAAAAATAGGATATGAAATTAAAGCCTTTCATGTTCCTAAAACTATAGATAATGACCTCTTGGAAACGGATCATTGTCCAGGTTATGGTTCAGCAGCCCGATTTGTTGCACATGCATTCCAAGGAGATGATGCTGACAACAGGAGCCTTAGAGGAATAAAAATCAATGTTTTAATGGGTAGGCATGCAGGATGGCTTACCGCTGCCAGCACTTTAGGAAAATCAACTGAAGAAGACGGTCCACATTTAGTTTATGTACCTGAAAAAATATTTAATTTAGATGAATTTTTAAAGGATGTAAAAGAAGTTTACGATTCTTTAGGAAGATGTATAGTTGCTGTATCCGAAGGCATTCACAATAAAGATGGTGAGTACTTTCTCCAAACATACGCAAGCGAGACAGGTTCTGGACTTGCAGGAAAAAAAGATAGCCACGGAAACATCCAGCTCTCAGGTTCGGGTGCCTTAGGAGATACACTTACAAACATTGTCTCAGAACATATTGAAGGAGCGAGGGTAAGAGCAGATACGTTTGGCTATCTTCAGAGATCTTTTCTCGCAGATATTTCAGAAGTTGACGCTGAAGAGGCCGAGAGGGTTGGACAGCATGCAGTTGTAGCTTCAAAAGATAAAGAAAGCGGATCAATTATTCTAAGAAGACAGTTTTCAGAAACTTATTATTGTGATGTAGATGTTGTTGAACTACATAAGGTTGCAAAACATACAAAAAATATGCCTGAAGAATATCTAGAAAAAAATAAACCGTATGTAACTAACAATTTTTTTGAATACGCAATGCCTTTAACTGGAGGTATAGAACCTAAAACACAGATATTTGTTTAAAGGTCAAAAAAGTTAAATTCTTGATGAGTAAATAATTATTATTAATACATAAACATGAAAAAAATAAGCATACTTTTTTTTATTTTATTTTTTAATATCTGTAGTACCTCAGAAAATGGGGTTATTTCAATTTCTGAAAACACAACAACAACCCAAATCATAAACGAAGAAGATTATCCATTAGTTTTAGCAAAGTGTTTAAATGAAGAAAAGGGCTATCAAATTATGACTCCATTTGATTTAGAGGATTTAAAAACAACAATAAACCAGTTAAGTCAAAGTAAGGAAGACGAATTAGAACTTGGAGAAGCTATCGATTTTTGTATTGATAAATACAGCCTATGGACGGATCGAAGCACTTTAAACCCAGAAGAACTGGCAAGTTTGTATGATGAAAATATTTCTTTGGCGAGATGTCTTAGAGAAAAAGGTCTTGATGTACCCGATCCAACACAAGATCAACCTAAAATTGACCTAAGCAACTTAGTTCAATCAAAAGATGAAATAATTACTTTATTAGACGAATGTGAGCTTGATGAAAAAACAAACAAAAAATAAGTTCCTTATACTATTAATTTGTTTATTAACACAGGCTTGTTCAGCTTCGAATGAGCAAAAAGGAGTCGTTTCTTCAGAGGACTTAACAATACAAACAACTATTACAACAGTAACAACTGTCCAGGACAGCCCTGAAATTGAAGATCTAACAGAAGAGGAAGCACAGCTAATACTTGCGGGATGTTTAAGGGAAAAAGGTTATGACGTAGCTGATCCAAAAAATGATGAGGGCTTAAGAACAGTTTTAACACCAATATTTATTAGTTTCAATGAAAAACAGAGGCAGGAGTTGTTTGACAACATACAATTGTGTGCAGAGGAGAACTCTATTCCACTTGAAAGCAACAATGATTTTGAAAACCCTGCTGATGTTGCTGATAGACTTGATACTGAACTTGAGTTTGCGCAGTGTCTAAGAGGTAAAGGAATAGATGTTTCTGATCCATCATCTGAGGAACCCCTAAGGCCAATACTTATTGATCTTGTACAGTCACAAAAATATACAGCAGATCAAATTCGAGAGGCTGCTGCTGAGTGCTTTGACGATCTAGGGCTTGACCCTCCTCCTGGCGGGTAATAAAAAATACTTTATAATTCTGATGTGAGAAAAAAAGTAGCATTATTCATATTATTTTTTTCTTTTTGCTCGCTATTTCAAAATGAAGAACAAGCCGTGGTATCTGTTGTCGATACAGACAAAGGAAAAGAGGCTATTGCAGCAGGTGTAGAAATTAACGAAGAGAAGGAGGAAATAGCAGATGAAGATGCTCCTCTTGTTTTAGTTCAATGCGTAAACGAAGCAGGTTATAAATTTCAAGAACCAAAAAACTTTATAGATCTATATACAACAATTTCAACTTATTTCGAGACACTTACCGAACAAGAAGCAGAAGAACTCTGGAAGTCTATTGAAGATTGTGCACTCAAATACAACTTATGGGGAGTTGCTGATGAGGCACAATTTGAAGACCCAATCCAAACTTCAAAAGAACTAGATAGAGCTTTATTTATAGCAAATTGTTTCAGAGAAGAAGGATATGAAAAAGTACCAGACCCTAATTACTTCAATAGAGATGTAAATCTTGATGCATATATAGACGAAAATTGGGAACTTAGAGAAGATGATCCTTTAGTTCAAACCTGGCAAGGTTGTGAGGAAAAGTTACCTGAAGAACTGAAGGAAGAGTGGGATGATTAAAACTTACAATAAAAACTTTGTCTTAATACCGTTAAATACAATACAATGTTTTAAGTAGAAAAATACACATATGAAGTTAAATATATTTAAAAACAGAAATTTTTATGTCTTGGTAGTTTTAATTCTTGTTGGTTCTGTAGCCTATTATTTTGGAACCCAAAATACTGAATCTTCATCCATAAACAAAACACTACAGCTGACAACTACATCTGTAAAGCAAGGTGATCTTGAAAAGAAAGAAGAATATAACGGGACATTAAGACAAACTGACAGCAAAATACTTAATAGTCCTATGGCTGGTGTTGTAACTTTTATTCCAGATGAAGGAACTATTGTAAAATTTGGAGAGATACTCTTTGCTGTTGATAACAAACCAGTCATCCTTGTTGAAGGATCAGTTCCTTTTTATAGAACATTAGATCTTAACTCTGATCCAGGACCAGACGTATTACAGCTTGAAAAAGCTCTAGTTTATTTAGGATATGCAGCTGATGGATTTGCTCCAGATGACACCTTTGATGAAATTACTTCACAGATGCTTAACAAGCTTTATCTTGACTACAAAATAGAAACAAAATCTGAAGTTACTCCATCTGAGCAGGTTGCTATCAATTTGAAAGAAACAGAAGTGAAGAATATTGAAGAAACCATTGACTCAGGTGGGACAACAATTGCTGAAGTAAATGATAAAAAAAAGAAACTAGACGATGCAAAAGAAGATGCTACAGAAGAGAGCGCAGCTTGGAAAGCTGCGGATACAGCAATTAAAGACGCTGAAGAGACTTTGACACTTTATAGAGATGAAACAAACCCAAAAACAAAAGAGAAAAAAGCTGATGGAACTTTAGATTCTGCAATTGAAGACTTAGAACAAACAATAGAAGAACAAAAAAGAATTAAAGCACTAGAAAAAGGAAAAGAGTCAGGCATAGACGCAACAGAGGCACTTGCAATTGAGACAGCCCAAAAAGCTTATGATGATGTTTTAAAAGATTACAACGAAGGAGTTGATCAGGAAGCTGAATTAGCAAAAGCAAAAGAAGAACTAGAAGAACTTAGATTAGCTTCAAAGTCAGAAACATTTAGTCCAACAAACGCCTATGCATCGGAAACAGCAATAATTGTTGGTTCTTATATAAACAAGGTTGGATCTGCTGTAGTTCTAAACTCACAACTTTATAATATTTCTTCAGTTGGAATTGAGGTTGTTTTCCAAGTTGACGCATCAGATCAAGAGACAGTTTCAATTGGAGATAGTGTTGAGATAGAACTTCCTACAGATGAAAGAGTACCAACGGTGATTACCTTTATAGACCAAGTTGTTACTCAAACTCAAACTGGAGATTTTATTGAGGTGATTCTTGAAGTACTAAATCCAGAAGAAATTGAAGCTTATGATCAAGCACCTGTAAAAGTATTTGTTACAACTGAAATATCCGAGAATGTGCTTTATGTACCAGTAAATGCACTAATTGCTTTAGCTGAGGGAGGTTATGCCTTAGAAATTTATGAAGGTGAAGCTGAAGGAGGAGTTTTTGAGGGTGAGTCAGGAGTTGACACTATCTATGTAGCTGTTGAAATCGGAGTCTTTACTGATGGGTTTGTAGAAATCAAGGGAAATATTACTAAAGGTCAACTTGTAGTCGTACCACGATGAAAACCGATACAAAAACTGTAATTTCAATCAATGATATTTCAAAAGTTTATGAAGGACCACCTCCTGTAAAAGCACTAGATGGAGTTTCTTTAAATGTTAAAGAAGGAGATTTAGTTGCAATTGTTGGACAATCTGGAAGTGGTAAATCAACTTTACTAAATATGATTGGTTTACTGGATAGTGTTACAGACGGTTCAATTGAAATAGAAGGCAAAGATATATCTGACTTAACAGATAATGAACTCTCAAAATTTAGAGGTGAAAAAATAGGATTCATTTTTCAAAGTTTTTTTCTTCTGCCTGGATTGACCGCACAAGAGAATGTTGCGGAGGGGTTACTATATCAAGGGATTTCAAGGTCAGAAAGGTTAGAAAAAGCCGGAGACGTTTTAGAACAAGTAGGGCTAGGTGATAGGTTAAGCCACCTTCCCAAAGAACTTTCCGGTGGTCAGCAACAAAGAGTTGCAATTGCTAGAGCGCTAGTACAAGACCCAGCATTTGTTTTAGCAGATGAGCCAACTGGAAATTTGGATAAAGAATCAGGAATAAATATTTTAAATATCTTAAAAGAACTTAATGACCAAGGAAAAACTGTAATTATGATTACTCACAATCAAGAACATGCAAATATGTTTAAAAAAGTAATTGAATTGGTTGATGGAAAAATTGTGAAAAATGAAAAGAAAAAAACTAAGAACTAGAGATTTATTTTTTGTTGCACTTTATGGAGTTAGCGCAAGAAAAGGCAGAGCTACTCTTACTTCTATTGGAATTGGAATTGGAATAGCTGCAATAGTTGCAGTTTCTGGAATATCAGCATCTGGAAGGGCTGATTTATTATCAACTCTTGAGTCACTTGGAACAAATCTGGTAAAAGCTTCTCCTCAAGCAGGATTTTTTGGAACTCAAGAAGATTTACCAAAAGGAGTCCTCGGAATGGTTGAAAGAATTGGACCAGTTGAAGAAGTAACATCTACAACCCAGACCGATTTACTAGTTCGTAGAAGTAACTTTATATCAGAATTTGAAGGTGGGGGAATTTCAACAATAATTACAAGCGCAGAACTTTTGGATGTAATTGGAGGTAATCTTGTTGAAGGCAGGTTCATTACACCTGGTTTGTCTAATATACCCGTAACCGTGTTAGGAAGTGTTACTGCTGAGAGACTTGGAATTACAAATCTCTCGACACCTACAAAAATTCTCATTGATGATGAATGGTTTGGGGTAATAGGGGTGTTAGAAGAGCTTAAAATACATCCAGACCTAGATAGATCAGTATTTATAGGTTATGGAGTTGCAAAAACTCTTTTTGATATTGACGAGGAACCAACAACAATTTATTTAAGAGCAAATCCTACTTTTATTGAGGATGTTGTTGAGGTATTAGCTCCATCAATGAACCCTGAAAATCCTGATCAAGTAGAAGTTACTAGACCCTCAGACGCACTTGAAGCGCAACAAGCAGCTGAAGAAGCATTTACTAATTTATTACTGGGGCTAGGTTCTGTAGCTCTTCTTGTTGGAGGTGTTGCAATAGCAAACGTAATGGTTATGTCTGTTCTTGAAAGAAGAATGGAAATAGGTGTGAGAAGATCAATTGGTGCAACCCGTAGAGAAATAAGGTATCAATTTTTATTAGAAAGTATAGTTTTATCAGGAATAGGAGGCCTTGTTGGTGTTGGCCTAGGAACCTTCATTACTTTGGCTTACACTAACTACACAGATATTGTATTCTCAATACCTATATGGCAGATTTTAGGAGCAGTCTTTTTAGCCTTATTAATTGGAGCAATTTCAGGTGTATATCCAGCTATAAAAGCATCAAAAATCCAACCAGCAGAAGCAGTAAGAAAGTAATCTTTCTTGCTTTGTTGGTTTCCGCCTGCACTATTGGTGAAGAAGAAACTAAGGGTGTAGTCTCACTCGAAGAAAGTGTATCCTCTACAACAATTATTGAGCAAGTAACTTTTGAAGAAGGGGTTCTGAATTTTGCTCAATGTATGAGAGAAGAAGGCATTGACTTTCCAGACCCTTCATTTGATATAGACGGCAATCCAGAATTTGATAATTTAGATATTGAAAACGAAGAAGAATTTGAAGAAGCATTTACAAACTGTGAAGATATTTTGAGAAACGCTCTTCCTGATCAATTTGATCTTGATCCAGAAGTTGAGGCAGCTTTGGTTGATGCTTCATTAGAATTTTCAAAATGTATGAGAGATGAAGGTATCAGCAACTTTCCTGACCCAACACCAGGTGAATTTGGATTTTTTGCTTTTAGAGATGCAGATATTGAATGGACTTCAGACGAGGTTCAAGAAGCATTTGAAATTTGCCAACCAGAAAATCCTCTTGATTCGATAGGTGATGATTAAATTCCTGAATCAAAATACATAGGTGGGCTTACTCCTATTGTCTGCCAACACAGGCCTTCACTAATTTCACATTCATCATAAGTAAACACCCAAGTAACAACAAAATACTCATTTTTATTATTTAAAATTTTTATTTCATAATGAACCATCTCGCCATCTTCTTGAATTACTTCATATGAGTAATCAGTTAAATCAACTATTGCGTTGTATGGAGCAGAAATAAGCATTGATTTAAATCTTCCAATTGGCCCGGTAACCTCTTTATTGTCTTTGTGAGCATTATTCCAGATTATTTCAACAGCTTTATCTGGGTCCAATGAGAAATTTCTATAGGTTTCCATTATCTCAATAAGAACATCCTCAGAATCTTTTTGTTCAACTACAAGATCATTATCAGCATTTGTAGAAGTACAATTGAATAAAAAAAAGATAATTAAAAATAATTTTTGAAACTTCTTATCCACTAAACACAAGCGTCACAACTAAGTACAAATGCAGTAAGAAAGTTACAAAGAGAAATGACCAAAAAAGTCTTTTTTCTAATTTACTCACAATGAGATCGTGACTAAGCCCATTGAATTTAGAACTAAATAGAAGTGAAAAACAAAAGCAACTCCCATGAATGCCCAAAATGTACGTTTTTCTAATTTACTCACAGTTGAATGGTAGTGATAAAAAAAAGTTTTAAGTAATTAATTACTCTCTATTTGCTTTTTCGTATGCTTGACTATAAAGAATTAAGGTAGGTGCCCATAGTCCAACATAGATTGCTAGCTGTGAATCATCAAGCACAACATAGATTAGTACCGATGCGATCACGGAAACTATGCTTGCATAAAGTCCAAGTTTTATCATTAAAAGGTCCTTTCAATTAATATTATAATTTACCACAATTATTAGTATTAATTAGTAAATGATAGAAACATTAAGTCAAAACCCGCTTTCATTGGTATTAATATTTCCAGTTGTAACCCTTACGGTCTTTGTAGTTGGAATAATTAGGATAGATTTAGCTAAATTTCAACAAAAACATGTTTCAGGCAAAGAAGAAGAATAATCATTTTTTTGTCACAACAAAATACTTATATTAGATTATGAATTTTGGTGAACTAGAAAACCTTAATGACTCAGAACTCTTTGATTTACAGAATAAAATATCAGACATTGTAAAACAAAGAAATCTTGAAAAAGGAGATTTAGAGGAAATAATTGATAATTCTTTTAATGTAGGTTTTCCAAAAGTAGATGGCCTAGGACTAAACCCTTGGATTGAGAATTCCTTAATTATTTGCCCTGGAGCAAGAATTGATAAAACAAAAACAAGACATATTTGTAAATTTACTGTCATTGACGAGGAATGGTCATGGGAGTCACCACACATGATTAGCGATGTAATACGAAGAGACCAATCTTCAAAAAACTTTAGGCAACATTCGATAACGCTGATTTCACCATTTGAAGGCATGAAGGTGCAAGTAATATCTCAAAAATCACAACAGGGAAAACATCTTGTTGAGGGCGTCGAGTCTTTTGAATTTAAAAACGGGATACTTGAGAAAACTATGACAAAAGCATCAAGATCAAGGGAACATTAATTATTCACCAAAGTTTTATAATTTAATTATATGTTAAATGTAGTCGTAATAGGTGGTGGCTTTGGGGGTCTTAAATTCCTACAACGGGCTAGAAGCAGCAAGATTCAATTTACGCTTATTGATAAACAAAACCATCATTTATTTCAACCTTTACTCTATCAAGTTGCAACAGCAGTTTTGTCGCCTGCAAACATCGCTTTTCCAATAAGAAGAATGTTTAAAAATTTTAAAAATGTAAAAGTTATTTTAGACGAGGCAACTGACATTAATAGAGAAGATAAAACTGTAACAATTTCCAGTGGTGAAAAAATAAAATATGACCAATTAGTTGTAAGCACGGGCTCTAGACATTCATATTTTGGCAATGATGATTGGTCAGAGTATTCAAATGGTCTTAAAGGCATAAATGATGCACTGCAGATTAGAGAACGTTTATTAAGAGCATTTGAAAAAGCTGAGAACGAAAAAAATATTGAGAAGAGAAATAAATATTTAAATTTTGTTGTTGTAGGAGGAGGTCCTACAGGAGTTGAAATGGCTGGGTCAATTGCAGAAATAGCTTATAAAAATATGAAAGAGGAATTTAGAAACTTCAAAAGCTCAGATGCAAACGTATATCTTATCGAAGCAACAGAAAAAATATTACCAATGTATAGTGATAGGCTTTCTGGTAAAGCAGAAAAATATTTAATCGATTTTGGGGTTCAGGTTAGAACAAACGAAAAAGTGATAAAAATAGAAAATGATTTAGTAGTTACTGATAAAGAAAGCATAGAAACAGACAATGTGATTTGGGCTGCTGGAAATGAAGCAAGCCCAATAATTAAAAAACTAAATACAAAAACTGACTCTGAAGGAAGAGCGATAGTTGATCCCGACTGTTCTATTAAAGAAGATGGAAATGTATTCGTTATCGGGGATGCCGCAAATTACAAGAATAAGAACAACTCTACACTCCCTGGTATAGCTCCTGTTGCTATTCAGCAAGGTAAATATTTAGCAAAAATTATTAAGAATAAAACTCTAAAACAAGATAGAAAACCATTCAAATATTATGACAAAGGAATGATGGCAACAGTTGGGAGATACAAAGCAATTGGCAAGATTGGAAATATAGAAATATCTGGATTTATCGCTTGGTTGTTTTGGAGCGCAATACACATACTTTATTTAATTGGATATAGATCAAAAATATTAGTAGTTATCGAATGGATATTCTCTTACCTCTTTAATAAAAAAGGAACAAGATTAATTTATAGAGAACCTACTTAACTTTATAACAGTAAAAGAGCTATTCCTAGAAAACCAGCAAATCCTGCAATGTCTGTAATTAATGTAAGAAATATGTTTGATGCTAATGCGGGATCAAAACCTATCTTTTTAAGCATTAAAGGTATTGAAGAACCAAATAAATTACCAATAAATATGTTTCCAAAAACTGCAATACTAAGTGCTAAAGAATAATCATTCAAACCAATCAAACTTAGTATAAAAAAAGATAAAACACCTACAAAAATACCATTTATTATTCCTATAAAAGTTTGTTTTCCGATTACCTCAAAAACCCTAGCATCCGAAACATCATTTCTAGCAAGAGCCCTAATTACTATAGCTAGAGATTGAGCACCTGAATTTCCACCAACTAAAGCAACTACTGGCATTAGGGCAGCTAGCAGAATGTCGCTAGCAATAATCTCTTCGAATTGAGATATTAGTAAAGACACTATAAAAGCCAAACCCATATTTATTGCAATCCATGGGAGCCTTAAACGTATAGACTTTTGTATGGGTGTGAATATAGTTTCTTCTGCTCCAGCACCAAACGATTGTGAGAAATCTTCTGCAATTTCAGTTTGAATAACATCTAGCGCCGTATTGACAGTGGTTTGACCGATAAGTTTGTTACTTTTATCTACTACTGGAAGAGCTAACAGTTCATATTGTTTAATTAAAATTGCTGCCTCCTCTTGATCTGAGGACGGATTTACAGAAATTGGATTTTGAATCATTACATTTTTAATTAATTCATTTTCATCTGCAAATACTATTTCCCTGAATGAAATAACCCCGGTTAATTTCCCTTCATTATCAACGGAATATACGTAAATCAGATCTTCAACATTATCGTGAAGAGCTTTTAACTCTTTTAGTGCATCTTTAACTTTTAAACCAGTTGATATTTTTGCAACCTCTTCAGACATCTGTCTACCTACCGAGTTTTCAGGGTAAGCTAGTCTCTTGTTTATGTTGAGTTTTGTTGACTTATCAAGAATTTCTAAAATTTCTTCGGTTTCATCTTCAGTAGATCTCTCAAAAACATCAACTACATCTTCTGTATCCATTTGTTTGAATATCTCTTCAACATAAGAATCTTTTAATATCTCTACAATTTCAATAATTGCTCTTGGTCTCAGTGATTCAAATATTTTTACTGAAGTTTCAATAGGAAGTGAGGTAATTAATTTTCCTGCTTCTGATGGGTCAAATTCTTCTAGAGTATCAGCAGAGTCAAATGGGTCGGTTTCAGCAATTTGAACCCATAGGTCTTTATTATTTTCTAAATATATCAAAGCTTGACCAGGCTCTGAACGTGCTAAATCTCTTAATTCTTTACCTTTTAATGGTTCTTTTGAATCATTATTCATGAATACCTCGTATTCACTTTAATTGTCTTAGTAAATTTTATTTATGTTAATTGTTTTTTGTGCCAGTCAATTATCGATTCAAACCTTTGAATTCTATGATTTGGCTTCCCTGATCTTGAAAGTTCGTGGCTTTCATCTGGAAATCTAATCATTGTTGTATCAATACCACGTCTTTTAAGATTTGAAAACAGTTGTTCAGCTTGTTCAACTGGACATCTGTAGTCCTTTTCAGAATGAATAATTAGGGTTGGAGTAATAATATTATTTGCATATGTGATTGGACTTTTTTTTCTGTATAAATTTAAATTATTATTCATATCATCTAAAAGATACATTTCAGGAAAACCAATACCGATATCTGACGTTCCTACCATCGTTTCCCAATTCAGCAAAGCTCGCTCAACAATTGCAGATTTAAACATTTTTGGATAATGGCCAATAACCCAAGAGGTCATAAATCCTCCATAAGAACCACCCATAATTCCGTAATTTTTGTTTTCAATACCCATAAGCTTCAGCATTTTTTTAAAAGAAGTTAATACATCGTGTACATCATTAACTCCCCATTTTCTTCCGCATACATCTCTCAAGAAATCATGACCTCTTCCTGTTGAACCTCTAGGATTGCAGGCAATAACATTGAAACCAGCTGAAGCATATGTTTGAAATTCATCAAAAAACGTGTATCCATATTGACTTGCAGGTCCACCATGTACATTTAATAGTGTTGGTTTATTCTTACCAACAAAAATTCCCCATGTGTCTATATCGGATTGACCAGTATCTATTCGATGGTATTCACATCCAAATGTTCTCACATTATTATTGAAGTCATCATTTGTGGTAGACAGCTTCTTGAGTCTCCCATTTACCAATTTAAATATTTCGTCAGGATGAGAGAAAGAATTTGCTATTACATACAAGTCTTCACCTATAAAATTAAAATCTTTTATAGTTATATCTTCTTCAATTATCGTTTCTTTCTGACTGGCATTTCTTAAAAGAGTTTTTCCAGAGTCTTCATATAAACAAAAGATTTCATTATCATGTATTTTTACTGACACGACATTTCTATCAAATTCATGCTCAAGAAAACTCAATTTTCCATTTTCTGAGACTTTTAAAATGGTAGTGTTTGTTGGCCAATCGAATCTTTTTCTTAAGCCGACGGCGTAAAGCTTATCTTTAAGACTAAAGATTTGATTAAACATTCCACCAGAATTAATTTTTACTAATTTTGACTTTACTAATTTGATTATGTGTTCCTCAAGCATTGTTCCGTTCTCATTATGCTGACTTCCTATAAAGTAAAGATCCGACTCCACTTCAATTAGAGATGATATAGAAAGTAACGATTCCTTATCACCGTCAACAATTTTTTCAATTTTTAATGAAGAAATGTTTATTTTATAAATGTGAAATCTTTTATTGTAAATTACTCCAGTGGTGTCAAATCTGAAGGGTAACTTGTTGATAACTGTAGGTTGATCTGTTTTATTCTCAATTTTTTTAAACTCATCAGACCATTCTTTGGTAATCACATAAACGAACTTGCTATTCTCACTCCAAACATAATTTACAATTGAGTCCTCAGTATTAAAGATTACTTTTTCACTGTTACCATTTTTTACAACTAAATAAGTTTTCGATGAATTTTTCTTTTTCTCAAGTGAGTCAAGAATCTCTGAAGATTTAGGTGTTTTAACAAATGAAATCAATTTATTATTTTTTGAATATTTTGGAATTGAGAAATTGTAGTTTGTAGACTTTTTTAAATCTGTCCATTTATTTTTTGATAATTTATGAATTGAAGATTCATATGAATTGTTTTCTAAGTTTATTTTCGTTGATTTGTAAACAATATCTGAACCATTACTTTGAAGCTCAGACAAATTTTTAATGTCAGATATATTATTAGGATTCATTTATAGTTTTATGTTATTTTATTCTGTTGTAAAGCAGTGTGCCAATTATAGAGAATATAAAACCTACACCAAAAGTATTTAAGTCAGCCAGTCCATAAATGTCAGTCGGTATAAACAACCCCCCAGGATTTACACTTAGATCAACATAATTAAATCTATATAATATTGATGAAACAAAACCTAGTGAAAATGGAATCACAATACCTTGACTTGTTTTTCTCATGCGGATTTTATAAAACGCTGGAAAAACCAAACATACTGCTAGTAAATCAGCAAATAAAAAAACTGAAAAAATATTTGTAACAAAAAACGACAAGGTTAAAGATCCAAATGTTATAGCCAGCGTGATTATTTTTGCTTCAGCAACACCACTTTTGACAATATCTAAAGCCATTGTTGATGATATTGCGCTTTGTAGTGTGTCGATACTTGATGCAACCAACATTGTGCAAAGACCTATAACAAGTATTCTTGAGAAACTATTTAATTGTATTTGTTGAATAAAACTTAATGATGGGTTCTCAATTCCAAAACCAGCACCTGACGATCCAGCAATCCCAAGTATTAGTACAGTTAAAAAACATCCAAGACCTGCAAAAATTGAAGATTTTTTTATTACGCTATCATCTAATGCTGAGTAAGTTCTTTGCCAGTAACCTTGTGAAAAAATTTCAGCTGCAGTTACTGCAAGGATAACTGCAACAGCTGATTTAAAGCTAGGAAGTGTAAATGAATTAAGCCCTCCGATGTTTGCTGCTTTTATAATTTCTCCTAAACCGTTTTGACTAATCCAGAGAGAAAAAACTATAAATAATATAATAATTATTGAGATCCCCTGAAATTTATCGGTAACTAAAGATGCTTTGAAACCCGACAAGTTTAAATATAGGAATGTGACTAGTGCTATTGCTAAACAAACAATTAGGCCTGAAGTGTTAGATATCTCTGGAAAAAGAAAGTTGATTGATGCAAATTCTGCAATTAAAAAAGCCGACATATAGATGATTGCAACTAATGAAACAAAAATTTGTGCAAAATTACCGTATTGTTTGTTTATATATTGAGGTAGTGTTGCCTTATCTGGTACAGCATCAACAATTTTAGGACCCAGAAAATAAAGCAGTGCAAAAGGTGTTGCAGCTGAAATAGCGTAACCTATTACATCAAAACCTAATCCATACCAGCCGACCTCTGCTGGAGAAGCAATAATCCAAAGACCCATACCACTGGCATAAAAGCTAAGGCTCAAATTAAAAGTATTTTGAGATTTTAACATCACAAAATATCCATCCCCAACTTCTTTATTTGAAAGTCTTCTTGTTAAAACAAGAAATAGTAAAAGGATGAAAAATATTAAAATATAATTTATTAAAACATCTGCACTAATTTGCACCATTACCTCATTTCGTAAATGGGATAAGAGTACCGAATATCCCTTCGTTAGAATTACCTAACAGGTTCATACGGTCGGTTTTCAACCCTCTCAGCTCTACTGCTCCCGTTAGTTATATATTAGTTTAAATTTTGAATAAACAACCTATCTATAATTTATTATTAACATCTCAATAATGAAAAATAATAATCTTCATCAAAAACCCTCTCTAATACAAACAATTTCAGCTGTTTTAACTGCAGGTGTAATGTGGGGATCTGGAAATGTAATTATAAGAAGTCTTTTATTAGAAGGGCTTAATGAAATTTTCCTCGTAACTGCGAGAGTACTAATAATTGGTACACTACTTTTTTCATATTATATTATTTTCAACACAGATAAATTTGATAAACAACTTCTTAAAGAAGCTTCATTTACGGGACTGGCCTCAATATTTTTTGTTAGTTGGGCATTTATATTCGCACTACAATATATCTCATCTGGTCTTGTCACTTTGTTAATAAGCTCAGCACCAATTTTTACGGCAATGTGGATCAAGCTTATTTTAAAAGAAGAAAAGATATCAAAACTAAAATATTTATCAGTTGTTGTTGGATTTTCAGGCATAGCATATTTGTTTATTTCACAAGAAACTGGACTGCTTAATCAAGGAAATATTTTTTTAGGAGGATCATTAGCATTTCTTGGCGTCCAATGTATTGCTCTTGCTACAGTCCTAAATCGAAAATATGCACCAAGGTATAAGGTAAACAGTTGGCTCACATTTCAGTACCCACTTGTAATAATTTTGACTTTGCTTACATTCTTTATTTCCGGTGTAGGTATAGATGTCTTAAATCTATCTCAGCTTTTGAGATTAGTAGCACTTGTTGTATGTAATCTTGGAGCTTTTCTTTCATTTACGTGGCTTATTCAAAGAGTTAGTGCTTTGCAAGTGGCAAGTATTGATTACTTAGTACCCGTGGTTGGTGTTACAGCAGGGGTACTATTTTTAGGAGAGACCTTTAACAGAAATATATTGATATCAAGTCTATTTATTTTTGCTTCTCTGTTACTAACAACCCAGGATGAATTTTCAGACTAAAAGCTATCGTATACCTTTTTAACTTTTTTTAAATCTTGCCAAGTTAACCATTTTGGTTTACCGGGTTCTTTTGACGGATTTCTTAAAAGATATGATGGGTGAAAAATTGGCATCACTTTGATATCATCTTTTTCAATCCATTCTCCTCTAATTTTGGATATTGGTTGTTTTATATTAAGAAAAGACTCAACAGCTGTAGATCCCGCAAGCACAATAATTTTAGGATCTAAAAAATCGATTTGTTTATCAAGCCAAGGAATACAAGACTTGACTTCTTCTAGAGATGGTTTTCTATTGTTAGGAGGTCTACATTTCACAATATTTGTAATATAACAATCTTCTAGAGGATCAATTTCGACTGAGTTAAGAGCTGAATCCAACATTTTTCCAGCTCTACCAACAAAAGGAAAACCAGTAATATCCTCTTGTTCACCAGGCCCTTCTCCAATTATTAAAATTTCTGCATCAGGATTACCTTTTGCTACTACAACATTGGTTCTAGTTTCTGCCAGTGAACACTCTTTACACTTCCTGCATTCTTTATGAAGTAGTTCTAATTGATTTTTTGAAGTCATATCAAAATATTAATATAAATTATTTTTGTGAACCCCCCAGTTCTTCATAACTGGGGGAGTTTTTGTATACCAACAACTTTAAGGGAGTAGCGTAGTATTTAATTTAATTATGAATCATTGTATTAAATAGAAGTTAAACAAAAGAACAATGTAAGTAAAAATGAGAAAACCCTTGAATACTCCGCTTGTTTTGTTGCCAAAACTCACTTCTTCAAGGGTTATCTCTTACCCTTCTTGTAATGATCCTCTATAAAGATTTTCTTCACAAAAAGTTAAGTTAAATATAAATAAAATATTTAAAGATTTCAAAAAAAAATAATAAATTTTTTCCCACTCTAATTCTTGTTTTTAACTTTTATATATATATTAAATAAACCAACTATGACAACGATTCCTAGAACAGCACTTAGAACAGTTGATAAAAAATTATTATTAATATTTGTAATTCCATAATCATCTAAAAACAAAACTATTCCAGATTCTTCATTAAGACCATAAGATTCCGCCACAGATTCAAGTCCATCTGGCGATGATGATGCATATGGTGTGATCAATGTCAGTAATAAAATCAACAAGATAAATATTCCATAAAATGAAGTTGCATTATTTTTAATTTCTTTATTTTGATTAACATAGACTAGATCTGAGCGAACCCTTAAAAGTAGAGAAACAATCAAACCAGTAATAATTCCTTCTCCTATACCAATAAGTACATGGCTTGAAACCATTGCAATCAAAACACTTCCAAGTGGCACAGCAACTGTTCCTCCAATTGCGTATTCAAGCACAAAAGCTATTGATGAGAAAACAACTGACAATAAACCAGCTATAAATGAACCAGAAATTATTGATGAGTAACTCTCATTAAATAATTTTTTCCATGAAGATATTACTAACCATCCAATAAGTGAAGTCACTACAGCCATATTAAGTAAATTTACACCGAGGGCACTTAAACCTCCGTCAGCAAAAAGAAGAGACTGTATGACAACAACAATAGAAATACAAATAATTCCAAGACTTGGTCCAAGTACAATTACTGCTAATGCACCTCCAAGAAGATGACCACTAGTTCCAGCTGCAATTGGAAAATTGATCATCTGTAAAACAAAAATTAATGCTGACATCATTCCTGTCAATGCTATTAATCGGTCAGCAACTAAATTTTTTGCATTTCTTATATAAGCCCAAATAGTTCCAAGGCTAATTAATCCCGTTGCTGCAGATACTGGTGCGTTTATAAATCCGTCTGGTACGTGCATATAAAAAGTATAAAAAAAATTTTACTTATTGCAAACTAATTGCAATAAGATTGATTATATTAAATTGTTATCCTTCAACCATTCATGTATCTCGCTAAGAACAAACATTCTTGTATCTTGGTTCAAAATTTCGTGCATAGAGTTATTTACTGTAACAAATTTTACATTTTCTAATTTAGAAATTTCTTTGTTCCCATCGATTGGGCAAACTTTGTCATTATCACCATGAAGAACAATTGTTGGTATAGTCAATCTATTTATATTTTCTTGTACATAATCTTGCACAAATGCAATTTCAGCACCCAACCTAAAAGTAAATGTTCGAAAAACTAATGGATCTTTAAAGTAATCAAGTACAACATCTTTATCAGTTGATAAATTTCGCTTTGTTATAGGTGATATTGTTCTTAATTTCGGTGCTATGTTTCCAAGTGGTCTTGATAGAGATCGCATAAATTTTGGATAATTATCTTTAAATAATGGTGCAGACAAAATTAAGTAATCAGGTTTAATTATTTCGTTAATTACTCCATAGGTTGCAATTAATGCTCCATAAGAATGGCCAAAAACAATTTTCTTAGTATGGTTATTTAAATTTCGAAAACCATTTTTTAATGCTTCATTATTTTCCTCCCAGGAATCAATATGGCCCTTAATTGTTGTTTCTTCACCATGTCCAGGAAGGTCAATGGAGTGTGGTGAAATATTTAAATTTTCAAACCAGTCTGAATTGATTTGATGTCTTCCTTTATGTTCAAATAAACCATGAAGTAAAAGAACTCCGGCATCCATAATTTTTCTCCTTTATATAAACTTAATAATAATGAAATTAGATTACGTAAAAGTTCCATTTACAAACAATCCTTCTATGACAAGGTTTGACGGTCCCATTTACAATAAAAATCCTGATAAACGATATTTAATTGACAAAGAAAAACAATTTAATTTTTTTGAAGACAGTATTTATGGTCAGACGACCATATCAAAAGAAAATAATTTACTTGAAAAATTATTAGTATTTTTTAACTTTGAAAAGACACTTAATATTAAAGACTTATCACGTAGATTAGAAGAAGACTTCGCAATAATGTTCAATGGAAATATGGAGCTTGGATCAATATGTTTTCCAAGTGGTTGGGATTTTTCTGAAAAATTAGGCAAAAATTTTGCATTTATTCATGAACCTGTGGCTGATAATTCAAAGTTGATTGCCTCTAGTCAAAAACTTTCAGAATACATGTGCAAACAAACAATACAAAGATGGGTCTGGACCGTAACAACTAGTAAAGAATTGAGTGAACATCCAAAATTAATAAAACCAGGTTTAACAACTTTTGAAAATCTTTATTTTAGAGTTGAGACACAAACCTCAACACCAATTGATGAAAATACAAGTTTGTTTTTAATTAAAGTTGAGGTATTTCCATTAAGAGATGTTTGGGATCCAAAAATATTGGATAGCATTAACTCAATGAGCGAAAATGTTTTAAATTACAAAGGACTAGTAGAAATAAAAGATTTACTAAATACAATGAAATTATGAAAAAAGCATACATTGCTGGGCCTTTATTTGATGATCATGAGAGAGAGTATCTCGAAAAAATTGCACAAATAGTTGAAAGTTATGGAATCTCTACTTTTGTTCCTCATAGAGATGCAGGATTAGTCACAGGTGATTTCACTTTTGAAAAAAAGGTTAAAGTTTTTGATGTAGATATGGAATATTTAGAACCAGCAGATATTGTGATAGCTCTTTTAACAGGTCGGGATGTTGATTCAGGTACTGCAGCGGAAATTGGTTATGCATACAAGGCAGGTAAAAGATTGATTGGAATTAGTGCAAATACCATAAAACCAATAAACAATTTTGTTTGGGGGATATTTAATTACGGAGAAGATATTGTTGAGAGCTTGGACGATCTAAAAACACTTCTAGACAAAGAATTTGGTGCATCATAGCTGATTTATCTTTAACATTAACTATATGTTAAGTAAAGAAGCCGAACAAAGTATAAAAAGGTTTAAGTCATTTTCTGTATTTATGTCTTCAATGTATGAAAGTCCTGGAAACATGAGTAAAAGTAAAAGAAGGTTTTTTAGATGGTTTATAAACCTTCAAGGAATACTTGGTCCAAAAGTTGAAGGAACAATTAAAGAAGAGATTTCTTTAGATGGAATAAACACATGGAAAGTTTCCACTCCAAAGTCAGATCCTAATCGAATTCTTCTTTATTACCATGGGGGTGCATATTCTGTGGGCAGTCCTAAATCACATTACTCTTTAGTAAGCTACTTGGCAGATATTACTGGCACAACTATTTATGTACCTGATTATCGATTAGGACCAGAAAATAAATACCCAGCTCAATTGGAAGATGGAGTCAGAGCATTCAAAGCATTAATTAATGATTTTAATTTCTCATCTGAACAAATAACTATTGGAGGAGACTCTGCAGGGGGAAACTTAGCATTGATAACTTTATTGAAACTTAAAGAAGAAGGTAAATACTTACCAAACTCTTTAGTCCTATTGTCTCCTTGGGCAGATCCAGCTGGAACTGGAGAATCATATAATCTCGAAATGGCTGATCGAGATATACTTCTTGGTCCCATGATAAAGAAAGTTTGGGAAAATAATGATAATTTATATGATGGTTATTTAAATCATGAAGATGCAGATCAAAACAATCCATTAGTCTTTCCAATTTCAGGTAATTATGAAAACTGTCCACCAATTATGATTCAGGTTGGAACAGAGGAGTTATTATTGTCTGACTCCAGAACATTAAAGGAAGCACTGGAAAGAGATAAATGTATTCATGAATACTTCGAATGGGAAGGAATGTACCATGTATTCCATATTGATGTAAATATGCCGGAAACTATCTCTGCATTTAAACAAATCTCCAATTTTTTAGATAAATATTCATCATAAAATTATGAACAATAAGCAGGATAAGATTTAGCTTGAGTTTACTCGATGCATTTATAATTGGTTTTTCAATAGTTTTTGGACTCCTTTTAGCTTTGTCTTTTTCTGGTGTTGTTAAAAAAATAAAACCTTTTTTTATAGTTTTTACATTTTCTATAGCTTGGTTAAGTTCCTCTTTTCTAATTTATATAATTTTTAGATAATTACTGTTTGTTGTTTTCTTATTATTTAATTTATTTACTAGATTGTTTTTGTGAGAAATATAAAAAGTTTTGATGATCTTGATATATTTGTGACTGAATTCATGTCAAAGTGGGGAGTTACACTGTTAAGATATTCCCTTGGTATAATTTATATCTGGTTTGGTGCTCTAAAACCTTTGGGCTTAAGTCCGGCACAAGAGCTGGTTGAAAATACTGTGTATTGGTTTGAAAACCCCAAGACGTTTGTACCTATTTTAGGAATATGGGAAGTTGTTATCGGCATAACAATGATTATCAAGCCATTGATTAGGGTTTCAATAATTTTACTTTTTATTCAAATGCCAGGAACTTTTCTACCATTAGTTTTGTTTCCAGAGGTTTGTTTTACAAGCTTTCCATTTGGACTCACTCTTGAAGGACAATATATTGTAAAGAATTTGATTATAATATCTGCAGCATTAGTAGTTGGCTCAACTGTTAGGAAGTAATTGTGGAAAATGATGATATCTCATCTAAAAATAATCTAAATCCACAAGATCAATTAAATTATAAAAACAAGGTCAAAAATTTAGAATTTGTAAAAAACAATTCGAATATAAAAATTCCATACTTTAAAGAGATAATTTTTGATGATTTTGAAAATATTGAAGAGATTTTAGGAAAGTTTTCTAAACAAATAATTATTAGAAGCAATAGTTCAAAAGAAGATACAGATGAAACTTCAAGTGCAGGTAAATTTTTATCTATTGGACCAATAGATAAAAACGACATATTTCTCATTAAGAAATCATGGAATGAAGTTTTACAAAGCTATGAAGAAGACGATAATAATACAGTTATTTTCCAAGACTATGTTGATGGAGCAAAAAGTGTATCAGTCCTTACGTCGTATAAAGTAGGTACTAACTCTGCATATAGAACATTTTCAACCTACTATGGGTCTCAAACTGATGCTGTAACATCTGGTAGATACAACAAAATCAAAAATTTTTTTATTCATAGATCTCTGGATAATCTTCCTGAAAAATTTAAAGAATATTACAAATTTTTTAAAATACAAAATCAATTAGAGAATCTATTTGGAAATAAACAACTAGATATTGAAATAGTTACAGATCACAAGGAAGAACCTTTATTACTTCAAGTAAGACCTTTAATGGGAAAAGTCATAAAAAAAGAACCCATAATGGTTGAAAGAAGTGTCATTGATGAAAATGTAAAAAGGTACAAAGAATTAATAACAACTACAGATGATCGATTTGGTACTAATCAAATTTATAGCAATATGTCCGATATGAATCCAGCCGAAATGATTGGTAAGAAACCGGATAATATTGCTTTTAGTCTTTACAGATTTATGTTCACTGATACAACGTGGAATAAACAGCGTGGAGAATTTGGATACAGAATTTATTCAGGAGGCAAGTTGATGGAGCTATTTAACAATGTTGCATACATAAATGTGAACCATAGCTTAAATAGTTTTCTAACTCGAAATATAAAGAATGAAACATGTGAAAAAATCATCAATTATCAGTTAAACAAATTAGAGACTTATCCATATCTTCATGATTCTATAGAGTTTGATATATCAAGGTCATCCTACACATTTGAAACAGATGAGAAATTTGGAGAAGAATATAAAAACATTATTGATAGAGAAGAGATTATTCAATGGCATCATGATTTAATTGAAATTGACAGTTTTAATAGTTCTACACTGGATAGAAATAATGAAATAATTTTAGATGCATTTTCAAAGCTTGATGATAGTTTTCAATATTTAGATAAAGAAAATATAAAATTTGTTCGAGATAATATGGCATTGCCATTTACTCATCACTCAAGATTAGGATTTGTTTATTTTGCTCAGTTAAACAACTTTTTGAAAAACGGAGTTATTACTGAAGAAGAAAAGCAAAACTTATTACTTTCTGTAAATTCAATAAGTACGAAAATGAAACAGGATGCTTACAAGGTAAAGACAGGAGATATAAGTCTGAATGACTTTTTGAGTATCTACGGACATGTAAGGGCAGGAAACTACAACCTATCCTCTTCAAATTTAAAAAGCAATATATCCTTTGCTGAGTCACTAATCAACACAAGTAATAAGCCAATTCCAAGTGAACCATTGAAAATTGATATATTTAAGAAAATTGATGATTATTTTAATTTAAATAAAATTTCTTACACATCTGAGAGCTGGGTAGAAATGTTTCAGCTTGCAGTTTCCACTAGAGAAAATTCAAAGTTTTACTACACAAAAGGTATAGATGGTATTTTGAATGAACTTGAAGAAAAGGACATCTCTGATCGTAAACTCTTTCAGCTGCTTGATTTCGAATACAACGACATGAATACTTTTAATCAAAAGATTGAAGATACTCTTATGCCTGATGTAATAACTAGCTCAGATGATTTCTATGCATATGAAGAGATGAATAAAGATGGAAATTATATTGGACAAGGGACAGTTAGTGGAGAAATTCTATTTTTGGATGGCACTGAAAACAACAGAAATAACTTAGATAATAAGATAATCGTTATTCCAGCAGCAGATCCAGGATGGGATTGGATTTTTAATTACAAAATTAAATCATTGATTACTGAATTTGGAGGTCCAAATTCACATATGGCTATAAGATGTGCTGAGCATAATATCCCCGCAATTCTAGGGATCGGGGAAAAAAATTTTTCAGCTATTTTAAATTCAAAGAACTTAGTAGTCGATTTTTCGAACGAAAATTTTACAATCTTATAAAAACTTTAGATAAAATTTTGAAATTCTTTCTTAAAAAGCTCTGGCTCCAAAAGAAAACAATCATGGCCCTTTGTTGAATTTATAACTTTTACACTTGTTTTAACACCATTTTCTTTTAAAAGATTTTCAAATTCAACTTGTTCCTCAGGATAAAAACAAACATCTGAATCAACGGAAATAATCAAAACGTTTATGTTCTCTAATTTTTTTATCTCCTTAGTGTTAATATAAAAATTTTGCCACCCTTTAATTATGGAATTGTAAGACTCCGGAGTAAACCTTTCAATAAATTTTTCACCTTGGTGCATCATGTAAGACTCTTGAGAAGTAGATAAAAATCCCTCAAGAAAGTTTTTATCGTACTTACTTTCATCTTTTGCTCTACTTGATAAAAGCTCAAGTGAAATATAGGTTTTATGCGCAATCATTCTGGCTAGTGATAAGTATTCAGCTTCTCTTTCGTTTGAGCTTTTTGCAAGATCTAATATATATGCTTGTTCAAGATTATGTAATAATTGGATTGTAGACAATTTATACCCACTTGAAATTGATATTAGATTTTTGACGTAGTCCGGGTATAAAAGAGAAAATTCAAGAGCCATCAAACCTCCTATTGATGGACCAATCACGGCCTCTAAATAGACAACACCCAAATCATCCAACAATAGTTTTTGAGAGATTTCTATATCTTTAAATGAAATAAAAGGAAAGTCATCACCATAGATTTTCCCTGTCTTTATATTTATTGAGTTTGGCCCAGTAGACCCATAACAGCCACCAAGATAATTTGCACACACCACAAAGTATTTATTTGTATCAATAATTTTATTAGGCCCTACAAATTCATCCCACCAACCAATTTCTAGTTCATCGTTCCATGGAATATCGAGATTGTCCTCTTTTTTATAATTTCCTGCCAGCATATGACTTCCAGTCAGTGCATGAAAAATCAATACGGCATTGTCACCTTTTTCGGACAAAGTTCCAAAGGTAGTATAAGCAATCTCTACATTCTCAAGCAGCTCACCAGATTCAAGTTTAAGTTGCGGAATGTAAAACTTGCTTGTTTTATCTTGTACTTTCAAGTGCTTGTGATAAGTCTTCAATGATATCTTCAATATCTTCGATACCAATTGAAAGTCTAACTAATTCTGGTGGAGCCCCAGCAGCAACAAGTTGCTCATCATCTAGTTGAGAGTGAGTAGTCGACGCTGGATGTATAGCCAAAGATCGAGTGTCTCCAACATTTGCAACGTGTCTAAACATCTTTAAGTTGTCAATAAACTTTTGCCCTGCATCCTTCCCACCTTTAATTCCAAATACAACCATAGTTCCACCAGTACCTTTTAAGTATTTTTCAGAAAGCTCGTATGCTGGATCATCTTTAAGTCCAGGATATCTTATCCACTCAACAAGCTCATGGTCTGATAAGTACTCAGCTGCCTTTATTGCATTTTCACAATGTCTATCCATTCTTAGGCTAAGAGTCTCAAGGCCACTCATTACTTCAAAAGCAGTTTCTGGAGACATATTTGCTCCTAGATTTCTTAAAGGTACAGTTCTTAACCTTAATGAGTACGCAACATTGCTTAGGTCTCCTAAGTCATGTCCCCATCTCATACCGCCATAACTTGTATCTGGTTTGTCATATAAAGGAAAATTACCATTTCCCCAGTCAAAACCACCTTTTTCAATTACAGCCCCAGCAATTACACGTCCATGGCCTGACATCCATTTAGTTAATGAATAAACAACAATATCTGCACCGAATTCAAATGATTTTTGAATTGCAGAAGTTGTAAATGTAGCATCAACAATTAATGGAATTCCTTTTGAATGAGCAATTTCAGATAATGCTGTTACATCTGCTACAACTAAACCAGGATTTGTTATGGTTTCACAGTAGATAGCTCTTGTTTTGTCATCTATTGCATCTTCAACGGCTTTAAGATCAGTGATATCAACTTTTTTAGAATCTATTCCATACTCTGGTAATATGTTGTCGAACATAGTGTAGGTCCCACCATAAAGTTGATTCGCAGTAACAAAATTATCACCTTGGCTCATTATATTTATAAGAGAGTACATTACAGCAGATGTACCAGACGATAAAGCTACACACATAGCACCTTCTTCAAGATCAGTAAGCCTTGCTTCTAATGCACCTACTGTTGGATTTCCCAACCGAGAGTAAATGTTACCAAACTCTTTTAGGCCAAATAAACTTGCTGCATGTTCAGTATTGTTGAACTGATAAGCAGTTGTTTTGTATATTGGTACTGTTATTGATCCTTCTTGATCAGCATCAGAATCATACCCTGCATGAATAAGTTTTGAATTAAACTTCATAAATTTTCTCCTTTTTTGGAGAAGGATTTTGACTATTTAGTTGCATTTCTGCCACATTTTTAGCACCTTGGATAGTCATCCAGGTTGCCGAGGTCTTAACCTTCTCTTTATGTTTAATTGATTATAACAAATTATCTTATTTTTAAATAACTAATTAGTAAATTAATACTCGATCTGCTTCAAAAGTAAGCTCTACTAATTTATTGGGAGTTGCAGGAGTGAACCCCATAGACTCAAGTTGCTCTTTAGTAATTCCTCTAGCCTGGGCAGATTTACCAGAAGCATATAGCTTTGCTCCCTTTTCTTTTAACACATTGAGATGGTCTGATAGTGTGCCTAAACCAACACCTTGCATTTCATTTGTAGTAATTTCATGTAGAGAGGTGACACCATCACCAGCACAGAATATAATTACTTCATTCCCATCTTCAATTGCTGATTTGGCTACTAAAAAACCAAGCACTGAGCGGCTTGGGTTCTCTACTCCAGTAATAATATGTACTAATAATTTGCTCATATTCAATAATAAACATGTGAAATTTGAAATTAGTAATAAAAACTTATAGATTGATATCACAATGAAACTTTACGGGAGATAGAGATGCTTGATATTTCTAGAAAATTGATATGAAGCTTATTGGCACTTCATTTCAAATTAAGGTTTGGAAAGAAATTATTAAAATTCCAAAAGGTAAAACAAAAACTTACAAAGAGATTGCTATTAATATTGGACATCCAAATAGTGCAAGAGCAGTTGCAAATGCTTGCGGAAAAAATCCTTATCCTGTAACTATTCCTTGTCATAGGGTTGTTAGATCTGATGGAAAAATAGGTGGATATAGTGGACCTGGTGGAATAACTCAAAAGAAAAAGCTTTTGGAAAAAGAAAATTAAAGTGGGCCTAGTTAGATTTGAACTAACGACCTCATCCTTATCAGGGATGCGCTCTAACCAGGCTGAGCTATAGGCCCTTTCGCTCTTTCTACATTAGTAATGAATACGAAATATTTCTAAAATTTTTTCATTTACGAGCAAATTAAGGGCATAATATATGTTGCGAGGGGATGTAGCTCAGCTGGAAGAGCACCTGCTTTGCAAGCAGGGGGTCGTGGGTTCAAGTCCCATCATCTCCACAATAAGGTAATCTAATAATATGGATAGAAAAGACTTTGAAAATTTATCTGAAAGTGAATTAAGAGAACTAAAAGAGTCTATAGATGATGTACTTGAACAAAAGAGATATAGGGAGTCTTACCTAAAAACCAATCCTAAAGGTGTAGCAATTGCATGGGTCATTGTTGCAGTAATAATATCTGTGTATAGATATTTAACAATCTAATGGAATATTTAATAGCATTTTTTATTGGTGTTGTAATATTTCGTTTTTTGAAAAATTCTATAGGATCATTAGCAAGTGTACCTCCTGAAATCGATCCTACAGATGTTCTAGAAACATCCCAGTCATTTTTATGTAAAGCATGTGGGACAGAGCTAACAGTAAAATTACAATCTGTTGTTGCTAATGAACCTCCAAAACATTGTAAAGAAGAAATGACCCCCCTAGAACAATGACTTTTTCAAGAGATAATCAAGTAGATAAATTAAAAAACAATTATGAATATGATCTTTTTGTCATTGGAGGAGGAATTGTTGGGGCTGCCACTCTTACTATTGCCTCAAATGCAGGACTAAATGTCTTACTTGTTGATAAAAATGACTTTGCATCAGGAGCATCAAGCAGAAGTACCAAGTTGTTACATGGAGGCATAAGATATTTACCACAGCTTCAATTTTCTTTAGTTAAAGAAAGCTTAAATGAGCAGAAAATATTAAAAGAAAGACTAGGCTCTCTTTACAGGCCATTAAAACTTCTTGCACCAATTTACAATAATGATGGATTCGCAGATCTACCTAAAATTTTTCAGAAAAATTCTATAGCTCCATTTGCGTTTAAGGTAGGTTTGCTCTTTTATGATTTTTTAGGAGGAAGAAAAAAATCAGAAAAACACAAGAATATCTCTAAAAAAAATACATTTGACTTATTTCCAAAGTTAAGAAAAGTTAATTTAAAGAAAAGTTTTATCTTCCAGGATGCACAAACTGATGATTCAAAGCTTGTACTTTCTCTTTTAAGAACAGCTGTTGAAATAAATAATTCCACGGCTATTAATTATTTAAATGTAAAAAATATATCTAAAAAAAATAAGTTTTACGAAATACATTTATTTTGTGAATTAACAGGGGTTGAATACTCAGTTTCTGCCAAAAAAATTATTGCAGCATCAGGAGTTCATAATTTACCGGGTGACTATAAAGAAGTTTCCACAAAACTAAAAATGAGTGGAGGAGCACATTTAGTTTTGAAGGGGGATCCTCTAGAGATCAACAACAATGGTGTTTTTCTCCCAAAGACTGAAGATGAAAGAGTAATGTTTGTTTTACCTTGGAATGGAAACACAATAGTCGGCACAACAGATATTGAGAAATTTTCTGGTACAAAAGACAACCCTCACGCTTCAAAAGAAGAAATTAATTATTTGATAAGACATGTAAAAAAATATTTTGATATCGAAAACATTGAATATATTTCAAGTTGGTCTGGTATTAGAGCCCTTATTGATGATCAAAACAACTCTACAAAAAAAATTATGAGAGGGCATGTTATTGAAGAGATTGATAAAAACTTTATACAAATTGCGGGTGGTAAATTAACTGGTTTTAGATTAATTGCAATTGAAGCTTTGAGGCAATTATTCAATAAAAGATTTGAGTTACAAGACATTGAATACCAAGACCAAATAATCAATTATCAAAATTACTATAACTTATCTGATCTTGAGCATTCAATAAAGCATTATTGTGTTGCTACACCAGTTGATTATCTCTTAAGAAGAACAAATTTAAGCTGGTTTAGTGAAGACAACGGTAGGGCTGTAATTAGAGAGATTGAACGTCACACAAGTTTTAAAGATATTGAATTTGATAGTTTTGAATACTTAAAAAAAGAAGGATTATTAATAATCTAGTTATATTTTGTTGTCATAACAAAACCGATACCGATACAACCTAGCCCACTCCATAGATACCACCTTGATACTGAACCAGGCAAAAGTGTAAGATAATTTAACACTATAAGTAAAACTCCAATAATCATTAAAGAAGACATTGTTACTACAAACCATCTTGGTGATGGACCGCTAACATCTGACATCTGTGAAGACAACTTTTTAGACTTTGTAGGCCCACTATTCTTATTTGTATTTCTTTTCTTTGAGACAGGCATATTTAAAAAATACTATCGCTAAGAGCTAATTTCAATCAATTTCTTATTCTTTATGTTTACCAACCCCTCATCAGCAAGCTTTTTGATAATCGGCTTAATTTTTGAATCTTCTATTTCTAATGTTTTGTTTAAGCTAGAAATCTCAACATTTTCATTATTTATTAAATATTTAATTATTTTTCCACGAATCTCTCTACTTGAACCTTTAAATGCTGATTGGGCATATTTAGTATCCTGAAAAAATTTTTTACAATTTGGTTCAAGTAAACAAGAATCACATAATGGATTTTTTGATTTACAAATTTTTGAACCAAAGTCCATTAAAGCTTCATTAAATTTCCTAGATTGTATGTTTTTCAGTATAATTTTTTCATTTTCCTCAATAAAACTTTCTGGATTTTTAATCCCGAAAAACCTACTAAAAATTCTTACAACATTGGTGTCTTGGGCAATCACTTTTTCTTTATAAGCAAAAGACAGAATGGCATTCTTAGTATATTTACCTACCCCTGGAAGTACCTCAAAATTTGGATAGATTGAGTTAAAAGATTTTTTAGATAAAATCTTTGATGCCTCGTGAAGCCTTAATGCTCTACTGTTATAACCTAAACCTGACCATAAACTAAGTATCTCCTTTTTTGTAACGATTGACATTTCTTTTGGGGTAGGAAATTTCTTTATGAATTTCTCATAATAAATATTTGCCCTATCAAGCTGTGTTTGTTGTGCAATAATCTCTAATAATAAAATTTTCCATGGATCATTAGAATTTCTCCAAGAATATTCTCTCCTATTTTTTTTAGACCACTTTAATAATTCATGTTTGAATAAATTTATTTTATTCATCAAAAGTTAATTCAACTACGCCCTCTGGTTCAAGAAATTCACCTTTACGCGGTAATTGTTTTCTCACAACACCACTTGTATCACCACTAATGGTCGCAACAAGTCCAGCTTCTTCCAACTTATCAATTGCATCTTGATATGTAAGGCCTTCAACTTCAGGTACTTCTATTTTTATTCCAAGTGAGACAATTAGAGTTACAACATCATCAGGTGTTATAATCTCTCCTGCTTCTGGAAGTGTACCTGAAACAAGACCTTCTTCTATATCCTCGGAGTATTCTTCCAAAGTTTCAAATTCCAAACCTAATGTTTCCAGTATTTGAGTAGCGTCTTCTACTGATTTTCTAGATAAATCACCCAGCTCAATCAAACTCGGTCCTGAAGAAATTACAAGATCTACAGTTGAGCCAGGCCCCATTTTTTTGCCAGCCATTGGATTTTGAGAGATAATAAAGCCAATCGGAACGTTATCATCATTAACTTCTATTTGTTGACCTATTGTGAACCCACTTTCTTCAATTACATATATGGCTCTTTCAGTTTCTAAATCAACAACATATGGAATAGGATATGCTTCCGGACCAACGGATACAATTATTGTTACGAGGGTATCAGGATTTGTTGATGTATTCGCAGGAGGTTGAGTTCTTATCACAGAACCTTCAGGAACATCTGGGTGAGCAGAATTTTCTATACCAACTTTAAATCCCAGACTTTGTAAATCATTAAGTGCTTCTGTCTGACTACTACCTGTGAGATCTGGAACTTCAACAACAACTTGTGTACCTCCATCAACAGGTAATCCATCAAAAATTCTGGTCAATGTCCATATTGTCCCTATGACTATTGATAAAGAAATGATCAATGCAGGAAGAGTAAATCTATATTTTATTTTTGGGCTTGTTAAATCTACAAGATTTTCCTGAGTCTGTATAGCTTGAAGTTGGGTTTTTTGTTGAAGGAGAACAGCTCTTAAGTCTTCAGCATTTTTAAATCTATCTTTTGGATATTTATGTAATAGTTTTAGTACAGCATTTTCAATACCTTTTGGGATATTTGCTCTATATGTACTCAACTTTTCAGGCTTTTCGGTAATATGTTTTGTTGCAGTAGCAATCGGAGTATCTCCCTCAAAAGGAGGTCTTCCAGTAATTAATTCATACAGTACAGTTCCTAATGAATACAGATCTGACTCTTTTGAAACAGGTTTTCCCTGAGCTTGTTCGGGAGAAATATAACTCGCTGTTCCAAGGATAGATCCTGTTTTAGTTATATCACTCTCTTCATTTTGTAATGAGACAATACCAAAGTCTGTAACTTTTACTTTACCTTCTGGAGTAATCATTATATTTCCAGGTTTTATATCTCGATGAACAAGACCTTTTGAATGGGCAGCCTGCAGTCCGCTAGATACTTGCGCACCAATAAATAAAATGTCATTCATACTTATCGTTCTTTTATTTGCAATTATCGAGGTTAATGTATTTCCTTCTATGTACTCCATAACAAAAAAGGGTTCATCTCCGATTCCCCAGTCAAAGATTTGAACAATATTTGGATGATTTAAATTTGCAGCTGTTTGTGCCTCTCTTTTAAACCTTTCTACAAATTTTTCTTGCTCAACATAGTTTGGCTTGAGTGTTTTGATTGCTACTGTTCTTTGGAGTTGTTTATCAATAGCTTTGTAAACATAGGACATACCACCTTCACCCAAAAGTTGAGTAATTTCATATCTCTCTTTAATTATTTGTCCTATTTGCATAATTTAAATTAAGTTAATCATGATTGCTGATACGTTATCTTTAGGATCTAGTAACAATACTTCACTAACTAAAGTATCTGCACTTGTGCCATCCTGCATTTTTTTCTTTATATACTCCTCGCCAACTTCATTGTAAAGTCCGTCACTACATAGGAGTATTACATCTCCAATCTGAAGTTGAAAGTCTATTTCTTGAATATTTAGTTTCTCATTGGAACCAAGTGCTTGTTTTAATACATTCTGGTATCCAGGTACATTTTGATCTTCTGTAATTTTGACTAAATTCCGATCAGAAAGAACATAACACCTACTATCTCCAACATGTGCAATTTTCATTAGGGCATTCTCATTTATTGTGATCACAGTCATAGTTGTCCCCATACCAAGAGATTCAGGATTATCATCTTGAAATTGTAAGATCTGCTTATTTGCTTGATTTATAACTTTTTTTAAGTCTTCAACTTCTTCATTAAGTGTGTCTGCTGCAATTTTGCTGGCAATATCCCCACTTACGTGTCCTCCAAGACCATCGCAAACAGCAGCCTTGAATGGGGGTTGATTATTACCTGAAGTTGATGGATAAATAGAGTCTTCATTTTTCTTTCTATTTGGCCCACATTCGCTTCTAGCTGACCAAACAAGTTTAAAATTTTTCATTCCCTAATAATCTTAGTTGTGAAATGTAATTGTATTTATAGACTGTATAAAGAACTAAAATTTAGAAAATATTGAAAAGTCTATGAATATAATACGATACATTTTTGTAATCATTTTGAGCATTACCATTGGATTTTTTGCGTTTAGATTTTATGATAATTTTTCAGAATCTTCGGAAATAAATACATTTTTAGAAGAGGCTTATGTTATATCAAGTCTCCATCAAGAGGCAGCAAAGAAATACGGTAAATTAATAAATTTTGATGAATTAAACAGGGATGAATTTGAATCGACTTTTATCGAAATAATAAGAGATGCTCAAGAAGCAAACAATATCCTTATTAACTCTGAAAGTAGTTACACAGGGGCTGAGAGAGAATTATTAGAAATAGCTACAACATCCTGGTTAAAAGGTTTGGAAACTTTTCAGGTCTCAATATTAAATTTAGTTGATCAGGATTACTCACAAATACTTGAGGAGTCTATTGCAGAAAGTATTACAAGTTTATCTGTTGGGGATAAAGCTTACAACAATTTCTTGTCAGAAATAAAAATTAAATCAGATAACGAAAATTTATTTTTACCAGATTTTTTTAATATTGAATATACAGGTATCGAATCAAACGCATATCAATTTGCTGAACTTATCGTTGATAGAGCAATTGAAAATAAAGGTGGTCTTTTTCTGAGAAGAGATATTTCTGTAACAGGTGTTGAATTTGTACCTGAATCAATAGCTATTACTGAGGAAGGCTACAGAGTATTACTTGATCAACCTACGTCACTGCAGTTAGTAATTGCAAACGAAGGAAATGTAGAGGAAACAGAAGTCCTTGTTTTAATCTTGGTAACAGACGAATCAGGAGATACAGTTTATGAAAAAAGAACAAAACTAAACACCATTGGTCCTTTTGAAAGCAAAAGTTATTACTTAGATCCTATAGAAATTGAAAAAGGAATTCTATATGAGTGGTTTATACTTGTCGAAGAAGTAGAAAATGAAGAAGATTTCGAAGATAATATATATTCTGTCAAAGCATTTATACCACCAGAGGACTAAATCATGATAGATCCACAACTTATAAAAACTAATCTTGAAATTATTGAAACAAATCTTAAAAAAAGAGGCTTAAAAATTGATTTACAAAATTTAAAAAAACTCGATGAAGAACGAAGAGAAGCAAAATTTGAATCCGAAAAACTCAGGTCTGACCAAAAAAAATTAGGGAAAGAGATTGCCTCATCAGACGGGGATGAAAAGGAT
>CACMHQ010000006.1:0-38652 GCA_902613615.1 uncultured Candidatus Actinomarina sp. | reverse complement strand
GAAATACTTGTAAGACATCCAGGAGTTTTTAAAGGTTATTACAAAAATGAGGAAGCAACAAAAGAAGTTATTGATGAAGATGGATGGCTTTATACGGGTGATGTTGGTGAATATGACGGTGAATTCTTAAAAATCGTCGATAGAAAAAAAGATATTATCATAACTAGCGGTGGAAAAAATGTTTCTCCTTCAGAAATTGAAAACAATATAAAAACTTCTCCGTTTATTAAGGAAGCCATAGTAATTGGGGATGATAGAAAATTTTTATCAGCTCTTATAGGTATTGAATATGATATCGTCTCGAATTGGGCGTTGAGAAAAAATATAGCACATACAACTTATAGAAATCTCTCCGAGAATGAAGAAGTACAAAATTTGATATGGGATGAAATACAAAAAGCAAACGAATATACCTCATCACTACAGATAAGAAAATTTAGAATGCTTACAAAGGAATTGGACCATGAAGATGGTGACCTCACCGCTACCCAAAAAGCTAAAAGAAATGTAATCATGGAGAAATTTTCAGACCTCATTGAGGATATGTATAAATGATTACTTTTTTACAAGCAACATTTGAGGGTCTTTCGCTAGGTGCAGTGTACTCACTTGTTGCCATTGGTTTCGTATTGATTTATAAAGCTACAGATGTTTTAAGTTTTGCTCAACCAGCATTGGTTGTTGTTGGAGCAGGATTAATTAGTGCACTAGCTGTTGACCGTGGAGTTCCATTTTGGATTGCATTTATTGTTGGTATTCTTTTGACTGGGATTATTGGTCTCGTTATGGAAAGAACTTTCTTAAGACCTATGGTTGGTGAGCCTGTATTTTCTGTTGCGATTTTAACAATTGGTATTGATATACTTTTAAGAACAGTTTTGAATAATTGGATTGGTTTAAATCCAAGATATTTAGGAGATCCATTCCAAAGTTTTGGAAATTTTGGATCTGTTAATGTAGGCGGAGTCACTTTAAAGTATTTAGAAATAGCTGCTTTGTTTACAGGTGTAGTCCTCATCATCCTTCTTTCAGTTTTCTTTAAAAGATCAAAATATGGTGTAGCTATGATGGCTACATCCTATGATCAAGAAGCAGCGCTTGCTCAAGGAATAAATGTAGGAAGAATATTTGGACTAGTATGGTTGATTTCTGGAGTTCTTGCAGGATTCGCTGGATTCTTTATTACTGGTGGATTTAATACGCTTACACAGGCAAGTTTTCTCTCAGCTTTAAGAGTTCTTCCTGCTGTTGCAATTGGAGGCTTAGATTCTATTCCTGGTGCTGTAATCGGCTCTTTAATTATTGGACTAACACAAGGTTATGTGGCTTATTATCAATTAATGTTGGAGGGGGTTATTGGCTTTTCACTTGGAAGTGGATTTTCATTAATAGCTCCTTATTTAATAATGTTTTTCATATTGATTTTTAGACCGGATGGTTTATTTGGTACTAAAGAGGTTGAAAGAGTATGAAAAATAGACCTAATCTCTTCACGGACTATAGAAAAGAAAGTTCAATTTTTCCAAACAACACTCAAAAATTTTGGTTTGCAGTTCTGATACTTGCATCATGTACATTTCCATTTTTTCTTTCAAGTTATTGGAAGTTGCTTGTTACTACATCACTACTTACAGCAATCGCCTGCTGGGGATTAAATATAGTATCAGGTCTTGCTGGACAAATTAATTTAGCACATGGGGTTTTTGTTGGAATAGGTACCTATGTCTCTGCAATAATTGGTGGCGTAGCTACGTCAAGTGTCATAGGTTATGAGCTTGATATGATCATCTGGTTACCGCTTTCAGGGTTGGCCGCGGCTTTTGTAGGGATATTAATATCTCCAGTCTCTGCAAGACTTAAAGGACTAAATCTTGGACTAGTTACTTTAGCTTTAGTTTTCATAGGAGCACATTTTTTCTCAAATCTTAAATTCATAACGGGTGGCGCTGGACTTGGTAGAAAAGCTGCTTCCTTAAAATTTTTAGGTCAAGATCTTGAGGCTGGTTTACAAATCGGAAATGTTCTCCTGGAAAAAAATGATATCATATATTATTTTTCACTTCTTCTCTGTATTGTTATGGGGTTAGGAGTAAAAAACCTTACTAGGTCAAAAATTGGTAGAGCTTTTTCTGCAATAAGAGATAGGGATATTGCTGCAGAAGCACTCGGAATTAATTTATTTAAATTTAAAATGTATGCTTTTGCGTTATCAAGTTTTTATGCAGGAATCGCAGGTTCTTTATTATTTACTATTGCCGGTGGTGTAGAGCCAGGAACATTTAATCTTTTATATTCAATAATATTTATCGCAATTGTAATTATTGGGGGAGCAGGTACAGTACTTGGACCACTGTATGGAGCTTTTTTCTTCACAACATTACCTGGAATAATTCAAGCTGTTTTACATGCAACAGGATTGTCAGATACAGGCTTTTTTCTAAATGCAGGGGAGATAGAACGTATTGTTTTCGGCTTTTTTATCATTTTTTTCTTGATTTTTGAACCCCGAGGGTTGTGGGGTATTTGGTTTAGGTTACGGAATTATTTTAAAGCTTGGCCTTTTTCCTACTAACCTGACATTTTTCTAGTAATCTGTACTTATTAGTACTAATAATTTAAGGGGGAGAAAAATGAATTCATTGCGCAAGCGAGGAATCATCATATTTTCAATTCTTTCCTTGGTTATTGTTGCATGTGGTGGAGCAGCTGAAGAAGAAGTAGTTGAAGAAACCGTAGAAGAAGCAGTAGTTGAATCACTCGATTCTCCAGCAGTCACAACAGCAACAGCTGTAAAAACCGGAACCGGTGTTACAGCAGAACCATGTCCAGCAGAAATTGGTGGGGTACCAACTGGTGCCGATCAAAATAAAGGATGTATATATCTCGGATTGTTGAATGACTATACGGGACCTTATGCACCTGCTGGTCCAGGTCTTGAGCTTGCACAAAGAGCATTTTGGCTTTGGGCAAATGGAGCTGGAGGAATTGGAGAATATAGCGTTGCGATTAGAGAAGGTTTTGATACTGGATATAATCCACAAAAACATCTAGAGGGCTATACAGCAATTAAAGATGAAGTTGCTGCTTTAGCTATGTCACTAGGTACACCACAGACTTTATTCATTCTTGATGAAATGGACAAAGATAACATGGTTGGTGTTCCAATGAGTTGGTGGTCAGGATGGTCATACAAAGAAAATGACAAAGGATTAATTGTTGAGTTCGGAAGTCAGTATTGTGCTGATGGTATGAACGCAGTCGATTGGTCACTTGAAAATCTTGGCGATATTAAGACTGTTGGAATCATGGGCTTTGCAGGCGATTATGGTTCTGACTGGGCTGCTGGAGTTGCAAAAGCTGCAGAAGCAAATGGTCTTACAGTTGCATGGACATATACACCTCCATCAACAGAATTTGACGTAGCACAAGCTGTAGGTTTAATGGTCACCCAACCAGTTGATGCTTATTTCCCAGCAATAAGTGCTGGTCTAATGGCTCAAGTAGCTGGTGGTGCCGCTCAGCAAGGGTTAACACCGTTTGCTATTCTTGCAGGGCCATCATTTAATGATGCCTTTGTTCAAGAAGGATTTCCATTAAAGGGATTGTTTGAATCAGGAGCAATTTATGCAATGGGACTTGGTGTAGCTCCATATGAAGCTGACACACCTGGACACGCAGTAATGAGAGCAACAATGAGTCAAATTGTTGAGAGTGCAAACGCATTCTTAGTTGCAGGATGGTCATCTCAATATCACTTAAAAGGTGTGCTTGAAGCAGCCTATAAAGGTGGAGATATATCCAGAGCAGGTATTAGAAGAGCTGCCGCAAATGTAACAGTTTCATCTGATGGAATGATGGAACCAAGAGAATTAGGTCAAGATAGAGCTGATACAGCAGCTTATATCGGTATACCTGATGGATCTATAGGTAGTGGTCAAAGAGTGCTTGCATTTAATTATCAAGGATCAACAGCCAAATCATATGATTGGACCTCTGGTTCTTGTTCATAAAAATTAACTGATAAATTAAAGAGCCGGCTTTGCCGGCTCTTTTTTTATATAGTTGAATTCAAATTAAAATAAAATCGTGAAAAAATTATTTGAAAAAAATAAAGTCTTAAAACTTGCAATTATCACGTATCTAGTTGCAATTTTTCCATTTGGTTTTGCAAAAACAGATTACTATTTTATGTCACCAGGCCCTCCTTATCAATGGGATATTTCAATTGAAGATGAAAAGACTTTTGAATTTGATGGAAATTTATACCAGTTAACTGTAAGACGTGATGAAGCAAATTACTTTGTTTATGCATGGGCTAATTTAAACAGTCAAATTGATTTGTATCCCAGAGAAGTTATTTTGCCTGATGGAGTTACACCTCAAGAACTTTCTGAGATAAGCATTCAAAATATGATTACTTCCGAAAATGTGGCAATAGCAGTTGCTCTTAATTCTTTGGGATATGACATTGAATCTGAGGGAGATGGTGTTTTAGTTGTAGGCCTGCTCGATGACTCGCCCGTAAAAGATAAACTTTTTAAAAATGATTTAATTACTTCAATAAATAATCAGAACGTAAAATCATCAACGGAATTTATATCTTTATTGAAGAGTTATGAAATTGGTGACACTGTTGAAATTGGATTAGTAAGAGATAAAAAACAGTTAAAAATTAAAACCACTCTTATTGAGCATGTTGAGTATGCAAACGAACCAATGGTTGGATTCCTAGCCTCAACTCCTAATCAAAAATTCACTTTCCCATTTGATATTGATATCAATACTGGAAACGTTGGTGGACCTTCTGCAGGAATGATGATGGCACTGAATGTTTATAACTTACTAACAGAGAGTGACATAACAAATGGTAAAAAAATAGCAGGAACTGGAACTATAGAAATTGATGGCTCAGTTGGACCTGTTGGAGGCGTAAAGCAAAAAGTAATCGCAGCAAAAAGAGCAAATGCTTCATTGATACTTGTTCCTACAGCGAATTATTTAGAAGCAAGTGTCTTTTCTGATGAAAATACATCTATTGTTGCAGTCGATTCATTTGAAGAAGCTATTGATGTAATTTCTGACTTTAGTTCACGTTAAAGACGAAACATAAATACAATAAATCTACATGGTTAATATCGGTAATTTAAATACAAATTCAGAGAGAAGAGGATTCTCTTTTATTGTTTTCATTGCAATCATTGGTTTCTCCCTTGCTAGGGGAATTGCTAATTTCTATACAAATTACCTATGGTTTGATTCTGTCGGATTGGAAAGTGTTTGGGTAAAAATCTTATTAACAAGGACAGCACTTGTGGGTGCTACTTCATTGATCGCATTTATATTTATATTTACGAACCTAAGATTGGCAACAAGAGCAACTCCAGTAATGGACATCTTTGAAGCTTTTGACTCTGATGATCCTCTAGCTAGGTTCAGAAACTTTGTAAGTGAACGATTTGCTCGATTTAGATTGACTGGTGCTGTTGCTCTTTCTTTATTTTTAGGTGCAGGCGCTTCAACACTATGGGAACAGGTTTTATTATTTCTTAACCAACAAGGATTCGGTGTAAGTGATCCAGTATTCAATTATGATGTTGCAAGTTATGTTTATGGATTGCCACTTTATAGACTGTTTGTTTCTTGGGGTTTCCAACTTGTTACGCTCACTTCACTCGTTGTAATTTTATATTTTATTGCAACCGGAGCTCTTCAATTAAGACCTGGACGTTTACCAGAGGTTAGTAGTGGGGCAAAAGCACATTTATCCGTTTTACTTGCATTCATAGCCTTACTTAAAGCAGCTGCTTATAGGCTTGATGCTTTGGAACTACTTTATTCACCGCGTGGAAAAGTTTTTGGAGCTAGTTATACAGATGTCGTAGCTCACCTTCCTGCTTTAAATCTCTTGATTCTAATTTCACTATTTGGAGCAATTCTTTTACTAGTAAATATTAGGAGAAGAGGTTGGCTACTTCCTACAACAGCAATAGGCCTATGGTTAGCTGTATCTATCATCGTTGGGGGAATTGTTCCAGCTGCTATCCAAAGATTTAGAGTTGTTCCTGATGAGTTGAATAAAGAATTACCGTATGTTGAAGATCACGTTAACTATACAAGATTGGCCTATGGACTGGACTCCATAGAAGAACGACAGTTCGAAGCTTCACCAAATCTCTCTCAAAATGATATAAATGACAACTCTCAAACAGTGGACAATATTAGATTATGGGATCCGACTGTGTTAGCAGAGACTTATAGCCAGCTACAAGAAATCAGAGCATATTATGCTCTTGACGAAGTTGATGTAGACAGATATATGATTGATGGTCAATTGACTCAGGTAATGGTATCTGCGAGGGAATTAGACCAAACAAACTTACCTGCTGAAGGTTGGGTCAATCAAAAATTACAGTACACCCATGGTTTTGGAGTTGTGTTCAGTCCGGCAAATAATGTGGCTAGCCAAGGACAACCAGACTTCTATGTTAAGGGTGTTCCAGCAAATACAAGTGTTGCTGAACTTGAAGTAGACCAACCAAGAATATATTTCGGTGAGTCAGCTGACTCTGATGAATATGTTGTTGTAAATTCTCTTCAAGACGAAGTAGATTATCCATTATCAACTGAGGGGCAATCTGTTGCATACACAAATTATTCAGGTGATGGCGGAGTGAGTATAGGTTCTTTTTTTAAAAGACTTGGGTTCGCACTACGTTACAGTGAATTAAACCTACTTATATCAAATCAGTTGAGTGATGGTTCAAAACTAATTATGGAAAGGAACATAATCAGTAGGGTTAAAAAAGCTGCTCCTTTCTTATACACTGACAATGATCCTTATTTGGCATTAATTGATGGCAACCTATTTTGGATTATTGATCTTTATACCTTGAGTGATAGATATCCTTATGCTCAACCAGCTGATACAACAAGAATTAATGACAGGTCTGGACTGCCTATAAACTTTAATTACATTCGAAACTCTGTAAAAGCAGTTGTTAACGCCTATGACGGAACGATGAATTTCTATGTCTTTGATGAGAATGACCCATTGATTAAGTCCTATGCTGAAATCTTCCCATCTCTTTTTGATGATAAATCAAATATGTCTGAAGATTTATTGAATCACATAAGATACCCAGAAGATCTCTTTACGATTCAATCTGACATGTATAGGGATTATCACATGACTGATCCAAGAGTGTTTTATGCTGACGAGGATCCATGGGTAATTCCTACAGATTCATCCACTACACCAAGACTTGCAACTTTGAGAGGTGAGTTTAGCGAGATTGGTTTCAAACCAATGCTTCCATACTATCTTTTGATGTCATTACCAGGAGAAAGCGATTTGAGTTATCTTATCTTCCAGCCATTTAACCCGGAAAATAGACCGAATATGCAGTCTTTCCTTGTTGCGGATGCAGATCCAGAAAATTATGGACAAATAATCGACTTTAAATTACCTAAAGGTGAATTCGTAGATGGACCAACTCAGGTTGCTACAAGGATTAACCAGGATCCTGATATATCTCAAATATTTACATTGTTAGACCAACAAGGTTCAAGTGTTATTAAAGGTAATCTTTTTGTTGTTCCAATCAATCAGTCTGTTCTTTATTATCAACCAATATATCTACAAGGTGAGCAAAACCCACTACCTGAATTTAAATTTGTTGTTGTAGTTTTCCAAGACAGAATAATAATGGCTGAATCACTTAGCCTTGCTCTTGAGGGTGTATTTGGTGACCTTGAAATTGATCTCGATTTAGATGTTGATGATACCGAAGACATAAGTGCGATCGATCTATTAAATAAAGCTAGCGATTTATTTGATCAAGCTCAAAATGCGTTAACAGATGGAAATCTTGGAAAATATCAAGATCTAATTATTCAAGTTGAGGAACTTGTAAACAAAGCTTTAGAAATTCTTAATCAACAATAAAAAAGCTTGAGTTAAATAAATTCTTAATTACTATTGGTATTCAGCGCGGGGTGGAGCAGTCTGGTAGCTCGCTGGGCTCATAACCCAGAGGTCGTAGGTTCAAATCCTACCCCCGCTACCAAATCATCTAATAAATAGATCTATAAGTCGTTTTCTTCCAGTAGATGCAGCAATAAGTTTTAAAGTGAATATACCCATTGCACCCAAAAATCCGAGTGTCCCAAGAACGAGGACAATTCGCCAAATGATTATTGCATCCATAATTTAATTATAAGCAGAAACTGTATTTGTTCTAATTGACATAATCAATAATCATTTCATCCGTTATAGGACCGTTAAATGTATTGATTACAACAAAATCTTTGTTTAATAATAGAGTTGTTGGAAGTCCACTCCAGAAAAATTGAGTGATGAATGATTCAACTTTTTCTTCCGATAAAATATTTTCATACGTTAAGTTATGTTCTTTTATAAATTCAATTGCATTTGTCTCAGAATCATCGACCAATAATCCAACTACTACAAATTCATCCAGTTCATTTAATTTTTGAAGGTATCCCACTTCCTCGATACATGGTGTGCACCAAGTCGCCCAGAGGTTTACAACAATATATTCCTCGCTGGTAAGGGCAATATTCGCATCTAGATTTTCAAAAACAATAGATAAGTCTAAATTTTCGTTATTTGGTAGCACTTCGACATCAGTATTTTCTTCTTCAAATGTTGTTGAGATTACAAGAACTAGTCCAACTAAGGACAACAAGATAAAATTTCTTTTCAACATAAGTTTAATTTAATAAAGTATTGAACATACAATACATAAGTATGGAATTTGAAAAACTTATTTATCCTGGATTCAATAAGACATTTGGAGAGCTTGAGTGCTTTACATTAAACAAAAGCAATCAATTAGAAGTTATTGATTATTTCAATATAGATTGGGTTCGTTCAGCCGTTGAAGAGCTTGTAAAAACTGTTGATGAAAAGATAAAAATTGAGTTTATTGAGCCAACCACAGTAGATATTGAATCTGCATCAAAATTAGTGAAAGCAGATCTATCTGTAGAGGATGCAAAAAAAGACTTTAGCAAAGGTAAGAGAATTATTGGTATCTCTTCTGGAAAAGGTGGCGTTGGAAAATCAACAATTTCATCTCTTCTTGGAATGGCTTTTGCAAAACAAGGAAAAAAAGTTGGAATTCTTGATGCTGATATCTGGGGATATTCAATACCAAAAATGTTGGGAGCAAAATTTCCTCCAATCCCATTTAATAACAGAATTTTCCCATCAAAAATAAATGATCTCAGCGTTATCTCAATGGAGTACTTCGTAAAACAAGATGAGGCAGTAATTTGGAGAGGGCCAATGCTTCATAAGGCTATTGAACAATTCCTGTATGAAGTTTTATGGCAGGATATAGACATCTTACTTATCGATATGCCACCTGGAACAGGTGATGTCTCGATATCCCTTTCTCAATTTCTTAACTTCTATGAAACGATTATTGTTACAACACCTCAAAGTAATGCGACAACTGTTGCTGAGAGAGCAGGAATTATGTCGAAGAAAGTGAACTCAAGCATCATTGGTGTTATTGAAAATATGTCTTATTTAGTGAATGGGAGTGAGAAACTATATCCGTTTGGTAAAGGCGGGGGAGAAGAACTCTCAAAGAACCTAGGTGTCGAATTTATTGGAAGCCTTCCGTTATATGATTCTGTATCAAGATATTCAGAGGATGGAAAACTTCTCGAATTTGGTGCAGACAATGATTTCAAAGTTGTTGAGGAAATGGTCGATGCAATTAATGCCATTGCCCCAAAGAAAAAACCAATTGATCTAAAAATTAATTAGCTATAAAACAGAACACGGAAAGTAATAGACAGTAATAACCAAAATATTGCAGTTTTGAACTGGTTGTAAAATTAATTAAAACTCTTATCGCAAGTAGTCCGGTAAACATAGCAACAATTGTTGGGAGAACAATATTTGTGTTTACTTGAAAGGAATCATTAATAAAGGTTAGGCTCCATGCTCCAAATATTGTTGGGATACCAAGCAAGAGTGAATAATAAATTGCATCAGCTTTTTTTACCCCGAGATAAATAGCTGTCAATAAAGTTACCCCAGATCGTGAAACTCCAGGTAATAATGCAATAGATTGAGCGATCCCAATAACAAATGCTTGGCTAACGGTTATATCTCTGATGCTTAATGCCTCACTATTATTTATTTTTCCTGAAAAAATTAGGAGTAATGAAAAAATTAAGTATGAAGCTCCTGTGATAAGAATAAGGTTGGGACTCTCATCGATGATATTTTGTATAGGCGTCAGTAAACCAATGAGAACCGCTGGAATAATACCAGCAAGAATAATTTTGAAATAAAAGATAAAAGTATCTAAATCTTCAAATATCTCGAAAATTCTCTTTCTGTAGAAAAATACTATTGAGAATAATGTACCAATGTGCAAGAAGGCAATGTCATTGGTGTTTAGGTCGAGTTCAGAACTTAATGATGAAATAATGACGAGGTGACCACTTGATGATATCGGTAAAAATTCTGTCAGTCCCTGTAAAACACCAGTTAAAATTTCAAGCATCTATTTTATACTAGCTAAATGCCAGTCGTTGCAATCACCACATCTATAAATATTGAATTTCTGATTGTACTCTGACTCAGCCCAGCCTCTTTCTTTTCTTGCCTCGTTTTCAGATTTAAATCTTCTTTTTGAACAACTCTCTATATTCATCTTTACCAATATCTACAATAAATTAAAAATACATCAATGGAATAAAAACTTATTTAAATTTAAGTAAGTAGAATCTAATCATGAGCATTGTTCCCGTTATTGCAAGCTATCTAATAGGATCGATCAATTTTGCTTATATTGCTGCAAAATTCAAAAATATCAATATTCGAGAGGTTGGAAGTGGAAATCCAGGTTCTTCAAACGTTTTGCGAGCACTCGGAAAAAAATACGCGATAATCGTACTCGTTGGCGATTTATTAAAGGGAATAGCCCCATTTCTGATTTTTGGAGGTGAATTAGAGACATTAATCTATGCGTCTCTCGCGGTTATAGGGCATTGTTTTCCAATATTTTATGGATTTAAAGGTGGAAAGGGCGTAGCAACGTATTTAGGGACAATAATAGGATATATTGTCTTTCTTGCACCAGATTTAGGGTTTTTATTTTGGGAAATTGTCCTAATTTTTGGATTTATCGTACTTTATTTTGGAATTTTCTACATTTTTAGAATTTCAGCAATATCAAGTCTGATTACCTGCTCAGTTGGTGCACTTTATATCATTTTTCAATCACCAGAAATTTACATCGTTGGGTTTCAACTATTTATTTTGTTACTAATTTTCTATCAGCATCGAGAAAATCTATCACGACTTTCAAAAGGCGATGAGAATAAATTTTGAAACTTAAGAATATAAATTAGATTTGTTGTAATATATTTTTAAGAATAGTTGAGGCAGGGCAATGAGTTCAACATTAATTTTAATAGGGCTACTTTTATCACTATCGATGGCAGTGATACTTCCCGAGATTCAGATTTCCAAAAATCAAAACAGTTACGCCTATATTATCTCTCCTGAATATGACTCCATGGTAAATAAGCAAAGAAGAGGGTATCTAGTACTAGGACTACTTGCAGTCTCAACTTTCTTTGTATCTATACAGACCATGTCTGTCCCATTATTTATTTTTCATCTTGTTCTTGATTGCGTATTTGGTATTTATGCGTTCCTCTCCTTTCAGGTCAGAAGATCCATGCAGGTACAAAATAATCTAACCATGGGCAATCAAGTAGAAAATACGGTAGAGGAAGAAAGCTACTTCAAAGAAGCTGTTTAAAACTTGAAAACACCTGAGCAGATTACCAATAGTCTCGTTAAAGAGTTTGATAAATTAAACGATATTAGAGAACAGTCCCTAAAACTCTCCAGAGAGATCATAAAATCTTGTTCTAAGTCGATCAGGAATGTCCACCGTAACAATCTAGACGAGGCAAAACAACATTTAGATGCGGCAAATAAAAATTATCAAGATTTACGCTCTTCTTTGAAAGATATTCCAGAATTACGATTTGCAGGTTATGTAAATGACTCGGAAAGGGAGTTAATTGAGGCATTATTAGTTTTCGAATTCGAGAAAACCAATGCACTTCTCGAATTTGAAGGGATGAATGTGTCTGCCTCAAATTATATACAGGGACTTGGTGATGCAATCGGAGAGTGGAGAAGAAAAGTCTTGGATAGTCTCAGAAAACTAGAGATTGAAGAAGGTGAAAAGTATTTGGCTATTATGGAGGCCTCTATGGAAATCTTTAACGAGTTGGATTACCCAGATGCTTTGACTGGTGGTCTTAGAAGGTACGCTGATACCGCTAGAGCAATCATAGAGAGAACAAGGTCAGATCTCACAAATGCTATAGTTAGTGAATCATTAAGAAAAGAACTTAAAAATAAATAATGGACTATAAATTCATAACTGGAGACAATTTAGAAATTACAAGCCCTGGATGGTCTGAGGGGACAGTTTTACAAGATATATATCCAGACTCTTCATTTGTAAGTGGAGTAGAGAACCCACAGAGCATGAAAATGGTTCCTGTGATTAGAGATCAAAAAATATATGCTAAATATATATTTGAGAAAAGATTTGAGGGAGGGCCCGGTCTCGTACATGGTGGAATACTTTCAACAGTATTAGATGAAATGATGGGGTATGCAACCGTTACCCATAACCTCTGGTGTGTGACGGCCAATCTTGAAGTCAACTATAGATCACCATGTCCAGTTGAAGAAGAGTTTGAGTTAAGTGCTTGGGTTAAAGAGATTGATGGAAAAAAGGTATATACCGAATCCATAATATTCTCTGGTGAAGAAGTACATGTTGAGTCTTCTGGATTGTTTATAAACTTAGGTCAAGCTCGAGCGCAGACATTTTTTATACCTGATAAGAACTATCCGTAAATTAAATCTTTGACGTTAAAAAGTGACTTGTTGACTGTATAGTCACCATTGGATTCACTCCAGAACATCGAGGAAACACCGATGAGTCAACAATGTAAACATTATCTAATCCATGTACTTTTCCTTCAATATCAGTTACTCCTAGATTTGGATCTGGATTCATTCTTGCAGTTCCCATTTGATGTGCAGAACCAAGCAGCATTCTAAAAGGCTGATTTTTTATTGCTCTAATATCGTTTATGAAATCTTCGATATCTATATTTGATGATTTTTTCCAATGCATTGTGGGAGAGGCTGCAACCATAATCTCTTCTGCGCCGGCTAAATAATTTGCTCGTACAAGGTTTTCAATTCCATGCATCAAGTTCTTATGATCAAAATCGTTTAAATTATAATCCCATAAATGTTGGGGGTTCTTATTGATGATCGATCCAGAGCTAGTATCTGATGTTAGAACTATTCCTCCAGACCAATGATTGTAGCTTTCAACAAAATCGTCAAATTTATCAGTGTTATTTGGAAAAAACGGGAAGAAAAGACTTGGATGCATTGGCAGTCCCTCTAAAAGGTATCCATAATTGTCTTTCATAAACAAATTGTCATCTGAATAAATACCCTGCATGGTTCCTGCCCATGGCTTCTGTTCATCTGAGAATTTGCCTGCTACACCAGAAACAGGATGTAGTTTTAGATTATGACCAAGATGTTTATTTCTATATCCACTATCAAGCAGTATTTTAGGTGTATTAAGGGAACCGGCAGCAAGAATCACCTTATCAACACCAACTTTATGTAACATCCCGTTATTTTCAACATTAATGTGTGTTGCTTTTCCATCTGATATATCAAGGCTTTTAATGTTCGTATCACTGAACACGTTTTTGGGATCAAATTTATCTTCTGAAAACCAAACTTTGTTAGTGGAGTTGATACTTTCGTCGTAACGACCAAAAGTACTGAAGCCAGATTCTGTGCAATCTGCATTACTGGTGTTCCTCGGGATAATTTTATAACTTAGATCATTAAGCTCTAAACCCTCTGCCAATTTCTCTTCTTTTTGTGGGATTCTATTATTTTCTACATCAACATTTAATTCTTTACAGACATAATCCATACTGCTTTGAAATACACTGGAGTTGAAATAGTTATCTTGTCCAGTAAGTGAGTCCCATTCACTTAATATATTGTCAGGTGTTCGAAGAGAAGTTGTCCAGTTTACACTAGTACCTCCACCAATGCCCATTCCAGCCAAAAGTAAGACTTTATATCCTCTCGTTTGTTGTATTCCGTTAGTGTCATAGAAGTTGTGATATCCGAATGTCTCATTGTTTGTCTCACCATTTCCGTGACTGCCTTTTTCGAAGAGACCTACTTCATATTTTTCATTGAGAATATTGGCTGCAACACCTCCACCAGAACCACTTCCAATCACTGCTACCTCAATACTTTTTGGAATTGATACATCTTTTTTTTCTATTGTTGTATTTTTATAGATTGGATAATCAAGATGTTTGTAGACAGAACCCTCACCGTCAAGGGATCTAGCAGTACTTAATCCAAACAATGCAGTCATGCCTGAGCCAAGTTTTCTTAGCAATCGTAAGTTGGAGCTTTGTAAGTTTTTTACAAATTTAGGGATATTTTTGTCTTTTATGAATACCCTTCTTATTCCAAAAGAAAAGATAAAAAAGACTATTTTTAGCAGTGCGATTTCTGATCTATCAGGAAAATTTGCAAGGATGAAATTAAAGTATTTTTCAGAGTTTTTTGCTTCTTCTTCATTGAAATTTGGATACAAACTGGAAAAAATGACCCTGAATGATTTAGATATTCTTTTATCCATATATATATTGTACAGGTTGTTTTCAGACGACCTAATTTACTTTTGGCAGTTTTGGCAGTGATGAAGCCTAATTGAGGCGAAAGGTATGCACATTTTTAAAAGTAAAGTATGACACAAAAAAAGACACTTTAGTTTTCAAAAAAAAGATACATACTCTTTAAGGTTCTTAAACATTTACCGCTTTCTACTTTGCATTGATTTAATTTAAAGAACTTTGTCATACTATTCAATTATTATTGAATCTAATAAATACTTTTTAAAAAATATGACAGTAATTACAAATGATCAGTACTTTAAAGATTTAGTAAATTTTAAAAGTAACTTAAACCTACCAAGGCATAGCTGGTTTAAAATTAAAGAAGGGTATTCAAGCGAACTTGTAAAAACATTTATAGACTCTATAGGCATTAATAAGAAAGAATATGTTTTTGACCCCTTTTCAGGAAGTGGCACAACAGTTCTAACCTCAAATCTTGAGAATGTTAATTCAATTGGCTTCGAAGTTAATCCATTTCTACACTTTGTTTCAAAAGCAAAATTAATAAATCTTAAAACGTTTACTTACAAAAACTTTTTTGAAAACGCAAATCAAATAAAAATTCAAAAAGACGACATCCCCAAACTCTCTATTGCAGAAAAATTATTTCAAGACCAATTAGAAGTTGTAGTAAAAAGCAAAAAATATATTGAAAACCTTAATTCTTCACCAAAACGAGACCTCTTCAAGTTGGCATATTTAACATCATTAGAGGAGTCTTCTTTTGCTAAAAAAGATGGAAATGGCCTTAAATATCCACGAAATAAAATTCCTGGTAAATTTGAAACAGTTTTTGAGTCAAACCTCAAAAAGATTAATAGTGATTTGAAGGAAGAAATTAACAATAATTTAGATAATCAGATTTATTTAGGCAATACTGTTCAAATGATTCAAGATTCAAAATTTTTACATAAATATAATCAAAAAATAAAGTTAGCTATTTTTTCTCCACCTTATGTAAATTGTTTTGACTACACAGAAGTTTACAAAACAGAACTTTGGTTTGGGAGTTTTGTTAATGACTATCCCGAATTAAAAAAACTAAGAGAATCTTCTTTAAGCTCACATCTAAATAAAAAATATTTATCTGAACCATTTTCAAATAAAAAATTATCAAAATATATAAGTAGAATCAATCCGGACAACCTTTGGAACAAAAGCATACCCCTTATGATCAATAATTATTTCTTTGAGTTTGAGATAATTTTAAAAAATATTTTTTCATTGATGTCTAAAAATGGTGTTTGTGTAATAGTAGTTGGTAACTCATCTTACGATAATATTGCAATACCTGTTGATGAAATTTTATGCGACATTGCAAAAAAAATAGGATACGTTTCGACAGAAATAAAAGTAGCTAGAGAACTTGGAACTTCTAGTCAACAATATAAATCTGTTGACAATAGAGAATTGTTAAGAGAAAGTTTAGTGATATTAAATAAATGAAAATTGAGAATAACAAGATATATACTGTTGATTGCTTAAAAGGATTAAAGTCTCTTGATGATGAATCTGTAGATCTAATTATTACATCACCTCCTTACAATTTGGGAAATACACACCATACAGGCTTTAAGAAACACCAAGCCTATTCAGATAACTTACCAGAAGAAGAATATCAGAGTTGGCAGATCGACATTCTACAAGAATGCTTTCGAGTTTTAAAAAGCGATGGTTCAATGATGTATCAACACAAGAATCGAATCAAAAAAGGTGTTCAGATATCACCTTACGAATGGATTTTTAAATCTAGCTTTTTTATAAAGCAGGAAATAGTTTGGATAAACAGGAGTCAGAATTTTGATAAAATTAGATTTTATCCTTTTACAGAAAGAGTCTATTGGTTAACTAAAAGTCCAAAAACTAAACTCTCTAATACTATAAATAAGTACGATGTCTTCGACTGGAAAGAGTGGGTTCCTGTTGGGACAAAGGGAAATCACACAAGAGCATTTCCAGTCAAGATGGTAACCGATCTCTTAAAAGTATTTCCAAAAGCCGAAATTGTTCTCGACCCATTTATGGGTTCAGGAACAGTGGCGATAGGGTGCTTAGAAGAAAAAAGAAAGTATATTGGTTTTGAAATTGAGAAAGAGTACGCTTCTTTAGCAAGAAAAAGGATTCGTGAATTTAATAAACAACTAGATTTAGGTTTATCCCTAGACTGAAATCCACTTCACAACTTCTTCTTCACCAAAACATTGAAAATGATTTGGTAGGTATACAAAAAAATATGCACTTATCTGTGAGTCCTTCATGAAGTCCTGCTCTCTAAATTGTCCATCCCATATCAAGTCGTTTTTAAATTCTTCATTCAACTCTAAAAGTATATTATTTCGAGTTGATTTATTATATTTTGCGATTTCGTAATTATAATTTTCAACTTTTTTCATTCTGCCCAAACATTTATTGATTTCTTCTGAGCTGGTATTTTGAAGCAAGTAAGGACCATACATGAATTGTAAAAAGTTACAGCACTTTGAATCTTCAGAAAGTTTTCTCAACACGTTGTATGGGTACCACGTAACATTATCCTCACTAATTGTTTTTAATTTAAAAGACTCGCTTAAGCTTATATCTCCATTTAAAAAATTATTTCCAGAATTTGTTAAGCTTAATTTTCCATTTTCAAATTTACAAACACCAGTCCTTTCAGCATGTGATCTAAAATTGTTATCGACTTTTTTATTATGTAGATCAAAGTAGGCTTTCTTAAAATCTTCCCATTCAATTGATTTTTTATTTTTAAATACTTGTAATCCTTTATTAATTAGTGTTTCTAGGCCTTCTAGGTTGTACCTAACAACACTAAAGTCAGTATTATAGGACTTCTTATCATCGCTTTTTTCGTAGCCGACGCCAGTCTTTTTAATCTCGATACTGTCAATTGAATTAAACCTAGCAATATTAAGATAAATATTTTCTCTAAGTGATTCAATATCTGCATTCTCAACTCCATAAATTTTAATTTTTGTATTCTCAAAACCATCTTTCGGGACTTTGTTTGTAGAGAGGCTGGAATTTATGAAATCAATATCTATTGAAAGTTCCTGGTCAGTAAATTTTAAGGACTGAAGAATGCTGTAAATGTGCATATACTTTTCATCAAAATCTTCCTCCTCTAATGTTTTAAAAACTGGGATAACTATGTTGGCAACTTTTTCAGGATTTTGTTTATCTATTCTCAACGCACGACCTATTGCTTGAATAATATCAACAAATGAGCTTCTAGGATCAGAAAACATGACAGTGTCAACATCAGGAATATCAACACCCTCTGTCAAACACTTAGCATTAGAGAGTATGCCCTTTGAGGTATTGCTAAAGTCCTTCATTAATAGCTTTCTCATTCCTGAATTAAATTTTGAATCAATATGCTGAATAAAGCTTGGCATATAATCTGAATCCAAACTTTTAACTGAGGAAACAAATCTAATTGAATTTTTTATGTTTGCAGAAAAATTAATTATTTTATTTGTATTTGGTTGAGTTTGAATAACTCTTTCTAATGAAATTGAATTTGCTAATTCTTTAAAAGTTAAGTCAGTGTCTTTATCAAATGTTGTATTATCTACTTTATTTTGTAGGTCTTCGTCATAAATAATAGGTATATGGACTTGATAATTTGTAATAACCCCATCTTTGATTGCCTCACCAAAAGAATAGTTTTCAAATACTGGCCCATAATCCTTTTCATTATCCATAGAAAAATAATCGTACATATTTGCCTCTTTATTCAGGTCCTCGAATTTGTTAATTAAGTTCGACTTAATAATTTTTGGAGTAGCTGTCATAAACAAACGTTGTTTAGAAGGGATAAATTTATCATCAAGAATTTTTGAATTTTTTATATTTACTCCGGCAGTTCGATGTGCTTCATCAGAAAAGCATATATCAAATGAAAAATCGTCTACATTTTTTATAGCTGAGCTAACTTTTTCCATTGATTGATATGTTGAAAAAACAACTATTTTTTCATTTGTATGTTCATTGAAAAAATGTTTTATTTCTTCTTCATCAGTAGTTACTGGAAACCCTATTTCACATACAGAAATATCAAACTCGTCATCTTTAATAGACTGGTCTGAACAAACGCAGATAAATTTAAATGGCTTATTTCTTTGTTCAATCCAATCTTTAAGTGTCTGTCTTACTAAGTATAAATTGGGAACAAGGAATAAGACTTTTTGCGAATTTAATGCTTCATGAATCCATAAACTAGTCAAGGTTTTACCAGTACCACAGGCAGAAATATACCTTCCCCTGAAATTTTCACTAAACCCATTAACTACATTATCGATAGCTCTCTGCTGGTGAGGACGTGGGCTATATTTTTCTTTAACAACTTTACGTTTATTTGCATGTTCGTATAGGTCATTAAAAAAGCTTGTATTTTCAAGTTCTAAAAAAGTGCTTAATAAAAGCAAAAGTGGTGAGTGTTTCTCCTTTATATTTTTAGGCACATCAAGACTATTTTGAAAAATATAAAAACCACTTGCTTTCTTAGATTCTGCTACAGTTTTTTGGAAATCACCAGTAGGACTTGATGTCCTGTCTGCATGGAATTTAGATTGTATTGTGTAAAGTTTATAGTCAGTAGTCTGAAGAACTAAATCAACACCAAAATCAGTGGTTAAGTTTAACTCTTCTTTTATTTCTAAAGGTGTTTCTTCCAGCAACCAAATATTCTTTACTTGATAAAGTTCCACATTGAGTTCAAAATAATATTTACAAAAAAGCTCCATTGCGTCCCCTTGCTCTTTTGTTGTTGGTAATTCTGAAATTAATTTTTCTAATTGTTCAAAAGTTTTAAATTTATTTTTTTCAAATATTTGTGTTACTTTTTTCTTCATTTTTATTCATTATATATTTTTATCCAATGTTTTCTGTGTCAATGAGCCTTGGTAATTTATTCTCAAAATATAACCTTTTTGTTTTTTTATTACCAAAATTACTTTCGGATTGGATATTTTCTACTACAGTATTTTGACCGATCTTAACTTTAAAATATTTTGATTTACTAACTACAACACCAAGCACATAAACATCATCATCCAGGCTTTGTTTTAACAAGTGATTAAATTTATTGTCTCTTAAGTCGAAGTATCCAGATTGTTCCCAAAACGATGAATAACCAGAATTTGTTGGGTAGTTTGATATAACCTCTATCCATATATTTTTTTCATTTTCAATTAATAAGTCAGGCAATGAAGAGATTTCTTTACCCTGAAGAATATTCCTTTTACTATCTGAACCAATCTTTTTTATGTTATTACCAGTGTTCTTTAGCAATGTATAAACCAGATCTTCAACAAGCCAGTTTAAAATTAAATTAAATGCATATTGTCTCTGATTCCTAAAATCTTGATGATGTTTTGTCCCAACTAGTTGTTCTGACAACATACTGGCAGCAGTTTTTTCCCAACTTCCTTTGACTCCTAAAATCTTTTTGTATAAGTCAGTATTTGGGTACGAGTCTAAAACGTCACCTATATCAAGTTTATTTTTTTCAAATAGCTCTTTAACAAGATTAAATTTGTAAAAGTATTTTTCCAAATCTATTCTCTTACAATTGGAATTTCTTCAGTTAAATCATCTAAATTTTTTTGATACTCAGATTCTTTTTCTCTTATCACAGTACCTTTTGGATTGGTAATCATCCTATCAAATTGTGGAATATCATGTTCTTTATACCAAGTTGGAGGCTTTCCTCTTCTAGGCTTAGTATTTTTTGGATCAGATTTAGATTGTTTTATCCAACCTTCAATATTGGTTATTTTATCTCTAAAATTGGCTGGGTCTAATTCTACTTCCCAAATAACTTCATATACATCTTGAATCTGACCTAAAGTGAAGTGTTCAGGTAAAAATCGAGTTGCAAGACCACTATATTCTAGATCGACTCTAAGTCGATTTGCAGCATCTGTTAATATCTTGTAATGATCAAAAGCCAATTTTGGTATAGATCTATCAATATATTTTCGTGGAATTCTAAACCATTTATACTCTGTACTTTCTTCAGAGATAACTGGATCATCAGTACTGGTATAAATTGCATTGAAGGCAGTAGTAATAACACGCACCTTTTGACCTTTTATGGGTCTTTTGTCGCGTGAAATTCCACTATATGTCCTGAACTGGTTTATGTATGCAGGTGCAATCCCAGTCTCCTCAACAAATTTACGATGTGCTGCCTCTTCAATACTTTCATTTTCATTGACAAAACCACCAGGAAGTGACCATTTGTTTTTATGTGGGGGGATACTTCTTTTGATTAAGAGAACTTTTAAATCCATCTCAATCCAGTCGATCTTAAAACAGACCACGTTGACTGCATTCAACGATAGGGGATAACCTTTACTCATACGTAAAGTATAGAAAAACTCTCTTAATAGTGTAAAGTACTAAAAATATTATTTATTAATTGTGTTTTTCACTATTATTCGCTATATTTATAGTGAAAGTTACTAAAAAAGGAATAAATGCCCCGACAACGTATCACACTTAAACAACCTATTTGCTGGTCAGAGTATTCAAATTCTTATTGTTTATGTGATAAATGTTGGAGTTGTAAAAGAAAAACAAAATACGACAATCCTTTACTTGCATTACAATCTGCAAGGCTCGCTTCTTTTAGAGCTAAGGAACTCATAAAAGACTACAAATGCAGATATTGTGATGGTTATCATATTGGTCGTGTTCATAGAGGAATATGAACAAAGTTACACTCTTAGGTGATTCCATCATTGACAATAAGGTTTATGTTGAATCTGATGAGCTCTCTGTACTTGAACATTTAGAACATATTTCTAATGATGAATTTTTACAAATAGCACTTGATGGAGCAACCACAGATCATGTTTTAAGTAGCCAGCTAGAACATGTATCTGAAGAGGATACTCATACAGTATTGTCTGTTGGTGGAAATGATCTTCTTAACAATATCAGCTTCTTGACTCAGGATTTTAGGTATTCGCCAAACCGTGTTCTTGAACAATTAAGGCAAATGTTACTTCCGATAAATAAGAATTATGAGGCCATTGTGCAGAAACTAACTGACTACAGGGCAACTCCACTTCTATGCACAGTATATGAAGGGGATTTAGTTGGTTCAGAGGAATTTGATTCTATTGCAGAATCAGCAAGAACGATGGTCTCATTTTTTAATGACTCTATTTATAGGATCGGGAGCAAATACAACATAGAGGTGCTTGAGTTAAGAGAAATTTTTGTCACATCTGAAGATTATGCTAACCCCATAGAACCTAGTCATAAAGGTGGACAAAAATTTGCAAAAGAGATTGTTAGATGGGTAAATAATGAATAGTTTTATTAATGCATTAAAAAGACCACCTTCTTGGAAATCATTATTTATTTTTTACACATTATTTATTTTTTTTATTGTCCAAGTTGCTCTTTTTGAAAATGAAATCATAGAAGATTTAATTGAAGAGAACTATCAATTACAAAGTGATTTAGATTTTGCAGATGAAATGATAAACGAATTATCAGTTCTTGCTGCTGAGCAAAACGAGTTTATTCTTGATGAAAGTCAAAAACCACTCATTAATCTAAATCTTTGTGATGAAAATCTTGGTTTATATGAATCATATGAATTTGTCATTCAATACTCTTTCCCAAATGGACCTAAAAAATTTGATATCAAGTTCACCGATAGCACAGGTGATTTAGATATTAATCTCAAAAAAAGAATGGAATTAGATGAAGGTGTTGGTTACAAATTGGATGGTGAAGTTGTGATCAATGCCTATGCAGAGGGTCTACAGGGTGAAGACATGTTGAATGTTGAAATATATGCAAAAGATGTCGAGGGCGAGGAGGCTTTATTTACATGTAAAAATAATCTTTTCAATATGAATATCAGTGGTGAAGGAGATTACGTAAGAGATCACATTAGATCACCAATGGTAGAAGATGGATACATCACAATGTATAAGACTCCATCTGGATTAATTTGGGAACAACATTTTGATTCTCCAGAGGAATGTTTTGCAGATGAATGGATTTTAAAATGGCATGTTGATGATTGGAATGAATACTCAAAAGAAGAGGGAGAAGAGGAACTTACGCCTGAAGTTTTTTGTTTAAGTGAAGTTGGCACTTATGATTCAAACACAACTTGGAATAACACATTTAGGTACCCAGTATTAAATATTGAAAATCTGAATGTGTGGAACGAGCCATACGAAGACTCAATTGATGATGCGTCTATGTATGAATCCTGTTTCGCAAAGATAAATACTGTATTTGAAGACTATGCCAGATCAACCACTCTTAATTTTCATGATGATCTTGAGTGGGGAGACCACTGGGCCTCAGGCTTAACTGGCGACTATCGTCTTGTTGGATTTGATATATCAGATAACGCCTTGTACCACCCAACATGGGCAGATTTCTACTCTGTGTTTAATTATTCAGTTAGTAGTCAATCCTCTTTTGAAGTCCATGGAAAAAATCTAGGTCATCATAACAATCCACCCGAGGATGGTTTTTATCTATATGAATATGGAATGGTTCCTGAAGAAAGGATGAATTATATATCTGTAATTTTCCAAATTCATACTTTTACAGGGGGCAATCATGGTGACTATTTCTATAAAACTTACAATTATGATCTTTCTACATGTACAAAAATTGAACTCAAAGATATTATGTCCGATAAGCTTTTAAACGAACAAGGCTTTGAAAAAGATGGTTATAACCCACTATGGCTTGAATTACTCGATAATAGGCTAGAAGATATTCTTAGAGTAGATGAGGGAAAAATTCCCACTTTAGAAGATGATAAAACTCAGCCTTGGAGTTATAGAAATCTAAATGCTGTATCGATAAATGATGATGGATTAACGTTTTCATTCCAACCATATGTTGTTAGAGGGTGGGCTCATGGTTGGCCAGAAATCTCTATTAGTTGGGCAAATCTCTGGGATATTTTTATCTGGGGTGACTGGGAAAACAGAGAAAGAGAAGAGTTTTTTCCAAATACAATAATTCACGATGACTACAAAGACAATATAACCGAAGTTACAGATGAACTAGTAAAACAATTTAGCATTGAAGATCTTATAATTGGCTCAACTCATACATACGATCCAGGTGGATACAGTCGGGACTCCGGTTATGTAAATAGAGACGTTTTCAAGCAAGATAGTCCTGTTGTGTACGGTTTCGATGGTGATTTTACCGATAAAGATGAGAGAATTGTAAAAGAGTTCGTCAGAGTAATAAACGAGATTATTGGTTATGATTTTTTTAGTTATTCAACAAACAGTGAAGCAATAACAATTCCTATTGAGCTTAGAGAATGTCTGAGCAGAAGACCATATGGTGATGCTTGGGGTACTGGGTCCTGTGCTGGCTATACAGGGTTTTATAACTTGAAAGAGGAAAGCATTTGGATTGATGCTGACCTATATGGTTTGGAGAGAGATCACGTTTTAATTCATGAGCTAGGTCACTCACTAGGGCTGCACCATTCATCATGTATCAAAAGTGGATTAATGAGTACAGAAAACGTAACAAAAAATAATTCTGTAAACTTCACAGATTTTGAGATAGCTCTCATAAAATTTTTATATACACCACTTGAAACAATCATTGATACAGACAATCCGGAAGGCATAATAAAAAATAAAACTACATTTGAAGAACTTGTCGATAAATCCTCAATCACCTTGTCTCTTCCTAATCAAAAATCTTTAAACTTCTGTCCGGATGAAATAGAAACTTTAAAGTAACTTTTATTAATATAAATTTTTACACTATGAAGCTCACTTTTATTTTATGAGATAATTCAATTATGAATGATGAATTAGAAACTTTAATAATGAACTCCATTGATGATATTTATAAGTTAAATTCTGCAAAGATAGGTGAAAAAATTACATCTCTTGATATACGAGGTGTTAGAAAAAAAGAAGAACGACAAAGAATTATAGATATTGTTACAGGACTTGCTCTTGGTAAAAAATGTAAAATTAAACAAATAAACGCAAATGGAGTATTTTTAATTATTCCGCCTTCAGAGTAATTTTTTACAAAAAAAATAAAAAAAATTTTATATTTTTAAATTTGATGAGTCTAAGTATGGGCAAAAAAAGGAGAAATATTGAAAGATACTTATTTATGGCAAGCTGACGTCAACTAACTGATTCAAGAGTTATTGAAGCGAAAATCAGATAGTGGGCGTCCCTACTTCTCACTCGATGTTCAACAGTATCACCAAATGAAATTTTTAAAAATTAAACTTGAATCATTACATTTAAGTGGAAAAATTAATTTTGAAATTGATGATAAGTGAAAGATAATCTTGACATCCCAATAGAGGTTATCAAAGAAATATGTAAACAGTCAGAAATGTGGGAAATAAATAATCCAAGAGTTATAGGCATGTTAAACAACATATTTAAATGCTTAAAAGATGATGAAAGTCTTGATGAAGAAAGTAAGGAAACATCAATTCATATAGTATTTTCAAATATGATAATTTATTCAAGATATGATTTAAATAACGTTTGAAATACATGCTCTCACGAAAATTTGAATTATCTTTAGAGTATGAATCAGGGCATTAAGTTTTACAAAACATACGAAGTTAAAAAAATTTCAGATTGTCATCAATCTATTGGTCCAAAAACCTTAACACCAAATTCTCGTTTAGATCGATGGAGTGGAGTTCATAATGCTATTTCTGACTGGCTACTAAATGAAGCAAATGATGATGTTGCAGTTAAGGTTGCAGAAGAAAACTTTCAATTTTATGACCCTTTACAAAGAAAAATAATGTCTGAACTTTTTGAGCGATTTAGAAGTTTGGTTCCCAAACCATTACCACAGGTCAATATAGATTTTTACAGACAAGAAATCATCAAAGAGATTGATGGTGAAGAGAAAGGTATGTATACGTCATTTCAATATCAACTTGAAGATGAAGACAACACTGAATACATAAAGCTTAAGGCAGGAGTGTCTGATATTGAAGATATAGATAGAGCTATTGTCGCAGAAACCAAGCTAGAGGGTGAAACATTTCTAACAGCTCAACTTATTCACGATGACTTTGATGAGATAAAGGAACCAGAAAATTCAAAAGAAATTATTGATAACTATTTCAATATTATTCAAGAATTTGAAACAAATAGAAAACAAGCAACTCCTGGACTCCATTGCTATATGTGTTCTCGACCATCAAGGTGTGGTCAATATCCTGTGGTAGATGGACAAGAAGCAAAGTCGAATAATAGAGGAATTTTAATTAGTAAGTCAAACTTGTTAAATCTTGAGACTTGTGAGAGATGGACGGCTTGGAGAGCACAATATGCAATACCAAAAGATATCGAAAACGAATCATTTGAAGCTGAACTTGGCCAAAAATTTCACTCATATTCACAAAAAATGCTTGAAAAAAATAAAGATATCTTTGGAGATAAAGAAATTGAGAGATTAAAAAAGCTCCTCGTTGATGAAGAAGAAAAATTTGCATCTCAGATACTAAAAAAATATGAGGAACTTATCAAGGCTTTAGATGCTGAGGTTGAAGATCAAAACGAATTAGAAATAAAACTATCAGAGTATGGTCTTGGATTTTCGATATTAAAAGATGGAATAGTCTCAAATTCAAAAATGGAGTTAAGAGAAGATAAAGTTGCAGTTACATTTATGGGCCAGGCTGATCTTGTTGGAAGGTACAAAGGAAAAGGTCTTGTTATTGAACTCAAAACAGGACAAGAAAGCAATGATGACCTTACAGAGGCTGAATTATATGCACTAGGTGCAAAATTGTTACTCAAAGAGGATGAGGTCTACGTCTTTCATATATATACAAATAAAGATGGTGGCAAACTTAAGAAAAGAAAATTTGGAGAAAGTGAGTTTGGTTCAATCATCAACAAGTTCGAAGATAAAGCCCAGAGAATTGCCAATTGGAACCCTAATGATTCATTATCACCCTCATTTAACGTCGGTGATTGGTGCTCAAATTGTGATTATCAAACCACTTGTCCAGAGTACAGATAAGGTTTTAGTAAGAACTATATGAGAATATAATTAAAACGATGGATTTATCAGTAACACCAGCAAGTTTAGTTTCTTCAGTTTATGAGAATTTAACTGAGAATATTAAGAAATTAAGAGACAGAAAAAATGCTCCTCTCACTCTGGCTGAAAAACTTCTCTTCGGTCATGCAACAGAGATTGATACTGTTTCTCTAAATAAAGGGGAAGACTACGGAGACTTTGCCCCCGATAGAGTTGCAATGCAAGATGCAACAGCACAAATGGCTCTTTTACAATTTATGCAAGCGGACCTTCCAGAAACAGCAGTTCCAACAACTGTCCACTGTGATCATCTAATTCAAGCTTATGAAGGAGCAGCTAGCGATCTTCAAGTAGCAAACAAGACACATAAAGAGGTTTTTGACTTTCTTAGAACTGCTTCTGAAAAATATGAAATAGGCTTTTGGGGACCTGGAGCTGGAATCATTCATCAAGTAGTTTTAGAACAATATGCATTTCCAGGAGGAATGATGATCGGTACGGATAGCCATACTCCAAACGCTGGAGGTCTATCCATGATTGCAATTGGTGTTGGAGGTGCCGATGCAGTTGATGTAATGGCTGGTATGCCTTTCAATACAAAAATACCTAGCTTGATTGGAGTCAAGCTAACTGGTTCTTTAAGCGGCTGGACATCTCCCAAAGATATTATTTTAAAAGTTGCAGAAATTTTGACGGTTAAAGGTGCAACGAATGCGATAGTTGAATACTTTGGAGAGGGTACAAAAACTATTTCAACTACTGGAAAAGCAACTATAACAAATATGGGTGCAGAAATTGGTGCTACATGCTCAATATTTCCATACGATGAAAAGGGAAGCGCTTATCTAAAGGCTACCGGCAGAGATGAAATAGCTGATTTAGCAGACTCTAGAATGGATTTACTCACTGCTGATGATGAAGTTTTAGAAAACCCAGAAGAATTTTTCAATCAAGTTATAGAGATTAACTTAGATGAACTAGAGCCTCATATTGTTGGACCACACACACCAGATTTAGCTAGACCAATTTCTGGATTAAAAAAGGATGCAAACGACAATGAGTATCCCGTAAAAATCTCAAGTGCATTGATTGGATCTTGTACAAATTCATCATATGAGGACATTGGTAGAGCTGCTTTTATTGCTAGAGAAGCTGCAAAGCATGGTATAAAGGCAAAAGTACCATTGATGGTTACTCCTGGCTCAGAACAAACCAGAGCAACAATAGAACGGGATGGATACTTAAAGGATTTAGAATCGATTGGAGCTACTGTTCTTGCGAACGCATGTGGTCCTTGTATCGGTCAATGGAAAAGAGATGACATCAAAGAAGGAGAGAGTAACTCAATCGTCTCATCGTTTAATAGAAATTTTCCAGCTAGAAATGATGGAAATGCAGAGACACTATCATTTATTGGTTCACCTGAATCTGTTATAGGTTTGGCACTTGGCGGAACATTAGATTTCAACTTCTTAAGTGACACTCTTACTTCTCAAGATGGGGAGGAAATTTTACTCAACCCACCTGTTGCAGATGAATTACCTGATAAAGGTTTTGAAGAAACACTTGAGGGATTTATTCAACCAACACCAGGTGATGATGTTGAAGTAATAATAGATCCAGAATCAAATAGACTTCAAAAACTTACCCCATTTCTTCCACCTAATGAAGAAGACTATGTTTCAATGAGTGTCTTAATGAAGGCAGAAGGAAAATGTACAACTGACCATATTTCTCCTGCTGGTAAATGGTTACAGTTCCGAGGTCATCTTGAAAATATTTCACAAAACTTGTTCAATGGAGTCAATAATGCATTTGCTGAAAAAGCAGGTGATGGTGTAAACATACTCACAAAGGAAGTCGATACATTGCCAAACATAGCAAAGAATTACAGTGAGGAGAATGTTAGCTGGGTAGCTGTTGGGGATGAAAACTATGGTGAGGGCTCATCAAGAGAGCACGCAGCAATGGAGCCGAGATTTAGAGGCTGTAAGGTCGTGTTGGTAAAAAGTTTTGCACGAATACATGAAGCAAACTTAAAGAAGCAGGGTATTTTACCTCTAGTCTTTGAAGACAAAAATGATTATGAAAAGATAGAACAGTTCGACAAAATGACTATAGGTAGCCTAAAAGATATTGCAGTTGACACACCCGTTGAGATTATTCTTGAAAAAGAAAATGGTGAAACAGAGACAATCAAAGCAAATCATTCTCTATCTGAGGATCAGATTGCTTGGTTTTTTGCTGGTTCTGCATTGAACTATATCAAATCAAAATAAATGGACAGTATATCTGACAAAGTAAAAAAAATTAGGGTTGAGTACGAAGACAAGCCACTAAATTTCGAAGATCTCGATACCAATCCTTTAGAGCAATTTAATGTATGGTTTCAAATCGCTATTGACGCAGAGGTTAATGAAGCAAATGCAATGGCGATATCTACTATTAGCGAAGAGGGAACACCAAGATCAAGGTATGTACTATTTAAGGATATTGTCGAAAACAAACTTGTTTTCTACTCAGATTATGGAAGTAGCAAGGGTCGGGAAATGGAAAACAATCCAAATATTTCCGGATTATTCTTTTGGCCTGAGTTACATCGTCAAATTCGACTTGAGGGCGTAGTTTCTAAAACATCCGATGAGGTATCTGATAACTACTTTGCTTCAAGACCGAGGGGAGCACAACTAAGTGCTATTGCCTCAAGTCAAAGCACTGAAATTGAAGGAAGAGAAACGGTTGAAGACAGGATTAAAGAGTTGGAAATAGAATTTGAAGGAAAAGATATTCCAAGACCAGACAATTGGGGTGGCTATGCAATTGATATTAGTTTCTGGGAGTTTTGGCAGGGTAGAAGAAGCAGAACCCATGATCGCTTTATTTATGTTAAAAATGATAATTCATGGGAAATAACTAGACTATCACCTTAAGAAATAGATTTATGCGAGATATAAAAGTAACCAAAGATTTTATTAATTCAGAAAACACTTCAGTGCTCTATGAGTCTGGAAATACGAAAGTTTTGATTACTGTTTCCATTGCTGATAAGGTCCCAAGATGGCTTGAAAACTCAGATAAGGGTTGGTTAACAGCAGAATACAATATGTTGCCTGGATCTTCAGATCAGAGAATATCAAGGAAATCATTCGAAGGTGGTAGATCAAAAGAAATCTCAAGATTAATAGGTAGGTCACTTAGATCAGTTTGCGACTTAGCAATACTCAATGGTTATTTAGTAACCGTTGATTGTGATGTGCTAGATGCTGATGGAGGCACAAGAACGGCCTCAATTAATGGTGCTTGGATCGCTCTTAATGAAACATTCAATAATCTTGTTGAACAAAAGAAATTAGTACAGAATCCACTAACGAACCAGATTGCAGCTTTGTCAGTAGGAATTGTCGATGGAGAATTTATCGCAGATCTGGATTATGAAAAAGATTCAAGTGCTGAAGTGGATTTAAACCTAGTTCTCAATGACAATTTCGAAATTCTAGAAATTCAAGGAACTGCTGAACAGAAACCATTCTCAAAGGAAGACTTAGACAAGCTTTTTGAGATGACTAAAGATGAGGTAAATAAAGTTTTCGACGTACAGAAAAATGTATGAAAATTTTATTTGCCAGTAAAAATAAAAACAAATTCGAAGAAATTAAAGAAATCTTTTCAGATTCAGATTTTGAAATTATTTTTGACGATAGTTTAGAGGATGTTGTCGAAGATAGAGATACGATCATTGGTAATGCTCAGAAAAAATCAGAAGAGATTTTTGAAAAACATAATGTCCCTGTTATCTCAGATGACTCAGGATTATTTGTAGAGGCTCTAAATAATGAGCCTGGAGTAAAAACAGCAAGATATGCAGGTGAAACTGCAACAGCCGAAGACAATATTCAAAAACTGCTTAATAATTTGGAAAATGAAGATAATAGAAATGCCTTTTTTCAAACAGTTTTGTATTTTTTTGACGGAAACAATCGTCTAGATACTGAGGGAATTCTACTAGGTACGATTACTACATCACCAAGAGGAGATAATGGATTTGGCTATGATCCAGTTTTTGAAGTAGATGGTAAAACTCTTGCTGAGCTAAGTTTTGAGGAGAAGACAAAGATCAGTCACAGGAAAATCGCAACAGAGAAAATGTTCATGTTATTGAGTGAGACATTTAAAGAATAAATATATTTTTTGTAGACAAGCAAATTATCGAAACTATTATGTATTCATGATTAATTTCATAATTATTATTTAATAACAACGAACTTATCGTTGTTACCCTTGCGTTGCAGGGGTTTTTTTTTGGAAGAAGACGAATGAAGATAGACATATTTGATACGACACTTAGAGATGGGTTTCAACAGGAGGGAATCTCCCCATCAGTAAAGGATAAATTAGCTATTGCTAAGTTAATTGACGAGTTGGGTGTTGATTACATTGAAGGTGGATGGCCTGGAGCATCACCTAAGGAAAAAGAGTTTTTTGATAAAGCAAAAAAAGATTTAAAGCTTGAGAATGCAAAATTAGTTAGTTTTGGTTCTACAAGAAAATTAAATGTAAAAGTTGAAGAGGATCCACAAGTACAGGCACTTATTGATTCTGAAACAGAGTATGTCTGTATTGTAGGTAAATCATCCAATCTCCACATTACAAAGGCTTTGGAGACTGATGTAGACAGTGCGATTCTAATGGCTACAGACACCGTTAAATATCTAAAAGATAATGGACGAAAAGTATTTTTTGATGCAGAACATTTCTTTGATGGTTTGAAAGAGGATTCAGATACTACTTTGAAAATTTTAGATGCAGTAGTAAAAGAGGGCGTTGATTGTTTTATATTTTGTGACACCAATGGAGGAACACTTCCACATGAGGTCACAAATCTTTTAACGCCAATTGTAGAAAAGTACCCCGATCAATCATTTGGCGTTCACTTTCAAAATGACAATGGATGTGCAGTTACAAACTCTTTAGCTGCAGTAAACCTTGGTGTGGAGCATGTTCAAGGGACTATGAATGGTTATGGCGAGCGTACTGGTAATGCAGATCTTTGTACTCTTATTCCTAACCTCTCTTTAAAAATGGACTTTGAGACAGTGCCTGAAGAGTCACTTGAAAAACTGACTCCTATAGCAAATCACATTGCGGAATTAGTAAATATCGCTATTGACTCAAGACATCCTTATGTTGGTTCATCTGCCTTCACACATAAGGCAGGACTTCATGCTTCTGGTATGTCAAAAGACAATACTCTCTATGAGCACATAAACGCAAGTCAGGTAGGAAATTACACCAGAACTACTGTTTCTGAGTTAGCTGGAAGAGCAAGTGTAATTACTAAAGCAAAAGAATTTGGAATAGAACTTACAAATGATGATGCAAAAAATCTTATTGAGCAAGTACAAGATCTTGAATATCAAGGGTTTCAGTTTGAGGCTGCTGATGGTTCTCTATATTTATTAATGAAAAAGATCAAAGGAGAAGAGCCATCTTTTTTTGATTTTGAAAGCTTCAGAGTGTATTCGGAAAGAAGAAACTCTGAAAATGTTGTTTCAGAAGCTGTTTGTAAAATATCTGTAGGTGAAGAAAGATTCGTAACAACAGGAGAGGGAGTTGGTCCTGTCGATGCTTTAAATAAAGCTTTGAAATCTGCCTTGAATAAGAACTATCCGGATGTAGATAACATTAAATTAACTGACTATAAAGTCAGAATCATTGACTCTTCAGATGGAACTGAGGCAAAAACGAGAGTTCTCGTTGAATTTACAGATGGCGAGATAAATTGGAGCACTATTGGTGTTCACGAAAATATAATTAATGCATCTTGGAATGCTTTATGTGATGGCTTTAATTATTATTTTATGGAAAGTTCATCATAAAATTTTTATAATTACGTTAGGTAATTAAAAAATGTCTGAAAAAATTGAAAATTTACTTGGAGAAGATAGAACTTTTGACCCTCCATCGAGCATTGTAGAGAATGCAAACGCTACACAAGAATGGTTTGACCTAGCCAATGAAGACAGACTTGCTTACTGGCAGAAACAAGCTTTAGAGAGAATCACCTGGTATAAAGAACCCAAAGAGATTTTGGACGACTCAGATGCGCCTTTCTATAAGTGGTTTAAGGATGGAGAACTCAACCTTTCTTACAATTGTCTTGACCGTCATTTAGAGACTGATGCAGACAGAATTGCTTTTTACTGGGAGGGAGAACCAGGAGACTCTCAAGAAATAACCTATCAAGATCTTTATGAGAGGGTCTGTAAGCTTTCAAATGGTCTCAAAGAGCTTGGTGTGAAGAAAGGTGATAGAATCGCAATTTACCTTGGTATGACCCCTGAAATTGTTATCTCAATGCTTGCATGCGCAAGAATAGGTGCTGTACATTCTGTTGTATTTGGAGGTTTTTCTGCAGAAGCTCTAGCTGACAGAATTAATGATGCCGAAGCAAAAGTTGTAATTACAGCAGATGGTGCTTGGAGAAGGGGAGATATAGTTCCTTTAAAACAGAATGTGGATGACTCCCTAAAGCTTACCGATCACATAGAGAGCGTAATAGTTGTAAAGCGAACTGAGAATGAAGTAACCATGGTTGATGGCAGAGATTATTGGTATAGCGAACTTGTAGATAAGCAGGAAGCTGATTGTGAACCAGAAGTAATGAATGCAGAGGATATGTTATATATCCTCTATACATCAGGTACAACAGCCAAGCCGAAAGGAATCGTCCACACACAGGCTGGATATCTTACTGGTGTTACTACAACACATTCGGCAGTATTTGATGTAAAGGAAGATGACATCTATTGGTGTGCCGCAGACTGTGGTTGGGTAACAGGTCATAGTTACATTGTGTACGGACCTTTAGCAAACAAAACAACAAGCGTTATGTATGAGGGTGCACCAAACGCACCAGATGAAAAAAGACTTTGGAGCATAGTTGAAAAATATAAAGTAAATATATTTTACACTGCCCCAACTGCAATTAGAGCTTTCATGAAGTGGGGAGTCGAACATCCCCAAGCACATGACTTAACGTCACTCAGATTGTTGGGTACTGTTGGGGAGCCAATTAACCCAGAAGCCTGGATGTGGTACCACGAAAACATAGGAAATGAATCCTGTGCAATTGTAGATACATGGTGGCAGACAGAGACTGGTTCAATAATGATTACACCCCTGCCAGGGATAACTAGTACTAAACCAGGGTCAGCATGTGGTCCAATGCCAGGCATAGATGCAGTTGTTGTTGATGAAAATGGGAACGAAGTCTCAAAAGGTGAGGGTGGATATTTAGCAATCAAAACACCTTGGCCATCGATGCTTAGAACAGTGTTTGGAGATGAGAAAAGATATATTGACACCTATTGGTCAAAGTATGATGGTATGTATTTTGCAGGAGATGGAGCAAAATATGATGATGATGGATATTTCTGGCTTCTCGGAAGAGTTGATGACGTGATGAATATATCTGGACATAGAATTTCAACTGCTGAAGTAGAAAGCGCACTTGTTGCACATGAATCGGTTGCTGAGGCAGCAGTAATAGGCAGAGCTGATGAGATTTCTGGAGAAGCTATTGCCGCATTCGTAACATTAATCGGTGGTTTTGAGGGCAATGAAGATCTTATATCCACTCTTAGACAACATGTGAGCGATAAAATTGGTCCGATTGCTAAACCTAAAAGTATTGTCATTACAAACGATCTTCCAAAAACAAGAAGCGGAAAAATTATGAGAAGATTGTTGAAAGATATTTCTGAAGAAAGAAAACTAGGAGATGTAACCACATTGGCAAATGCGGATATAGTTTCTGAGTTACAAACAAGATCATCTGAATCAAGCGATGAATGAGAGAACACATTCCTGGGATCCACCTTTAGATATCGCAGAAAAACTTCTTAACCTAGACAAAGAAGATAGACGAAAATTATTCACTGAATTAAAACCAGATTCTTTTGGAATTGGTTCATTAATGGGTTTTAGCAAGATTGAAATCGATGAAAAAGGGCAGGCGTCATTTTACTGCGTACCCGAAGAGTTTCATTACAACCCAATTGGTAGCGTTCATGGAGGATTAGCAGCTACACTTCTAGATTCTTGTAATAGTATTTCTGCCCAATGTAATTTAGATAAGGGTTTTATTGCATTAACAACTGATATAAAAGTAAATTATTTAAGCCAGATAAGTGCCGACACTGGTGAAATCGTAGCTCGGGGGAAGATTGACAAATTAGGAAGAAAAGTAATTTTCTTAACGGGTGAACTTCGTGATATGAATGGAAAGCTTCTAGCTACTGCTTCGTCAACTGAACTTGTTGTAGCAATCTCTTAATTTTGTGCGGATGAGAGGACTCGAACCTCCACGAGCAAAGCTCACTAGATCCTAAATCTAGCGCGTCTACCAGTTCCGCCACATCCGCTAAATGTCGCGTGGGTCGCCGGGGACTTGAACCCCGAACCTGCGGATTAAGAGTCCGTTGCTCTGCCAATTGAGCTAGCGACCCTTTTTACAGATTAACTTAACTCATATTACTTAACTATAAATTTTTTGATTTATTGTTTCCATAAAAGCGTTATCATGGAACAATAATTAGACGTGCGGGCTGTGGCTCAGCTTGGCTAGAGCGCCTGCTTTGGGAGCAGGAGGTCGTGAGTTCGAATCTCACCAGCCCGACTAGCGCGGGTGTAGCTTAATGGCAAAGCTCCAGCCTTCCAAGCTGGCTATGAGGGTTCGATTCCCTTCACCCGCTCAAGAGGCTCTCGTAGCTCAAATGGATAGAGCAACAGACTTCTAATCTGTAGGTTATAGGTTCGAGTCCTATCGAGAGCGCCGTGGTGATCGTAGCTCAGTTTGGTTAGAGCGCCTGGTTGTGGTCCAGGAGGTCGCGGGTTCGAATCCCGTCGGTCACCCACCTTATTTAGGAGAACAATTGAAATATAAAATAAAAAATACGAGTGATTTTGAGAAAGAACTTGATCTAAAAGTAGACAATAAAGACCTCGAAGAATATAAAGACGAGGCAATAAAGAGAATTTCTAAGAATTTAAAAATAAAAGGTTTTAGACCCGGAAAAATACCACCAAATATCGTCACGAGAGAAGTTGGTGAAGATGCCATAAATGAAGAAGCAATAGAACTATTCTTACCAGAAAAATTGTTTTCAATCCTAAAAGATGAAGAAATAAATCCAGCAACAAGACCAGTAATTAAGAAAATTGAAAAGAAAGAAAAAAACTTTGAAATTGATGTTCTGATTACTCTCTGGCCTAAATTATCTAAACTTCCAAAACTAGAACAAGAAGTTGAAGTGGAGTCTATAAAACCAACAGAAGAAGAACTTGACGATCAGATAGACAGGGTAAGAACCCAGTTTGCGGAAGTTTCAAAAGTTGAAAGACCAGTTCAATCAGGCGATTATGCGCTAGTGAATATCTCTGCAAAAAAGAATAATAATGATTTGAAAGATTTTAACTTTCAAGACTATCTTTACGAAGTTGGATCCAACACTTTGACCGCTCAACTTGATTCAAAATTGGAGGCAGTATCTCCTGGTGCAATCGTAAAATTTAATGAAAATCTTCCACAACTAGGGGAGGAGAATGTTGAGGTTACAGTTCTCGTAAAAGAAGTAAGAGAAAAAATACTTCCAGACTTAACAGATGAATGGGTTTCAGAAACTACTGAGTTCGATGATATTAAAAATCTAAAAGAAGAGCTAGAGAAAAATATTGAGATGATTAAGAAAAGACAGGTAGCTTCTCAGTATCAAGCAGAATTAACAAACAAGCTCATTGAAGAAGCAAAAATTGACTTACCAGAACAGTTAGTGATTGCTGAAATGGATAGCATTCTTCAAAACTTCATAAACGAGTTGGCACAAAATAATATAAAGTTAGAAGATTATTTTCAGGTCACTGGACTTACGGAGGAAACTTTACGTGAAGATCTAAATAAACAAGCTACAAGAAACTTAACGATGGTCGTCATACTAGATAAGGTTATTGAGGATTTAGATATCAAGCTTGAAGATGAAGATAACGCCGTAATTGATGAACATATGAAATCACATGATAACGAAGACGACGTTGAAAACACCACCCACAGACTTAATCTCGAGGCAGAATCCCTAAGAAATAAGGCAATGATTCATGTTTTGAAGTCAGGATCGTCAATAGACAAAAACGGTGAAAAAGTATATCTTCAAGATGTGTACAATCAAGATACAGATACAAGAGAGGAAGAATAACATGAAAAAAGAGCCTTCAAATTATGTTGTACCTACAGTTATTGAGAATACAAATAGAGGCGAGAGAGCTTTCGATATTTATTCAAGGCTTTTAAAAGATAGAATTATATTTCTTGGCACTCCAATTGATGATGGAGTAGCAAATTTAATAATGGCACAGCTTTTACATTTAGAGTCAGAAGATCCAGAGAAAGATATCTACGTATATATCAACTCTCCAGGAGGATCTATAACATCATTGTTTGCAATCTATGACACAATGAAATACATCAAGCCAGATGTTGCAACTGTTTGTATGGGACTTGCTGCTTCAGCAGGAGCTGTGATTTTAGCTGGTGGAACCCCAGGTAAAAGATACTCACTTCCACATGCAAGAATTATGTTACATCAACCAGCTGGTGGGGCAGAAGGCACCTCAAAAGATATCGAAATCCAAGCAAAGTTGATAACAGATATGAGAAACCAAATAAATGGACTTTTGGCAGATTTTACCAAAAAAGATATAGAACAAATCGCTGTTGATACCGATAGAGATTTCTGGATGACTGCGCAAGAAGCGTTAGAATACGGTATAGTAGATGAAGTACTAACTCAAAGGGAGTTAGCAGACAAAAAATAACAACAGGGTAAGGTTATGGCTAGTAAAGAATCATCAACTGATCCGTTAAAGTGTAGTTTTTGTGGTAAATCACAAAAACAAGTAATTAAACTGATCGCGGGACCAGGCGTCTACATTTGTGACGAGTGTATTGAGCTTTGTGTTGAAATTATCGAAGAAGAAAAAGTTGAGACCCTTGAAGCTACAAGTGAGACACATTTACCTCTACCAAAAGAAATCAACCATGCCTTAAATGAATTTGTAATTGGTCAATCTGAAGCTAAAAAAACTTTATCTGTTGCAGTCTATAACCACTATAAGAGAATTTATAAAGATGATGAAAAGAATGATGATCTTGAAATCCAAAAATCTAATGTACTGATACTTGGCCCTACCGGAAGCGGTAAGACACTTTTAGCTCAAACTTTGGCAAAGATACTTCAAGTACCTTTTGCAATCGCAGATGCTACAACGTTGACTGAAGCTGGTTATGTTGGTGAAGACGTTGAAAATATCTTATTAACTTTGATTCAAGCCGCAGACTTCGATATTAAAAAGGCAGAAAAAGGAATAATCTACATTGATGAAATAGACAAAATTACGAGAAAATCAGATAATCCTTCAATTACAAGAGATGTGTCTGGAGAAGGCGTACAACAAGCTTTACTTAAAATTCTAGAAGGTACCACTGCACAAGTTCCTCCTCAAGGGGGTAGAAAACATCCTCAACAAGAATATTTACAAATTGATACAACAAATATCTTATTCATTGTCGGTGGAGCATTTGATGGACTTGATCAAATAATTGGAAAAAGACTTGGCGACAACTCCATAGGATTTAATACAAACTTGAACAATAAAGATAAGGTCAATGAAAGTACAATTTTCGATAATGTTGAGCCAAAAGATTTAAGAAGATATGGTCTAATACCT
>CACMHQ010000005.1:0-111191 GCA_902613615.1 uncultured Candidatus Actinomarina sp. | reverse complement strand
AGGTACCTACTGAAGTAGATTTTGCTCCTGAGACAAAAGTAACACAAAGGTTGCTTACAGTAGTCAAAGCAAAGCCAATACAAAAACCAACTTCTGAACCAGTTGATAAAGTAAACACATGGCCTCATTTAATGTTGCCAGAGTTTATTTCATTAATGGCAATGACAGCGTTTTTGATTTTTATAAGTGCAATTTTGCAAGCTCCTTTATTAGAAGAAGCAAATCCAAATATTACACCAAACCCTGCAAAAGCACCATGGTACTTTTTAGGACTACAAGAATTACTCTCCTATTGGGATCCACAGATTGCAGGTGTGATGATACCTCTTCTAATTGGTGTTGCAGCATTTATGGCGATTCCATATATTGATCGAAATAAAGAAAATAAGCCTTCAAAAAGAAAATATGCAATAATGTTGTGGACCTTTTTTCTGGCAGGTGCTGGAACATTAAGTCTTATAGGTATTTTATTTAGAGGCCCAGGTTGGAACTGGACGTATCCATGGATTGATGGTGTATGGTTCGATGACTTACTTGACTGGGTCCATTTCGAATGACTTTAGTTGAGCTTTCATTTATTGCAATCGCATTTATTGGTGTATTTGGTGTAATTGGAATTGCAGCTGTAGTAACTGGAAGAACCCCAAAAGCTGTAACAAAAAGATTAAATTGGAAAAAGAATTTAGACAAAAAAGCTTTAAAAGTTGATAAATCTCAAACAAATTTTTTAGCTCCAGATGAACCAGATTTTGAAGAAGAAAACGTATCCGAAGACGATGAACAAGAGGAAGAAGAAATTCAAACCGATGGATCCATTGCAATAAAAGAAGAAATTATTTATGAAGAAATTTCAGAGGAAGAAGCTGGAATGACTCGTAGACAATTTTTGGGTAAAGCTCTTGGAATCACGTTTGGAGCATTTGCTGGTATCCAATTAATTTCTTGGCTTGGATTCTTTTATCCAAAAGTTTCCGGAGGTTTTGGATCTAAAATTGATGCTGGAAGGGTTGATGATCTTAAAAACCAAATTTTCCAATCAGATGGCTCAGTTATTCCTGCATTCATTCCAGAAGCAAGAGCTTATGTCTTACCGTTTGATGACAGTGGTAACTCTCAGTTCTCTGATAGTGGAACCATTGCAGAGGGTTTAGTTGCTGTTTATCAAAGATGCGTTCATTTAGGCTGTCGTGTTCCATGGTGTAACACTTCTCAAGGATTTGAATGTCCATGTCATGGTTCGAAATACAACATGGTTGGCGAGTATTATGCAGGTCCTGCTCCAAGAAACTTAGATAGATTTATTGTAAGTGTTTCAGGAGGAAAATTAATTATTGATACAGGATCAGTTATCGAGTCACCTCGAGCTGCTGGTATGTCTGTGAAATATCCACAAGGACTTTCATGTATCACAATCGCAGAGACTGAGGAATAAAATGAACAGCTCATTTTTCATAACATTAATCGCGTTAGCAGTGGTTGGTGCAATAGCTTATTTTTCTGCAGTTGGTTTTCGTGGTGCAGGAAAAATCAAAAAAGTACCAAGAAATTTACAAAAATATCTTCCAGATGATGAATTAGAGACTACTCACCTTGATAAAACATTATCAATAGCAGTTGTGCTAGCTTCTTTACTTACAATTATGATTCCACTTTATTATCTTGGTGAACCAGCTAGACAAGAAAGTTTTGTAGAGGAGTTTGACGACGTTTCAGTTGAAAGAGGTCACCATCTTTACGAAGAGTTTGGGTGTGGAAACTGCCATGGAGTAGATGGAAGTGGAGGAGCAGCTTCATACGTTGAAAAAAGAAGTGGTGTCAGTGTTACATGGGCAGCCCCTGCAATAAACAATGTGTTTTATAGATATGATGATGAAGAAGTAAGATATTGGCTTATATACGGAAGAGCAAACTCACCTATGCCAGCTTGGGGTCTAAAAGGCGGAGGTCCAATGAATGATGGACAGCTTGACGACTTGATAGAGTATTTGCATTATTTTCAAATTCCACAAAGTGAAGAACTTCAACAAATTGAACAAAATATAAACTCATCTTTGCTGCGAATTGAAAATTCTGATTTACAAGTTGAAAGTGAGATTAATAAACAATATGAACTTATTGACAACATTAAGGCAGCTCCGGAAAGATTACCTGTTGCAATTGAAGCTGTTGAAATTGTCTCTGCCATCCTATCAAGGCAGAACGGAATCGACACCGATGAAGATGGGCTTTTTGATTCGGTAGAAACAGATATATCAGTTTACAGTGAAAGTGTTGCAGATGTTTTGGGTACTGCAGTTTTAAATCTAAACCCAGATGAAGAAGAATCAACACCAGGAAGAAAAGATGCATCAGTTGCTAGAGGATACCTTTCTGATCTCGAAACGAGTGTTATTAATCTAGGAATACTTACTGATGGTTATGACAAATTTATGGTGGAAGCAGAAAAAGGTTTAGCATTTCTTGAAAATGCTTACGAACAAAAATTATGGCTTATTGATTTCCAAGATATTGCAGATTCAACTTTTGATGGAGATTATGACAAAGCAACAAGAGCAGTAGGAATATTTAATGCATATTGTGCGAGATGTCACACTGCTGGTTATTCTGCAGGAGCTGCATATACAAAAACAATTGGTTCTGGAGGGTTAGGTCCTGCATTAAAAGGTGGACGAGTAAATATTCAGTTTAAAGAGAGAGATGACTTCATCGATTTTATTATTAATGGCTCTGTCAATGGTAAAGGTTATGGAGTCAATGGAGTTGGTGGTGGAAAAATGCCAGGATTTGGTGCGGTACTTCCACAGTCAGATATAGAATTGGTTATAGATTATTTGAGAGGAATGACACCTGATGCGTGAGATAATGAGAACCCTGTTGTCATCTAATTTGACATTTACTGGAATTTTTCTTTTTGTTTTTTTTGTTCTTTCATTTTTTGGATCAACTTTTATTTTGAACGCAACAAACTTAGGTAGAAGACTTGGTTTCCTTGTTGTTGGAGCCGCAACTTTTGGATGGCTAGTTATTAATTCATTTCTGTTTATACTTTATGCTCCTAGGGGCCCAGCCCCATCATCGATAGATGGTCTAAATGCTCTAGAAATTAGAATTATTCCAATAACTTATTTTGCTGGATCTTTAATACTTTTTATTATGTTTATGCTTGCTTTAAATAGATACGAACAAGAAGAAAAAGATATAGAAGAAACAAATAGTTAATCTCGATTAGCGTATATCCCTTTCATGAATAGAATCGTTATATGGAATTTATAGTATCAATTGTAAGAAGCGTAATATTATTTGGTCTTCTAATTTTTATTGCGTTTAGAATATTCAGAATCTTAAGACCATTCGAAAAAGGATTGGTTGAAAGATTTGGTAAGTATAATCGTGAAGCAACCGCAGGACTAAACATTGTAATTCCTGGGATTGAAAAATTAATCATCGTAGACATGAGGGAACAAGTTATCGATGTTCCACCACAAGAAGTTATTACAAAAGACAACGTCACAATTACTGTTGATGCAGTCATTTATTATGAACCAACTGATCCTAAAAAACTTGTATATAACGTTGGAGATTTTATCACTGCAGCAACAAAATTAGCACAAACCAACCTAAGAAACGTGGTTGGTGATCTTGAGTTAGATGCTGCTTTAACTTCAAGAGAGACTATTAATACATCTTTGAAATTGATACTAGACGAAGCAACAGATAAATGGGGTACAAGAGTTGTACGTGTTGAAATTCAAAGAATTGATCCACCTCAAGATGTTCAAGATGCAATGAATAAAGTTATGAAAGCTGAAAGGGATAGAAGAGCTGCTGTTACTGAAGCTGAAGGTGAGAAAAGAGCTGCAATTTTGACAGCAGAAGGTGAGAGAGAGTCACAAATTCTAAGTGCTCAAGGTGAAGCTGAAGCATTAAAACAAGTTGCTGATGCTGAAAAGTATGAAAGAGTAGTTACAGCAGAAGGTGAAGCTGAAGCTATATTAAAAGTTTTCAATGCGATTCATGCAGGTGATCCTTCAAACGATTTGATAGCAATAAAATATCTAGAATCTCTTGAAAAAGTTGCTGATGGAAATGCTACAAAAATATTTTTGCCAGCAGATTTATCTGCAACTTTGGGCAGTATTGGAGCAATTTCAGAATTGTTCAAGGATGAAAACAAAGATTCCACTGAATCTGAAGATAAAGAAGAGTAACCGACTAGACTAAGCTGCTTTTTAATAATTCAAAAAACTTATCAGGATTACACCTTTGCACAATTCTTGTCTTATGTGTTTCAGGCTCAATGTTCATGTAGTCTATGACACATCCTCCTCTGGTCATTCCATCACGAACATCAACTCTTACATTTGCTTCTACTGACTGGCTGATTATCGTTTCATCTAAAAATACAGACATCGCTAATGGATCAGGAAGATCATATGCATCTTGATTAAGCAATTCTTTCATCATTTCTCTTAAAACAACTTGGATATCATTTGTAAACTTAGAAAATTTTGTATTTAAAGATTCAATTTCATTTATCCTATTTATGTCAATCATTGCATCGTATAAAGAAGGATCCCAGCCAATCATTGTTGTAGGTATTCCCGCATTGAGAACTATATCTGCTGCTTCTGGATCAACCCAAAAGTTGTATTCTGCAAATTTTGTAACATTACCCAATGCATTTGAACTTCCACCCATTATGTAAATATGTTTTATTGAATCAAGACTTTCTTTATTTTTTTCAATCATATTTGCAATATTTGTTAATGGACCTAAAGTTACTATTTCTAAATCAGTTTCGTTTTCCAAAACCTCTTTATAAAATTCATCCGCAGTTTTGGCTTCTACTTCCTTATTTATAGGAGATAACCCAATATCACCCAGACCATCAATACCATGCACGTGCTGAGCTGAGGTTGATTCATTTGTATAACTTAGAGCAATGTTTGTTGCAGTTTTTGAATCAAAAACCTCTAGATATTCTCTATTTAATGGTTTGTTTGCACCTTTATAAATAGGTATGTCGACTTCACATAATTCGTTGACATAAATTGTATTTAAAACAGCCTGATCAAGAGGGACGTTTCCTGAGACTAGTGTAACTCCTAATATATTCTCTTTTGCTAAGTTTCTATAAGCCATTAATAAGGCAACAGCATCATCTGACCCAGTATCAGCATCGATAATAACTTTTTTCATTAATCTTTTACCTTAGTAATTTCTGGGACACCTTGTCTCCAAATAACTTCACAATCTTTATACTCCTTTGCAATTTGATCACTTATGATCATTAACATTTCTAATGCATCTTCTTTTTTTCCTTTCGCAGAACCAAAAGTATTTGGAGCGCTAGAATAAATCTTTTTTACCATTTCAAAAATCTCAAGAGCCTCTTTTTTATTTAAGTTAGTGTCTATAGGCTTTCCAGATATTGTTTCAAAACTTTTTCTTTGTCTACGAGGTAATTTAAATTTCATTAATATTTATATCTTAATACTTAAAGAATTCTCTTTTGTAATGAAACTTCATAATCATCGGAGTACTTTTTTGTATCTATCTCAACGAAATCAAATTTTTCATGAAAATGAAAAGATACTTCATTTCTTGAAGGAAGTATATTTATTTCTGCGGTCAGATTTTCGATATTTAACTCTAAACAAAACTCAAGAAGTTTTTCATACATTGATGATGCTATCCCAATTTTTCTAAATTCAGTATCAACTGCAACTCGATCGATATACATAAAATTTTTTAAACGATTTCTAAATTCATTGAAATTTTTATGTTTTAGGTTATACATGAACGATTTTGTTTTTGATGAATCCTGAAAACAAATAATAAATCCAATAACTTTGTTTTCATGAATGATACATCTATGAAAGTCAGAGTTTTCTACCAATTCTTTAAACTCTTCAAAAGTTCTTGTACCTACATTAGGAACATTATCTTCGTTTATAGCGTGGCAGTTCTCAACATTTGAATTATTAATAGGTAAAAGCTTGATGTTATCCATGTATGAAAATATACATTTAATGTATAAAATTGTAAACTGTTTACATGCAAAATAGCACTGTATTAATGAGTTCCCCAGAGTATTTTAGAATAGAGTACTCAATTAACCCATGGATGGTTGAAGGTGTTGAGGTCAATTTGGAGCTAGCAAAAGACCAATGGAGTGGATTTAAGTCAACTATTGAAAAATGCGGAGCTGAAGTTAAAGTTATTCCTGGTAATACTGTTTATCCAGACTTAGTATTTACGGCAAACTCCGGCATTATAAAAGACAAATCAGTTCTTATATCAAACTTTAAATTTCAAGAAAGGCAAGGAGAAGAAATCATTTATGAAAACTGGTTCAAAAAAAATGGTTATGATGTTGCTCGTATTCCTTCAGAACATAAATTTGAAGGGCGAGGGGATGCTTTTGTTTACGGTGAGTATTTAATTGGATCATATGGTGTTAGAAGTGATAAAGAGGCTTTAATTTACATAGCAGAACAATTTGAACTCAAACCAAAAATTGTAAAGTTAGTTGATGAAAAATTTTATCATCTTGATACTTGTTTTCAGAACCTTCCAACAAATAATAACGACGCAATTTTTTATCCGGAAGCATTTGAGGACTCTTCATTAAACGAATTTTCTGATTTATTTAACTTAATTCCTGTGAGTGAAAACGATGCAAACAAACTTGCCTGCAACTGTGTTGTAATAAATGAATCTGTAATTTTTCCATCTGATGATATAGACATTATTGAAACGGTTGCCGATTTAGGATGCAATATTGAGATATCAGATGTTTCAGAATTTCTTAAATCTGGTGGTGCGTGTCAGTGCCTTGTAATTACATTACAATAAATTTGTGAGGATAATCAAAGCAATTCTTTGGCCAATTAGAAAAGTAATTTTTTTTCCAATAAAAATATTTTTCTACACTTTGATATTATTTGTCGTTATAGTTTTGTTTTTTCAATACAGGACAGACTATGGTGTTGATGTTAGCCCTCTTTCTGTCAATGAATATGAAAACTGCATCAATGTAATTGAAGACTATGAAGTAACAGTTTCACTACTTTCTGAATACGTTGAAAAACTAGATAGTGAACAAAAATCTTTTTTGGAGAGAAATTTACCAAATCCATTGAATGTTTTGACGACTCCTCAAGAGATTTCAGATGATGATTTTAGAAATGTTAGAACTTTCTTAAAATATTATTTACAGGCTGGTAGATTTCCTGGTTTGAACGGTAAAGCTTTCTCCCCTCAAGCAGCAAGTTTATGTAGAGATGGATTGAGTTAGCTCTGCAACTTCTCCATTAGTTAAATCTTTTAAATCAGAAGGCTTTAGAAAAAATTTACTTATCCTATTACCACCACCGATAAAAACTTTATTTCTTAACATTACATTCTCATCAATATATACCCTTATTTCCTCCGGTAAGCCTAGAGGACTTATACCTCCGTAAATTTGATTAGTAATTATCTCAGCTTCTTCTCTTGAAGCAAAACTTACTTTTTTTGCACCTAATAGGCTTTTAGCTTTATGATTGACATCCAATCTGTCTGATCCTAAAACACAAAATAATGCAAAAAATTCCTCTGGTTTTTTTGATTTAAGTAATATTGCGTTACAAGAATCTTCTATTTTAAATCCATAATGGTCACAAAAACTTTGTGTATCAGAAAATTCATCTTTACATTCGAAAGCCTCTAGTTTGTCCTTATTGCTTTCAAATATTTTTTCAACTGTCTGATGTATTTCAACCATAAAGATAATGATATCGTTATTAAAGTCAGTTACAATCTCTGTATGAAGTTCAAGACAATAATTGAACCGTTTAAAATTAAATCCGTTGAATCTCTCCCCATAACTACTCCCAAGGAAAGAAAAAGCTTTTTAGAAAGAGAACATTGGAATGTATTTGGCTTGAAGTCTCAAGAGGTAACTGTTGATTTATTAACAGACTCAGGAACAGGTTCAATGTCTTCCGAACAATGGGCAGCGATTATGCGTGGTGATGAGGCATATGCAGGCTCTCACTCTTGGCAAAGATTTCATGATGTTGTATCAGATCTTACAGGTTATAGACATATAATTCCTACGCATCAAGGTAGGGCCAGTGAGAAAATATTGGCAACAGTGACCGTAAAAGAGGGAGATATAATACCCAGTAATAGCCACTTTGATACAACAAAAGCTAACTTTGAATTTGTAAAAGCTGAACCTATAGATTTACTTTGTAAAGAAGGATTAGATTTATTGTCACCTGCACCTTTTAAAGGGAACATCGATCTTGAAAAGCTTGAAGATATTTTAAGTAAAAAAGGTGAAAAAATTCCGTTTGTTCTGATGACAATTACAAATAATACAGGTGGTGGTCAACCAGTCTCAATGGAGAATCTAAAAAGTACTAAAAAGCTTTGCGAAAAATACAACAAAATGCTTTTACTTGATGCATGCAGGTTTGCTGAAAATGCTTGGTTTGTTTCACAGAGAGAAGAGGATTATAAGGGTGTAGAAATTAGAGATATAACAAAAGAAGCATTTAGGCTTGCTGATGGTTGCACAATTAGTTTGAAAAAGGATGGTTTTGGCAATATTGGAGGAATCCTGGCGTTTAATGATGATCAGCTTGCAGAAGCTTCAAGGAACCTTTTAATTTTGACCGAAGGCTTTCCAACTTATGGCGGCCTTGCTGGACGAGATCTAGATGCACTTGCTCAAGGCCTCAAAGAGATTACAGATAAAAATTATCTTGAATACAGAGCAAGGTCAATCTCATATTTGGGTGAAAAAGCTTTGAGTTACGGCATTCCAATTGTTCAGCCTGCAGGTGGCCATGCCCTTTACATAGATGCAAAAACTTTTGTTCCACACATACCTCCTCATCAATATCCTGGTCATTCAGTTGCGTGTGAGATATATTTAATTGGTGGAGTTAGAGCTGTTGAATTAGGTACTTTGGCATTTGGGGCTGCAGGTGCAAATGGTGAGCCTGACGAACCAGCAACTCATGAATTAGTAAGACTCGCTGCTCCAAGAAGAACTTATACACAAAGTCATTTTGATTATGTAGCGGAAGTTCTTGAAAAACTAGCTGAAAGTAAAGAAAAACTTAAAGGCTATGAAATTATTGAGCAACCAAAACAATTAAGACACTTTACTGCTAAGTTAAGACCATTGACATGATGCTTTTTAAAAAAATATCAATTTTATTTTTAATCTTTTTTATAGCTTGTGTAGCAGGTGAAGGAGATGTTGAAGTTACAGAAAATATAAGTAGTAACTCAGATGAACCAACAACAACTACTGAACAACAAAAAGAAAATGATGATTCTACAACAACAACAATTGAAGAAGTTAATGAAGAGCGTGAAGATTACAGTTCTGAAAATGTAATCTCAATTGGTGAAATAGTAACTGACACATCATTTAGGGATTATCAAAAATATGTTGATGTTGCGGGATTAAGAATTTTTGCTCTTCCTGAAGTTTCTGATGAATATATGTATAAAGTTGCAGAAACATATTTTCAAATGTTGCAACAAGGAGAAAATATAGACAACGGCCTTAGATCAAGATATTTAAATACTGTTGATAATGAAAAGGTTTTTCAGAGAATTGGTTTTGAAGGCCCAGAATATTATAATTTTGATTCGCCAAATCCATCTGTAGACTGCTGTCCAGGTAATGGTTATGAAGATAACCACACAGATTTTATTTGGGAATATAAAGATGCAAATACAATTGGTACAATCGGAGAAGTTGTCGAGCATTTACTACATACAATTACAGGTGCAGGATTGCTCCTAGAGTTTCCTGAATGGAGCTGGGAAGATACAAATTCTAAAATTCATATGGCAATGAATGAAGCAGTTGAAAAAAATATCTATGATATTTCTAGTTATGAGGAAATAAAAAACAATGGAGACATAGAGGGATATAACAGAGTTACTGTTCAAGAATTTTCTTTTTGGGTAATAGTTACATCTTGGGGTTATGGTGATATATTTGATTTACCTCATGGTGAATTTGAAATCAGCACAATAAACGAAGTTAGATCAGAACTACCCTTAGCTTTTGAATTGTATGTTGACACTATTGAAAAAATCTTTACAATTCCTGACAAAGAATTGCTTAAATCTTTATTCTCTTAAATAATTATTTTATAATTGCCAAATGAAAAAGTATTCAATATTGTTGATACTCTTTTTTACTTTTTGTTCTCAAACTTCAAGTAATGAAATGGTAGAGGAAGTTATTACCCCTACAACGGAGTTAATCATTGAAGAAACAAAACATATTCCAGAGCTATATGTAATGTTTATGGAGATTATGAAGGTTCTGTAGATGATATTCCAACTGATTTGCTTGCAAGTATCCCATTGGTGAGTAAAGATTTATAGTAGAGTAATTTAAAGAAAAATGAACTTTGAGTTTGAGCTAAGTAAAGGTAAGCAAAATTCTCTTGGAGAAACTTTAAAAGTTGTAGATTTTATTAAAAAAAATCCTAAAAAAGTAGAACATTTATTTCAATGCTTTTATTCTGAAAATTCACTTGTTGCAATGAGGGCAATGAATGGAGTAAAGAGAATTATCAAAGACGACAAAAACGTTTTTCTAAAAAATAAAGATACATTTTTAAATCAATTTCCTAATTCAAAACACAATGTTGTAAAACTAGGACTCATAACTATTTATTTTGATTTTCTAAATCATTTTGAAGAAAAGGAAGTAAGTAAAATTAAAACAATTGTTTTGAACTGGACAAAAAACAGTAGCGATTGGATGATTCTTGCTCAAGGCATGAAGCTTCTAGAAAAGCTTTCAAAGTCAGACAAGTCTCTTAAATTAAAGCTGATAGAAGTTGCTAAGAGATTGAAAAATGATGAAAGAAAAGTTGTTAGAACAAAGGCTCAAAAAATTTTAGAAGATAACTAATTTTGTTGGTTTTGTAACTTTTGTTTTTTAACAGGGCTTGTTCCAGTTTCAACTTTTTCTTTATATGCTTTGTCAAACGCCTTACGTTGCCACCCATCCATCCTATTACGACTTATTTCAATAACTTGTAACTGTTCATTATCGTTGTATTTTGACCATTCTTTAATTTCTTTTGTTGTTCTCGAACACCCATAACACAAGTCAGTATTTGGATCAGTCACACAAACATTAATACATGGTGAAGCGATACTCATCCTATTTACCTATCTTTTTGGCCAATATATATGCTGAGTCTCTTAATGCTTTTTTTGAATTTTTCATACCTTTATTTCCTAATTCAAATATATCTGTAAAGATACTTTCATCATTGTAGTCAAACTTGCCACCTAAAAAATAAGTTTGCCCTGTATGAAGTTTTAAAATCTCTCCTAGTACTTTTCCACTCATAGATGAAAAATCAAATTTTCCCTCACATAAGATCGCAATTTCAAAATTATTTATTTTTTTTAATAGTTTTGTCTCATTCAAAAAGAATTGAGGACCTGAGATTATTTCACATCCGAGAACCTCACCCAATGCAAAACTTAAACCACCAGAGGCACCAGTTCCTTCTTTAAATGGATCCAATGAACTAGTCATCTCATTTGAAAGTAAATTGAAAATTCTTTCAACATTTTTTTCTAAAAATTTAATTTCACTATTTACTAATCCTTTTTGAGGTCCAAACACATTAAAAGCATTGTTCTCACCAAGTAGTGGAATGTTTGTATCGACTAAGACTTTTTTATCAATTTTTTTAAAACTTTCATTAATTTTTACATTGTTTATTAATTTGAAATCTTTTGGCTTTGGATCTTCTATTACATCTTTATTATTTAGAAAATCAATTCCCATTTTGCTGAGTAAACCTATTCCAGCGTCATTTGTTCTAGAGCCTCCCATTGACAAAATATCTACATCCTCAATTATTTTTGCAAGGCATGATGTATTTAGATCTAAAGATAAATCATTTGTATTTTTTATACCTATTAGCTGAGAGGTTTCAATGTATATATTTTTATTTACTTTTAAAGTCTCGACAGGTAACCATTTGCCAGAAAAATCTTGTTTCATAGACATCTGTTGTGTTTCAAAACCATATTCTTTAAATATCTCTGTTGAGTTCTCACCACCATCTGTTACTGGAAAGAATGATGATTTAATATTGTTATATTTAAATATCTTTTTTATCTCACCAATAACTTCATCGGATGTAAGTGTTCCAGAAAATTTATCAGCAAATACAGCAATTCTCATCTTTTAAGTTTATTTATATATAACTCTTAATAGGAATAAAATAAAATAATGAATATTGGGTTTTTAACAGATGTTGAGGGATACAGGGCTCCAATACACCCTGAATCTTTTGAGAAATATTCTATGGATCTCCATTTAGAAAAAAATATATTTGATTACCTTAATTATCCAGATTCTAAACAAGAAAATGTAAAGACTATTTCTAAATTAAGTGATTTAGATGTTATCGCCTGTGTAGAAAATATTGAAAATAAAACAATAAAGGATTTAAAAGAAGGAGCAGTCCTTATTGGAATATTTGATTTTGAAAAGATCGAAGAAATTAAAAAATTAAGACCTGATATTAAGATATTAAGCTTCTTTAAACTTCCTAGGATTTCAAGAGCTCAAAATTTAGATGCTCTTTCTTCTCAAGCCAACTTGCTTGGATATGCATCAGTTTTAAGAGCTGCAAAAGAGACATCTGATGTAATACCAATGATGACAACTGCTGCAGGAAACATTCAACCTTCCAAGGTCTTAATTTTAGGAGTTGGGGTTGCTGGACTTCAAGCAATTGCAACTGCAAAAAGACTTGGTGCTAGAGTTTGGGCTTTTGATATTAGAAAAGAAGCCAAGGATCAAGTGGAATCTTTAGGTGCTAAATTTGTAGAAGCAAGCACTGAAGCACAAGACAGTGTTTATGCACAAGAAGTCTCTGAAGAGGAAAATCAAAAAATTCAAGAAGCATTAAAGAAACAAGTAATTGATAGTGACGTTGTTTTAACGTTTGCTCAAATACCAGGAAAAAAAGCACCTGTCTTAATCGAAAAGTCAACCATTGAAAAGATGAAAAAGAATTCTGTGATTATCGATTTAGCAGCTGGTACAGGTGGAAACTGTGAAGGTACTGTGGTGAATAAAGTTGTTGAATTAAATGGTGTAAAAATAGTTGGTGAAACAGACATTCTAAATTCCGTAAAACATGCAGCAACAAAGCTTTATTCAGAGAATGTTAGAAATTTAATCGAACTATATATAGAGAACAGTGATGATGAGATTTTTACAGAGATGAGTTCATAATGGAAGCAACTTTCTTACTTACATTGTTAATAACTTTTCTAGCAAGCTTTATTGGATACGAACTCATATCTAAAATTCCTCAGACATTACACACACCACTTATGTCTGGATCAAATGCTATTTCTGGAATTACATTAATTGCAGCAATTCTGATTTATCCAGAAGTAAGTGAATCTCAAATACTTCAAATTATCGTTTTAATTGCAATATCATTTGCAACCCTGAATATTGTTGGAGGGTTTTCAGTAACTGGCCGAATATTAGAAATGTTTAAGAAAAATGATTGAAATAATATTATTGATCTCAGCTGTATTATTTATATTCGCTTTAAAGCTTTTTGGAAGGCCATCAACAGCACATAGAGCAAATTTATTTGCAATGCTAGCTATGGCGTTAGCGGTATTTAGTGCCTTTAACTTTGATTTTTCAAAATATGATTCTGCTTTTTACATCACAATTGGTATCTCAGGACTTCTTGGAGTTATAATATCAAAACGAGTTCAAATGACACAAATGCCTGAACTTGTTGGTTTGTTTAATGGTTTTGGCGGAGGCGCCTCTGGCGCAATCGCATATGTTGAGTTATCTAATAGCTCCTTACCTTTTAATGATTATTTTGTAGCAATATTTTCAATGGTTATTGGAATGTTTACTTTTTCAGGAAGTCTTGTTGCAGTCATGAAACTCCGTGGAAAATTAAATAACTTTAGCACAAAATTTGCCAATATATTTTCAGTATTTCTACCTGTTGTTATCTTAATCCCAGTAGTTTTAGAAATGGACAATTTTGAAATCGAATTTATTATTCTAGTTGCACTAATTGCTGGAGTTATTCGAGTTGCTGTAATTGGTGGTGCAGATATGCCTGTAGTAATTGCTTTCCTCAACTCACTTTCTGGAATAGCAGCCATGTCAGCAGGATTTATTGTCAATAGTATTATTTTGATCGTAGCTGGTGCTTTGGTAGGTGCATCTGGAATAATTCTTACACTCCTCATGTGTGCTGCAATGAATCGTACGCTTTTAGATGTGCTTAAAGGTGGTTTTGGTAATACAACGGCAGATAATGAATATGAAAAAGATCCAATAAGCACCTCTCCAGAAGATGTTGCAATTCAATTAAGCTATGCAGAATCTGTAGTTATTGTTCCTGGATATGGAATGGCAGTTGCACAAGCTCAAGCAGCTGTTAAAGAATTAATAAATACTTTGAAAGATAAAAATATTGAAGTTAAGTTTGCTATACATCCAGTAGCTGGAAGAATGCCTGGGCATATGAATGTTCTATTAGCCGAGGTAGACATTGATTATGAAGATATGTTTACTCTAGAAGATATTAATTCTGAGTTTTCTTCAACAGATGTTGTAATTGTTCTTGGAGCAAATGATGTTGTTAATCCGCTAGCTAGAACTGATGAAAATTCTTCAATCTATGGCATGCCAATACTCGATGTTGACCTGGCAAAACAAGTCATTGTGATAAAAAGATCCATGTCACCAGGCTATGCAGGCATTGCAAACCCACTGTTTATTAATGACAATGCAAAAATGTTGTTTGCAGATGCAAAAGAAGGCTTAGAAAATATAATTAAGTCCTTCGAATTAGTTTAAATGTCTCTTTCTGAATTTAAAAAAGAATTAAGACAGTCGGTAAATTTAGAAAAAAAAGAATTCCTACCTAAATTTTTTAAAACTGGGAAAGGCCAGTATGGAGAAGGCGATAAGTTTCTGGGAGTGGTTGTTCCAGATATAAAAAAAATAAACGCTGTATACCAAGAGTAATGTTACGATATTCAATTGAACGTATGGATGAAGCTTTAAGAAAGGAACTGCTGTCATGACATTAATCGATGGAGTGTATACAGATTTAGAAAAACCATTGCTGTATATTCATATTTTGGCAGGATTTGTTTCTTTAGGCACAGCGTATCTTTTACTTTTTTTAAAAAAAGGTGACAAGCGTCATAAAAAGTATGGAATGTATTACGTCTATGGTATGTCAACTATTTTTGTGACAGCTATACCACTTAGCGTGATGGGTGTTGTGCAACCATTTTTGTTTGCTATTGCAATTCTCTCTTTTTACTTTGCTTTTGCTGGATTTAGACAAGCAAAAGTGCGAACTGGAGCCAGGGAGAATGTGGATAAAACTCTCACATTACTAATGTTCATTGCTGGTGTGATGTTGTTATTAAATGCAACAGATGTTCTTGAGTTTGGAAATTACGGTCAAAAGGAAGATATGAGAACAGTTGCGTTAATTTTTGGAGTCGCTTGCTTAACTATTACAGCATATGATCTCAACAGGTATAGAAGAACTTACAAGCCAAATTTTTATGACAGAGCTAACACCCACTTAATTCTTATGCTTTCTGGAACAATTGCAGCCACTACGGCATTTATCAGCACAAATGAATTATTTCCACAAGAGTGGATGAACTGGGCTATGCCAAATATATTTATTGTTCCAGTTATTGTGTATTTCTCTAGAAGAGAGTTAGCGAAAAAAACTGTTTAAAATTCAAATTAATTGATATGCCGGTAAAGTTGAAAAGTCTAATAAATTACTATAAATAAGATTGTGAAAACCCATACCAAAACATCTAAGTTTATACACTGGACATTTTCTTTGTTATATGCGTATGGAATATTTAAACAAGTAGAAGAATTAGATCAATTGAATAATCCGTCAATACTCATGGTTGAAATTGTCTTTGCTGGAATATTTTTAGGGATTGTTTTTATTAGATATTTCTATATGAAAGATGTTGATACTTTGTTAGGTGCCAAAATTGAAATACCAAAAGGACATTTATTCATTGCTAAAACAATCCATAGGCTTGTTTATTTAACTTTAATTTTATTGCCAACTACAGGTTTGATTATTGCTGCTTTATTTGCATACAGTCTTCCTGGTATTAACTTTGCGGTCGCAATTCATGAATTTTCAGCATTCCTCAGTTATGCATTGATCGGCATACATATAGTTGCTTCCATTTATTCACGATTGAAAGGCGAGGGGGTATGGGATGCTATGGTTCCAATATGGAAAGAGAAAGAAAAAATAGATTCTGAAATTTTATCTAATTTAGAAACGATTGAAAATAAAGTTTATAAAAAAACAGAAGAAATCTTCAAGATAAAATAATTTACTTTAAAGATTTAGCAAGATTTAGTACTTCATGCATAGTATTTACAATTTCTTCTGGTTTGTAATATTTTATAAATAATATTTTCCTGGAATTTACAACAGTATCAGACACTCTTAATCTTCTTAGAGTTTTTTGTGCCTCTTCAATTTTTGAATCATTTCTTTCTATAAATAATTCTGTGAGATGCTCGTCATCACCGTCAATTTCACCTTTCCAATTTATTTTGATACCCATATCTAAGCTTTGAGGAAAAAATGCATAGAAAGAAACATACGTTGTTGAGGAACGACCATGACTTCTTGTAAAAACTTCTATTTCACATCTATATCCGTCTATCTCTCCAAATATTTTTTTCTTTCTAAAGATATTTCCTGGAATATCAATCTGGAAATTCAAAACTTCTGATGCTTTTTCCAATGCTTTATTTATTTTTTTATTTAACGTAACAATCAACCATATAATTGGCGCTAATACAACTGTGATAACCGTTATTAGTGTGAGGGTTTCTTCCATGAAAATTAAATGTTTTTGAATATGTATTTATCGAATACACTCATTTTATCTATCCAGCTATCCTTATAAAAATAATTTACTGATGCTGCAACAGAGGATAATAATGCGTTTCCATCTTGGGGAGTAAAACAATACCCTGTTAAATTGTTATTTTTTACATGTAGAGATTCCTTTGCAATAATTCCATGTGATAAAAGTCTTCCATGATAACCATGATCTCTACCAAATGAAAAAACTTTATTTGAGGAAAGTTTTTCAGTGGACATTAAAAATTCACTATTTTTTAAGTCATCTGAAATATTTTCAAGATCAATATTTTCTTCAAATGATAAATTAAACCATAAAGTGTGCATGTATTGAGTTGGTAACTTGATTGCTGAAGAAAATAGATTTAAATCTTTTCCTTCTTGTTGAAATAATTCAAAAACATCTCTTGCATGATGAGTTCCAAATTCCTGATTGTCATGTTTTGTAATTGTTGGAGAAGGTGAAAATGAATCATTTTGGGAAACATCATTAGCTCTTCTTAAACAGACAAAACGTCCTTCGCTAAGATTTCTCTCCTTATCTAAGGAAAATGTTTTTACTATTGATGCAATATTGTGAGTATTACAAGATGCTATTAGATATTTATTCTGTTCTTGATTCAAAGAATCATTATTTATGCCCCATGCAAAGAAAGGACCAAATCCATGTTCCGATCCCTGTGCCAAATATCGTTTATCTTTGTCTAAATTTGAATAAATTTCATCCCAGTTTTTATTGCCAGATGGAGTACAGTCAATAATTACTTGGTTTTCTTCATAACTCTTCTCTAATTGTTCAACACTGAAGCCCATTGATACAAAATCATTTTTTGCTTCCGAAGTGGCAACAAGTTTTGCACCTTTTCTAATTAAAGCTTCTACTTTCCCTTTTTCATCTGATAGTGGAGTTCTTTTGAAAAATGAGACATTATCGATTCCTAGTTCTTTCTTATGTTGCGCAAGAAGACCAATTAGCGGTTCACCAATTGTTCCTGTACCGACGATTAATATATTTTTCATCACTATATTAAGATAAGAATATCAAACCTCATGAATAAAAAACTCATTTACCAATTTTCTTCCACCAAAACTGAAGGTGACAAATCCATGCTGGATTTACTTGGAGGTAAAGGAGCAAATTTAGCAGAGATGTCAACCCTAGGAATTAATGTCCCGCCTGGGTTTACAGTAACAACAGAGGTTTGTAATTATTTTATAGAGAACAAGTCTTTTCCAGATAAATTTGATAGTGAATTAGAAAAAGCATTAGCTAACTTAGAAAAAATAACAAAAAAGAAATTTAATGATGATAAAAAGCCTCTCTTATTATCTGTTAGATCGGGAGGAAAAGTATCAATGCCAGGAATGATGGATTCTATTTTAAATATTGGAATTAATGACAAAAATGTAGATGCTTTGGCATCTAATTTTAATGATGAAAGATTTGCGCTTGATTCATATCGTCGCTTAATTCAAATGTATGCAAATGTTGTTCTACAAATTGATATGGATAGGTTTGAAGCCATTATTGATAATAAAAAAAGGATCGATGGAGTTGAAAAAGATAATGATTTTGATTCCGAACAATTGAGTTGGATTATTGATGCTTTTAAAACCACTGTTGAAAGATTTGCTGGAAATCCTTTTCCACAAGACCCTGTCATTCAACTCAAAGGGGCAATTGAGGCGGTATTTAAAAGCTGGCTAAACAAACGAGCTGTTGCTTATCGAAAAATTAATAATATACCCAACAATTGGGGTACTGGGACAACTATTCAATCTATGGTTTTTGGAAATTTAAATGAATCCTCAGGAACGGGTGTTGCTTTTACGAGGTTTCCGTCTACAGGAAAAAACAAATTGTACGGGGAGTATTTAATGAATGCTCAAGGAGAAGATGTTGTTGCAGGAATAAGAACACCTTATCCTATAGGAAAACATGAAAAGAACACTCAACCCTCCCTTGAAGAAGAAAACCCAGCTCTATTTAATGAAATAAAATCTATTGGAGATAAATTAGAAACTCACTATAAAGATGCACAAGATATTGAGTTTACAATTGAAGATGGAGAATTATTTATTCTTCAAACTAGAAATGCAAAAAGAACAGCCCAAGCAAGTGTAAAAATTGCAGTTGATATGCATAATGAAAAAATACTAAGTAAACAAGAAGCAATCAATATGATTGATGCAGATCAGATTACCTCAGTTCTCCACCCCCAGTTTGTAGACTCAGCTAGTAAAAAATTGTTTGAAAAAGGTTTAAATGCCTCACCCGGAGCTGCTGTAGGTGAAATAGTTTTTGATCCAGAAAAAGCGGTGATTGAAGCGGCAAGGGGAAAAAAAGTCATTTTAGTTAGAGATGAAACAAGTCCAGAGGATATAAGTGGAATGTTTGCATCAGTAGGAATATTGACAACAAAAGGTGGTATGACAAGCCATGCAGCCGTTGTTGCGAGAGGAATGGGCAAACCATGCATAGTTGGAGCAGAAAATCTGAAAATTTACAAAGATGAAAGAAAAATATCAAATGATCAAATAACTATCGAAGAAGGTGATTTAATTTCATTAGACGGATCTACTGGTGAGATTTTTCTTGGGGAAGTTGAGTTAGAGTCTCCTAAATTAACGGACGAATTCAATATTTTGATGGCATGGTGTGATGATTTTAAAAAACTTTCAATTAGAGCAAATGCAGAAACAATAAATGACACAACCAAGTCTTTAGAGTTTGGTGCTGATGGAATTGGTTTATGCAGAACAGAACATATGTTTTTTGAGGGTGAAAGAATACTTCCTATGAGAGAGATGATTATGGCAAACAATAAGCAAGGTAGAAAGAGAGCATTAAATAAAATTATTGATTTTCAAATAAATGATTTTGTTGAAATATTTAAGCTTTTAAAAGATAAACCTATAACTGTTCGGCTACTTGATCCACCAATGCATGAATTTTTACCAAAAAGTGATATTGAAATTTCTGAGTTAGCTAATTCTTTGAGAGTTTCACCAGCATATGTTTCAGAAGTTTTATCGAGGATTAGTGAAAGTAACCCAATGTTGGGTCATCGAGGTGTACGTTTAGGTTTAAGCTATCCAGAAATCTATAAGATGCAAGTTGAGGCAATTTTTAAAGCTAGTTATGAAATTCATCAAAAAGAAAAGATCACAATCAAACCTGAAATAATGATTCCTTTAATAATGAATGCAAGTGAATTTACAAAAATGAAAAAAATTATAACCAAAAAAATTGAAAGCTTGAAGAAAGAATCAGACTTCAATTTTGAATATTTCATAGGAACTATGATTGAGTTACCAAGTGCTGCCCTGAATTCATCAGAAATTGGAGAACACGCAGATTTTTTTTCATATGGAACAAATGATTTAACTCAAACAACTCTTGGTTTATCAAGGGATGACGCATCTAAATTTTTAAACGAATATGTAGAAAAAAATATTTTTGACGTTGATCCTTTTATTACAATTGATGAAAATACTGTGGGAAATTTAGTCGCTTCATCTGTAGTAGCTGGAAAAAAAGTAAATAAAGATATCAAAATAGGTGTTTGTGGTGAACATGCGGGAGATCCAAAATCAATCAAATTTCTCAATACATTGGATATTGATTATATTTCTTGTTCACCTTTTAGAATTCCAACTGCAAGATTAGCTGCTGCACAAGCAGAAATATCTTAAACTTAATTGATTACAAAGATGATTATCTTTAGATATAATTGCATTTATGAGTTATAAAATTATAAATAGAGTTGATCCAACTCTTTATTTGATACTATCTATTGTTGGATTTGTTATTCCGGAGCAAATTTATAAATTGTTTCTTTTGAATCCTGATGCAGTTTTATCATCTACTGAGGCAACTATTGTCCGAGCCAATGGAGTTGGAGTTATATTTGCAGCGCTTTTAATTTTTTTGCTTGGTGGGGAAGAGGAAAATGCAAAACAAATTAATAGCGTTCGTTATGTTGGAGGGTTACTTTTGATAGGATTTGCTGTGTTTACAAACTTTAATGGATTTTTAATTTTTGGTGTTACAGAAATTGCGCTCGCTCTGTACACAGGAAGACAATTAAGACCATCGTCTGGCAGTGAGAGTTACACCCCAAACGTCGAAGATTAAAAAATTTATTTCAAGTAATTTAGCAATCATTAACATTAACTTATGATTTTAAAAGATAAAACCTTTGTAATTACTGGCATATTGACTGATAAGAGCATAGCTTTTGCTGCTGCAAAAATTGCAATTGATAATGGTGCAAAAATTATTGCCACAGGTTTTGGAGACGGACTTCGCATAACAAAACGTGCTGTAAAAAGACTTGATGCTGAAATTGATGTATTAGAGATGGATATTGAAAATACTGTTCAAGTACAAGAAGTAGTAAATCAAATTAAAGATAAACACGAAAGCCTAGATGGTGCTCTTCATGCAATTGCATTTTCTCCAACTGAGGCAATGGGTGGGAATTTTTTAAATACAAATGTTGAAGATGCAATTAAATCATTTGAAGTTTCAGCTTTTTCACTAAAAACTTTAACCAATGAATTTTTACCAATATTGAAAGAAGGGGCATCGATAGTAGCAGTCGATTTTGACAATTCCCAGGCATGGCCGGGTTATGACTGGCAGGGTGTTGCAAAGTCATCGTTACAATCGATTGTTAGATATCTTGCATTTTATGTTGGTAAAAATAAGGTTAGGGTAAATGCAGTTGCCTCTGGTCCTCTTTCCACAACCGCAGCAAAAAATATTCCTGGATTTTCAGCAATGAATGATGAATGGAATGAAAGAGCACCTCTAGGGTGGGATACAAAAAATGCTGAACCAGTAGCTAAAGTCATTAATTTTTTATTATCAGATTACTCCGAAGCCATTACTGGTGAGATAATCCATGTTGATGGTGGAGTTCATGCTATTGGTGGCTCTATGTTGCCTGATTAATTTTTATTGTTTACTGAATATTAAAACAGCATTATGACCACCAAAACCAAATGAATTAGACATTGCATGGTCTATATTTTTTTCTATTGAATGATTAGCTGTGTAATTTAAATCACAATCCTCATCTGAATCATTTAGATTTATTGTTGGAGGAATGAGACTATTCTTCATTGATAATAATGATGCCATTGCCTCAAAAGCTCCGCCTCCTCCAAGTAAGTGTCCTGTCATTGATTTGGTAGAAGAGATATTAACTTCATATGCGTAGTCGTTCATAAGTGATTTAATCGCAAGTGTTTCATTTAAATCATTAGCTGGCGTTGATGTTCCGTGTGCGTTGATATAATCAATCTTTTCCTTGCTAATATCAGCGTTTGAGATTGCCTGTTCCATTGCTCTTAAAGCACCAACTCCACCCTCTGACGGAGCAGTTATATGGTACGCATCTGTTGAGGATCCATATCCAGAGATATATCCGTAAATTTTTGCATCCCTATCTTTTGCTGAACTTTCACTTTCGAGTATTAAAACTGTAGATCCTTCTGCCATAACAAATCCATCTCTATTTTTATCAAAAGGTTTACATGCTTTTTGAGGCTCATCATTCTGTTTGGAAAGTGCTTTTATTTGCGCAAAAGCTCCGATTGTCATTGAAGTTGTACCAGATTCTGTTCCTCCAACAAGAACTTTGTCTACAATGTTTTGTTCAATCATCCTCTTAGCTTCTCCAATTGCATTTGCAGAAGCTGCGCAAGCAGTTGTAATCGTTAACGAAGGACCTTGTATTCCGTATTTAATTGCAACTTGACCTGTACTTGAATTGGGCATTAATTGTGTAATTGCTAAGGGACTTATTCTTGTTGATCCTCTTTCATCGTAAACTCTAACGGCATCTTCCGTTGCTCCTATTCCACCAATGCCAGTCCCAAATACAATACCAAAATCTTCACCAAGCGGTTTACTTAAATCAAATCCAGCATCTTGAATTGCCTCTTCTGCAGCAAAAATAGATAAATGGCCAGACCGATCCAGCTTTCTTGCATTTTGTTTTCCCATATATTCATTTGCATCAAAGTTTTTAACTTCTCCTGCAAACGTCACAGGTAAATCAGAAGCATCAAATAAAGTAATGTGATCTATTCCAGAAACTCCACTAGTTAAGTTATTCCACGTATCAATTACATTGTTTCCAAGTGGATTAATTGTTCCAAGACCTGTTACAACCACTCGTTGTTTTGTCATGGTTTAAAGTTTTGAGTGCAACAAGTTTACTGCTTGACCAACAGTCCCAACATCTGTGAGCTCTTCGTCGTCAATTTCAATCTCAAACTCATCTTCAAATGCCATTACAACTTCAACGATGCCTAGTGAGTCAATTTCTAGATCCTCTTCTAATTTTGCATCCATATTGATTTTTTCAGAATCGATACCTAATTCTTCTTCAAAAAGGGTTTTTACCTTCTCAAAAACTTCATTTACTTCCATATTTACTCCCACTAAGTTGTAAGTCCACCATCTATAGGTATTACTTGCCCTGTTATATATTCTGACTCATCTTTGCATAAAAAAGATACCATGTTTGCAATATCTTCTGGCATACCCATGCGTTTTATTGAAAGTTGTTCTATAATATTTTCTTTATTTTCATCATTAATAAATGATGTCATGTCTGTTTCTATATATCCTGGGGCTACAACATTACACGTAATATTTCTGCTACCTACTTCTTTACTAATTGATTTTGATAACCCAATCAAACCTGCCTTTGACGCAGCATAATTTGCTTGGCCTTGATTACCAGATATCCCCACAACAGAAGATATAAAAATTAACCTTCCCCATTTGTTTTTAATCATTTTTTTTATGGCTCTTTGAGATGTATAGAAATTGCCAGTTAGGTTAGTTTGAATAACATCATTCCACTCATCATCCTTCATTCTTGGTAATATATTGTCTTTTGTAATTCCTGCATTATTTACCAAAATATCAACATTTTTATATGTTTTTTCTATTAAGTTAAACGCCTCATCAACTGAATTTCTATCTGCAATATTTAATTGAACAGCAAGACTTTCACCACCTAATTTTTTTATTTCTTCTACGACTTCTTCAGCCTTATCTTTAGAATTTCCGAATCCTACAATAACTTGATAATCTTTTCCAAGCTCCAAAGCTATAGATTTTCCAATACCTCTTGAAGCACCTGTTACAAAAACTGTTTTCATATTTTGTCTAATTTATCTGGAACTTGATACTCAATTGCTCTTTTAATTGTGTCGGTTGCAGTTCCATCAAAATCTGGAAGTTTTGCATCTGATTTGTTTATTGGAGTTACACGATCTCCTAATCGAACCGCACAAGCTCCCCAGGCAAGACCAGCTCCGACGGCCGTAAAGACTGCAATTTCTCCACCTTTTATCTCACCCTCTTCAAGAGCATCTACAAATGCTGTTGGTATAGAGGCTGCCGAGGTATTTCCGTATCGATGAACTTTTTTGATAGTAGTTGCATTAGGAAGTCCAAGTTTTTTCTCAAGTGCTTCAACTATCCTAATATTTGCTTGATGTGGAATAAAAATGTCTACGTCTTCTTTTGACAATCCTGATTTTTCAATAGCTTCTGCTGATGCTTGTGCCATTGCTCTAACACCAGATTTAAATATTTCCTGTCCATCAAAAGTCCAACGCACTCTGGCTGCTTCGTCAGGATTAAACCTATCCATTGCTGAACCAAAATTAGGAATTTCTAAGATTTCTAAATTGTCCGAACTTAAGCCATTTGAGAAAGAATATATTTCACCATCTGATTTATTTTTACTTTCTTCAATAACCACGGCTCCTGCACCATCACCAAAAAGCACTGCGGTATTTCTATCAGACCAGTCAAGCAACCAAGTAATATGCTCTGCCCCTATTACCAAAGCTCTTTTATAAAGACTACTTTCAACGAATGCTTTTCCTTGCTCAAGTGCATATAGAAAACCTGCACAAGCAGCATTTACGTCATAAACAGAAGCATTTACAGCACCAAGTTTTTTTTGAACATGAGCTGCTGCAGAGGGAACAATGCTATCTGGAGTACATGTAGCCAAGATTACGACATCAATATCTTCTGGATTTAAACCTGCACAGGCTATTGCATGTTTACCAGCAATTTCAGCCATATCTGATGTGTTTACATGGCTAAATCTTCGTTCTTTTACACCTGTTCTTTGTTGAATCCACTCATCAGAAGTATCAACAAATTTTGATAAATCATCGTTAGTCATAATGTTATCGGGCGTGCATTTACCCCAACCTGTTATTGCTGATTTCAAAATTTCCCCTTACTTTGATGATTCTAAAGAGTTTATTACCTTTAAATCCTTATATGATATAGACTTTCGGACCATTCCAGCAGTTACATTACCAGGGCCGATATGACACCATAAATCTGGATCTATATCATTGTTAACAAACTCAATTTGTTGGTTAAATAAAACTGAATTATCTATTTGATTCACAAGACTTTCTTTCAAAGTTGATACTTCAACTTTTTTTGCATCAACGTTCATATATACAGGAATCTTTCCTTCAGAGATATCAATTGAATTTAATGTATCCTCAAGTGGTTTTTTTGCAGAGCTTACAATTTCAGTATGAAATGCTCCTGCTACTTCGAGTGGAATTACTCTTTTTGCGCCGAGTGCTTTTGGGTTAGACTTTAAGTAGTTCATGTCATCAATGTATGAACTAATAACTATTTGTGAAGGATCATTGAAGTTTGATATCCATATTTGAATTCCTTGATTATTTAATTTTTCTATTTCTTCAATTGTTGCTTCCAAATCACCTGTTAAAACAGCTGCCATAGTTGTATTGGAATTTTCTACAGCTTTATGCATCTCCTCGCCTCTTACTGCTATTACTTTTAATGCATCTTTATAATCTAAATATCCTGATAGACATAAAGCTGTATATTCCCCTAAAGAATGTCCGATAAGCGCAGTAGGATTGCCTAAATTATTAATTGCTTCAATTCCGTAACAATAAGAGACTGAGAATATATAAGGTTGAGCAATATTTGTTTTTTTAATTATGTCAGGATCTTCTGAATTTATAATATCTTTTAGGCTCCATCCTAAAGTTTCTTCGAAAGTATGTATTAATAGATCGTCATACGTTTCAAGCAGCTCACTACCCATTCCTATTTCTTGAGAGCCTTGACCTGGAAACATTCCGACCCACTTCATGACTAATTATCCTTTTCTGAGATAGCAAATGCTATTGCATTTTCATTCTCATGTGAAAGTGATATATGAATATTTGTAATATTTTTTTCTTTTACAGTAGCTGATGCTCTACCAAAGGTGTTAATTGTTGGCTTACCTCCACCCGTAACTTCTATTTCTTTCCAACTTATTTCTCTCCATCCTTTTCCTAAAGATTTCATAACAGCTTCTTTTGCTGCAAACCTTGCCCCTAGTCTTTTTGATGGATCTGAAAATCTTTTTGCATACTTAATTTCTTGTTCAGTAAAACATCTTTTCAAGAATTTATCTTCAGATTTATTCAATAATCTTTTTACTCTTTTGAGATCAACTTGGTCTACTCCAATGCCATAAATACTCATACCTATCCTATTTCAACCAATATATCGCCCTTATTTACAGGCTGTCCTTTTTTTATATTAAATTCTTTAATAACTCCACCAATTGGTGCAGTAACAACATTTTCCATTTTCATAGCTTCTAAAACAAACAAGGAATCTCCTTTTTTTACTTTTTTCCCTTTCTTTGTCATCGTATCCATAATTGTTCCTTGCATATCTGCTTTGATAATCCCAGGATTTCTTATATTGCCGGTTAGATCCATACCAATTTTTTTAGGTCTCTGGGGTGCCAGTGATTGACTTTCATTATCGTCAAGAGAAATATTAACCTTACTTGGTCTATCACTAATTGTTTCTTCTTCAGAAATATCTTTGATTTTAAAATTTTCTTCCAAGAATTTTACATGTATCTGACTTTCTTTAAATTCTTTTGTAGATATCACTTGTGAAAGTAAAGAAATTGTCGTTGGTATCCCACCAATTATGTATTCATCTAAGCATCTTTTTCCTTTAGAGATAGCTTCTTCTCTAGACACTCCCCAAACAACTAATTTAGAAATTAGATTGTCATAAAAATGTGATATTGACGTACCGGTTTTTACCCACCCATCAACCCTTACACCATTCCCCATTGGTTCTCTGTATTCGGTAATTGTTCCAGGTGTAGGTAAAAAGTTATTGGCAGGGTCTTCTGCGTTTATTCTAAACTCTATGCTGTGTCCTCTTGCTTCTGTTTCAAAATCTTCTAAAGAATTACCAAGCGCTATTTTTATTTGTTCTTTAACTAGGTCAATTCCATATCTCATTTCTGTTACCGTATGCTCAACTTGCAATCTTGTATTCATTTCTAAAAAATAAAAGTTTTCGTCATTATCAGCTAAAAATTCTACTGTACCTGCATTAACGTAATTTGAAGACTTAGCAATCATGAGTGTTGCTTTTTTTAACTCTTCTTTTCCAAATTCAGACAACCATACAGGAGGACTTTCTTCTATTAGTTTTTGGTTCCTTCTTTGCAATGAACAATCTCTTTCACCGAGATAAACATGATTTCCATATTTATCACTTAATATTTGAGTTTCCACATGTCTTGCCGGTTTTATAAATTTTTCAACATAAATTTGATCTGATCCAAAATATGCTTCGCTTTCACGTTTTACAATCTCATAATTTTGATCTAATTCTTCCTCATTATTTACAATTCGTAAACCTTTTCCTCCACCTCCATGAGCTGCTTTTAGCGCAACTGGGTAGCCAAAGTTATGGGCATCTTTCATTGCTTCTCTTTTTGTTCTGGATGGTTTCAATTGACCAGGGACAGGCATTAAGCCAGCTTTAGAAATTAATTTTCTTGATTCAATTTTGTCTCCCATAGATTTGATTGTTTCTGGATTTGGACCAATCCAAATCACATCTTTCTTTTGAACTGCTTTTGCAAAATCAGCATTTTCGGCCAAAAAACCATACCCTGGATGAACCATGTCTGCTTTTGTCTCAATTACAGCTTTCATTAAATTTTTTAAGTTTCTATAGCTATCAGCAGGAAGTGAGCCTCCTAAGTAAAATGATTCATCAGCACGTTTTACATGCAAAGAATCAGCATCAACATCTGAATAAACAGCAATTGCGTGCATGTCCATTTCTTTAACCGATCTGATTATTCTTAATGCAATCTCACCACGATTTGCAATTAGTACTCTTTTTTTAGTCATAAAAATTTATTTTAACTTTTGAGCAATTCCAATTGCTAAACTTGCTTTAATTAAATCTCCAAAAATAAATGGAACAACACCAATACCGATAGCTTCAACTACGGAAATGTTTAATGTAATCATCAAACCCAGAACTCCACATATATAAATTGCTAGAGTTCCAGTAGCTATACCCACTGTTGGTTTTTGTGACATATTTCCTATTATTTGTGCAGCAATAAAAAAACCAATTATATAACCAATTGTTGGACTTCTTAATATAGCTAAGCCAGCAACACTTCCTGAGAAAAAAGGAAAACCTGCTAGACCTGTAAATAAATACAAAATCATACTGATCGAACCAAACCTACTTCCAAGAAGTAAGCCTGATAAAATAACGACAAAAGTCTGCGCTGTTATAGGTACAGGAGTAAATGGTAGTTCAAATCTTATCTGTGCACTAAGTGCAGTTAAAATCGCAAAACCAAAAGATAAAAATAAATTTCTTGTCAATGAGCCTTTTTCAACCCAAGCTATTGATATATTTTTAGAGGGGAATGTTTCCATGTTTGTCTCCTACATTTGTTTTATTTACAAGCTCTTTAAATGCTTCAGTAACAACTTTTCTAGTTTCACTTGGTTTTATTATTTTATCTACTAATCCAAGTTTTGCCGCAATGTCAGGATTACTGAACTTTTCATTGTATTCATCTACAAATTTTTGTTTTAGTTCTTCAGGATTATCACTATCTTTTAATTCTTTTCGATTAATTACATCTACTGCGCCCTCTGCACCCATTACTGCAATTTCTGCAGAAGGCCATGCAAAAAGTTTGTCTGCTCCTAAACCCATTGAATCCATAACTATATAAGCCCCACCATATGCCTTACGTATTACTACACAGACTCTTGGAACAGTAGCTTCTGAGTATGCATATAAAAGTTTTGCCCCACTCCTAATAATTCCTCCATGTTCTTGCTCTACACCTGGCAAAAATCCAGGCACATCAACAAGAGTTAGGAGAGGGATATTAAATGCATCACAAAATCTTACAAATCTTGATGCTTTAATTGAAGAATTTATATCTAAAACTCCAGCAAGTTCCATTGGTTGATTTGCAACTACTCCAATTGTATTTCCGTTTATTCTTACAAATGAAGTAATGATATTTAAAGCATAGTTTGCATGAATTGGATACTGCTCTCCATCATCGACAATATTGTTTATTACTTCATTCATATCATATGGTTGATTTCTATGTTCTGGTATTAAGGATTCCAAAGAATCTACATTTCTTGACGGATCATCTTCAGTGATAAAATTTGGAGGCTTCTGATCTGATGATTGAGGAAAAAAACTAAGAAGGTATCTTACCTCTTCAAAAGCTTGTTCCTCAGTTTCACAAACTTGATGACTCACTCCTGATTGAGTTCCATGAGCCTCAACACCGCCTAGTTCTTCATAAGTAACTTCTTCACCGGTAACTGTTTTTACTACATTAGGGCCGGTCACATAAAGTTGTCCTATATCTTTTACTTGAAAAATAAAATCAGTTAATGCTGGACTGTAAACTGCCCCACCAGCTGATGGACCTACAATTACAGATATTTGTGGAATTTTTCCTGATGCTTCGACATTTTTTTTAAAAATTTGTGCATATCCATATAAAGAAGAAATCCCTTCTTGAATTCTTGCCCCACCCGAATCTTTAATACCAACTACCGGAGCTTTTGCTTCCAAAGCGAGATCCATTATTCGTAAAATTTTCTTTGCAACTATTTCTCCAAGACTCCCGCCCATGACGGAAAAATCTTCGGAGAAAACAAAAACAGGCCTTCCATGAATTGTGCCAGATCCTGTAACTACTGCTTCACCTTCAGGATTTTCTTCTGAAACTACATTTTCATCTATTTCAGAAAACGAACCTTCGTCTAAAAGTAAATGAATCCTTTCATATGCGGTTAATTTTCCTTTTGGATGCTGAATTTTTTTTGCTTTTTCATTACGTACGTCAGCTAAATTTTCTTCCGACATGCCCAACTTTCTTATTATTATTAATCTATATATTTGACCTATATATATGTAAAGAAGTAACACTATGAAATCTATTTTTTTTGATGAAGTTGATAACACTCAAGACTTTGCTATGAATGAATTTAAAGAAGAGCCACTCTTGATAGTGAGTAAAGCACAAACTTTTGGTCGTGGTACTAACCAAAATAAGTGGCAAAATGCTGATCAAAGTCTGGCTACTTCATTAGTGTTTAATAAAAAAATTGTTAACTTTACTAAAACACTTATTCCACTTTTGGCTGGATACTCATATGTTTCTTTAATTAAAAATCAAAAACTCAAATTAAAATGGCCTAACGACATAATTTTTAATGATGACAAAGTTGGTGGAGTCCTTGTAGAAGAAAGTAATGATCTTATTTGCATTGGTTTAGGAATAAATTATTTTTGGAAAAATCCAAATTTACCTGGAGCTGGGGCAATATATGAAGAAAAACAAGATGATCGAAAAATTTTCCAAGATGCTGAGGAATGGGGAAGAACAATTCTAAACTATATCGAAAATGAAGATTTCAGTCTGGAAAACTATATGTCGAAACTCACTACCTTAGGGAAGCTCGTTGAATATCCTGAAGGGAGAGGGTGGGCTAAAGACATAAATGATGATGGATCATTAATGATAGAAACACCATCAGGTGAACTATTAAATTTAACCTCCCCCTTAATAAGTGAAATAATATAGTTATCATTAATTCTTGAGAGGTTAAATGAAGCAATTAGTTGTTGAAAAAAATAATCCTGAACCAATCTTATGGGAGACCCCAATTCCAAAGCCAGGACCAGGAGAGATACTAATTAAAAATCATTACTCAGTTGTATCAACTGGAACTGAAACGGCAGCAATTGAATCTGCAAATAAGTCTGTAACTGATAAATTACAAAATTCATCAAACATTGAAAAGGGTCTTGAACTTCTTGAAAAAGAAGGAGTGAGGGCTGTTTGGAATGCTGTATTTCCAAAAAATATATTACCTATACAGCTTGGTTATAGCTCATGTGGAAAAGTTATTGAAATTGGTGAAAACGTAAAAAGCTTTCATGTTGGTGACATGGTTGTCTCTAATGGTAATCACGCAGAATATGTTGTAGTAAATCAAAACTTATGTTCTAGAATCCCTGAAAACACAAATGAAAAAGAAGCAGCTTATACAGTCTTGGGAAGTATAGCTTTACATGGTCTACGTTTATCAGAAACTTCACTGGGCTCAAGAATTGTAGTTGTAGGTTTGGGCATAGTGGGTCAACTAGTATGTAGGTTAGGAGAGGCACAAGGCTCAGAAGTTTTTGGTATTGATCCTGATGAAACAAGAAGGGGAGATAGTAAAAACTTTTTTTCCTCAATTAATGATTTACCTGTAGAGGAAGTAGATTCGATAATTATCACAGCAGCTTCTGATAGTAATGAACCAATTGAAGCTGCAACAAAAATTGCAAGGAATAAAGCAAAAATTGTTGTTGTTGGAGATATTCCTTTGAATATTTCAAGAAATGAGTTTTACTATAAAGAACTTGAGTTAGTTGTTTCAAAATCTTATGGACCTGGAAGATATGATAAGCAATATGAAGTACTAGGTAATGATTATCCAATTGAATACGTTAGATGGACCGAAAATAGAAATTTTGAAGCTTTTTTAAAACTTTTATCTCAGGGCCAGATCACAATTCAAGATTTAATTTCTGAGGAAATTGATTTTGCTGAATCTTCTCAAATATATAGTTCCTTTAATTCCGATAAAAAACCCCTTTCAGTCTTGCTTAGATATGATTTAAAAAACGAGCCTAAAATTCAATTTGAAAAAAACGATATTACTCCAGAAAAAAATCAAAAAATAAAAATTGGAGTAATTGGAGCAGGTAATTTTGCTTCAACAACAATTATTCCTGTATTAAAGGAACTTAGAAGATCTTGCCAGGTATTAGGAGTTTCGTCATCAGGAGGATTAAGTTCCGAGGCTCTTGCTAAAAATTTTAAAATTAAAAATAAATACTCAACAGAAGACGAAATATTTGAATCAGATGAAATAGATGCTGTATTTATCCTTACTCAACATTTCAATCACGCTGATTTAGTAATTAAAGGAATTAACTCTGGTAAGGCTGTTTATGTAGAGAAACCATTGGCAATTGAAGTAGATTCAATAACGAAAATTGAAGAGGCTATGTACAACGCTGAAGATCCAAAAATTTTTCTTGGTTTTAATAGAAGATTTAGTGAAGCATCTAAGTTTATAAAGGAAAAATTAAACACTTCACCAGCCAATGCTTTAAATTTTAGGTTTAGTGTTCCAAAATTAGAAAAGGATCACTGGACCAATATTAAGGAAATAGGTGGAGGAAGGATAGTAGGTGAAGCTATCCATGCAGTAGACTTAGGTACTTATTTCTTTGATTCACTACCACAAAGCATATCTTCTCATAGTCCAATAAATAAAGAATCTGATGAAGTTTATGACAATCAAGTTTTTATAAATATAAATTATGCAAACGGTGCGCATGCTGCAATTCAATATTTTTCAGATACAAATAACAAATTATCTAAAGAAAGACTAGAGATTCATGGAAGTGAAAACTCATTTATTGTTGAAGATTTCCAGCTAATGAGATATTTAATCGGATCAGATGATAAGAGCAAGGTGTTTTCCGACGGTAAAGGTCACAAACAAGCTATCGAAGCTTTTTTGAGTTATGTTAGAAATGAAATACCAAATCCATTTACATGGTTAGAAATTAAATCTGTGTCACTAGCTGGTATATATGCTCAAAATTATTTAAATTCTGGATCCCAGAAAAGTATTTTCTAAAATTAACAAACTAAAAAATTAATCACATTACTGTTACTTTGTCGTAAAGATATTACAAAAGGAAATAAATGCCAAAAGGTAAAGTTAAATGGTTCAACAAAACTAAAGGTTATGGTTTTATTGAACCTGAAGAAGGTGATAAAGACGTCTTTGTTCATATTTCTGCGGTTAAAAATTCTGGGATGGAAGATCTTGAAGAAGGTCAAGAGCTTGAATTTGAAATTGTAGAAAATAACGGTAAAACTTCAGCAGAAAATTTAAAGTAGCATTCTAGCGGCCACGGCAGGATTCGAACCTGCGACACCAGGTTTAGGAAACCTGTGCTCTATCCCCTGAGCTACGCGGCCATAAAAAATAGATTAAACTATTATTTCATAAATACTTTTCTATGAAAGGATAATGTTGCTAGCTGTTGAAGCAAAAAATTTAAAAAAAACTTTCAAAACAAAACAGGGGAATGTTGAAGCTGTTCAAGACGTTAGTTTCAAAGTTAATAAAGGTGAGATATTCGGAATATTAGGTCCAAATGGTGCCGGAAAGAGCACCACAATTTTAATGCTTACCACCTTGCTGAGAATTACTTCAGGTACTGCAAAAATAAATGACTTAGATGTTGTAAAAAATGACTCAGAGGTAAGAAACAAAATTGGAATTGCCTTACAAGACACAGGCATTGATAATCTCTTAACAGCAAGAGAACTTTTTTATACAACCGCTAGGCTTTGGGGACTTTCAAAATCTAAATCTAAATATAGAACCGAAGAAATGCTTAATTTAGTTGGCCTCACTGAGGCCGCAGACAGGAGAGTTAAAACATATTCAGGTGGTATGAAAAGAAGATTAGATTTAGGCCTAAGCCTTGTTCATAAACCGGAAGTTCTGTTTCTTGATGAACCAACTACTGGACTAGATCCTGGATCAAGACGTGTTTTATGGGATGAAATAAAAAAACTTAGGGATGAAGGTGTAACAATTATATTAACTACACAGTATCTGGAAGAAGCTGACGAATTAGCAAATAGAATATCAATAATTGACGAGGGACTAGTTGTTGCTGAGGGCACTCCAGATGAATTAAAATCATCAATCGGTGGAGATGTAATAACATTAACTTTTAGATCAGATGATGATGCAATTAAAGCTCAAACAATTATTGAAAATTCTGATATTGAAGATAACCAAATTAGAGTAACTGTAGAAAATGGCGCTGAAAAAATTCCAAATATACTTAATCAACTTGTTTCAAAAGATATAAATGTACAGTCGGTTTCAGCAAATAAACCATCTCTGGATGATGTATTTTTAAAGGTTACAGGTTACAGATTAGAAGGTGAAAAAACTTTGATAGAAGAAAGTAAATAATATGAACTATTCAAAATCTTCTTTTTTCACACAACTTGGAATTTTAACTAAACGACTTTTATTGAGACTAGCTAGAAGACCACTTGCGGAACTTCCAAATATTTTTATTTCTGCATTTTTTTTACTAGTTTACGACGGGGCATTGGGTGGTGTGTTTGGAGGTAATGCTGCGGGGACACCATTTGATTTTGCCAATGGAAACTTTCTAAATTTTATACTTCCAGTTTCTATTGTCTCTGCTTCTGTAAGCGGTGGCGCCTCAGGGATTTATCTAGTTGAAGATATAGAATCTGGAGTATTTAAAAGATATCAAGGAATGCCAATTTCAAAATGGGCAATTATTCTTGCTCCAATTGTTGTTGGTGCTGTAAGAGTATTACTTCAAGCAACCTTAATCATGACCTTGGGAAGTATTATTGGTGCTGATCCTGCAACTGGATTCCTCGGATATTTTGCAGTCTTAGGAATGGCATTTTTCTGGGGAATGGGATTCGCTGGGTATTCTGTAGCAGCAGGTGTAAGATCAGGTTCTTCTCAAGGTGCACAAGCAGCTACATTTTTATTTTTTCCTGCATTATTTTTAGCACCTACTTTTACTCCAAGATATGCCTTAAAAGGATGGTTAGAAACTGCGGCAGCATTTAATCCAACAACTTATGTACTGGAGGGGATGAGAGCGATAATGATTGAGGGCTGGGTTTCAGACTTAATAATAAAAGGATTTTTAGTTGCAGGTGGGTTCGCATTTATTACACTAAGTTTTGCTGTAATTTCAGCTAAAACAGCCACAGAAAAATCCTAATTTAAGTTTTAATTACAAGATAAAATTAATTAATCTATATAATTCTTAAGGAAATTATGGAAGTTACATTAGAAGCTACTAGTAGAGAAAAAACAGGTTCATCAGAATCCAGAAGAGTTCGTTCATCAGGATTGATACCTGCTGTTATGTATGGACTAGGAGCAGAACCTCAGTCTTTATTAATTAACGCTAGAGAGTTTAATACTGCCTTAAAAACTGAAGCAGGATCAAACGTAATTTTAAATGTAAATATTGGTAAGGATAATGTTCCTGCACTTGCAAGAGAAATTCAAAGACATGCTTATAAAGATGAAATTGTTCATGTTGATTTAGTTAGAATTGACCTTTCACAGACTGTGGAAGCAGATGTTCAAGTTAATTTAATGGGTACACCACTTGGAGTAAAAGAAGAAGGAGGTGTTGTTCAAACAGTCAACAACACCATATCTATTTCAGCCCTTCCAACAAATATTCCGTCATCAATTGATGTTGACATATCTGAATTAAATGTTGGAGATAATGTTACTGTTGCAGATATTGATTTACCTGAGGGAGTTACCCTCGCATCAGAAGATGATGAATCTATTCTTGTGACAATTACAATCCCAAGAGCTGTAGTAGAAGAAGAAGAAGTCTCCGACGAAGAACTCGAAGGTGAAGAGGGTGATGAAGAGGCTGGTGAAGGCGAAGAAGATTCTGGAGAGGGTGCTTCTGAGGAACCTGAGGCAGCAGAGGAAAGTGGAGAATAAATCTAAAACTATTTTAGTTGGCCTTTGGAATCCACAGCTAAAATACATTAATACTCGTCACAACATTGGTGCAGACATTTTGTTTTCTTATTGTCAGAAAAATAATCAAAATTTAACTTTGGATGATTCTGGAAAATACCAATCATGCAAATTTGACCTTGATGGAAAGCAAATAATGGTTGTTATTCCTATGACATCAATGAATAATTCTGGACAAGGCTTAAAAACATTTTTATTAGAAAATGAATTAAAAGATTATGAACTCTTTGTTGTACACGACGATATTGACCTTGGATTTGGTAGATTTAGAATCAAGAAAAGTAGTTCAGATGGTGGGCACAACGGAATCAAATCTATAGATTTAGCTATTGGTAACAACGATTACTGGAGATTTAAAGTTGGTGTTGGAAGGCCACCATCAACAAAGGATCCCGCAGAATACGTACTCTCAAAATTTAATAGTGACGAGACCGAGGAAGTCGAGTTTATAATTGAAGATAGTATGGAAATCATTGATTTATTTCTAAAAGATGTTGAATCAGCAATAAAAATGGCCTCGGAGAGAAGAATAATTGATGTGGTCTAATGAAAAATAAATTACCCGACTTACTCGCATGGTTTAGACTTCTATCTTCTCCCGTTTTATTATTCCTGATTCTTCAAGATGGTTCAGAGCAAGGCTTAATGTTATTCCCAGCAATTCTTGCATTTATTGCTGCATGGACCGATTACTTTGATGGATTTTTGGCTAGAAAATGGGATATAAGTACAAAGCTTGGAGCATTTCTAGATACTATTGCAGACAAAATTTTTATTACATTTATTTTTGTTGGATTTTCAATGATAGGAAGAGTGAGTATTTGGATCACAGCTCTTTTGATAACGCGAGAATTTATGATCATGGGCCTCAGAGGACTAGCAGGCAATGAAGGAAAGATTATCCCTCCAAGTAAAACCGGTAAATTAAAAGCGAGCTTACAATTTTGGGCAATAGGATTTGTTATGATTGACCTTCCAATAGAGATAATTAATGTCAATTTAGATATAGTCGTTGTTTTCTTAGCTTTAATATTTTCCTATATTTCTGGATACCAATATGTTGTATCCTATTTTCAATCAAAGAATGAAATATAAAAATATTTTTTTGACTGGCTCTACTGGTGTTGTGGGAAAGCCTTTACTAAAGAAACTCATAAACGAAGGACACAATGTTTATGCATTGTCAAGAAATAAGATAAATGATAAATTTTTGATATCAAATAATACTGAAATTATTCGAGGAGATTTATTCGATGATGATATCTGCTCACAACTTCAGAAAAAATCAATTAATGCAATATTTCATGTAGCTGGGGCAAACCAAAAATGTCAGAAAGATCCATCAAGCATGTTTAGAACGAATATTGAAGGAACTAAACAGATGCTAGAACTTGGGAACAAATTAAATATCGAAAAATTTATTTATACATCTTCTGCTGTAACTCTTGGAGAAAAAAAGGGTAGTATCGGAAACGAAGACTCCATACATAGAGGTACATTTCTTTCTGATTATGAAGAGTCAAAATATCTGGCAGAAGAAAAAGCTTTTTCTTTCAATAAAGAATTTGAATTTGTATCGATTAATCCCTCATCTGTTCAAGGACCTGGAAGAATATCTGGAACTGCAAAGCTTTTGATATCAACACTAAATAAAAAATTTCCACCATTAATTAAAAGTTCTGTATCAGCAGTTGATATTGATGATTGTACAGAGGGTCATTACCTAGGATTAATTAAGGGTAAGAATAATGAAAGATATGTTCTTAACAGTTTCAGATTGAATATCGAAACACTTATTGAGAATCTAAAGACAATTACAAACTGGAATGGTTCTCCAATATATATTTCAAAACAACTTCTTGTTGGTTTAGGTCCACTTTTTGATATTTTTGGAAAATTTACTTCATTAAATGAAGTTATATGTGGAGAAACAATAAGAGTCCTCACCCACGGCCATTTATATGACGGTCAGAAAGCAGAAAAAGAGCTTGGATTGAATTACACATCAGTTGATGATTTTATATCTAAAACCGTTGCTTGGTTAAACAGTGAAAAATTAACAAAATTAGATATCAACTAACATGAACGATTTCAATAATCTACTTGATATAGTTTCACAATTAAGAAAAGAATGCCCGTGGGACAAAGAACAAACACACGAAAGCCTGGCAAAGCATCTGATTGAGGAATCATACGAATTATTAGATACTTTATCAAATTTGAATGACTCACCAGAATCCTTTAATGACTTTAAACAAGAGTTAGGAGATCTTTTACTCCAAATACTCTTACATTCAGAAATTGCCTCTGAAAATAATTATTTTTCAATAATTGAAGTAATAAGTTCTTTACAAAAAAAATTAATAAAACGCCACCCACATGTTTTCGACAAAAAAAACTTGAATTCATCGGAGGAAGTTGAAAAACAATGGGAAGAAATAAAGAAAGAAGGCAATAAATCTATATTTGATGACATCAACACGAAACTTCCTCCAGTAAATACAGCATTCAAAGTACAACGAAAAGCAAAGACTCTTAATTTAAGCTATAAAAATTATGATGAGGCTTTGGATGATTTAATTTCTGAAATAAATGAACTTAAAGAAGCAACCACTTTAGAAGATAGAAAGTCTGAACTTGGCGATGTATATTTTTCCCTAATTAATGTTTCTAGATACTTAGAGGCTGATCCTGAAATTGAGTTAAAAAAATCTATTCAAACCTTTATCAATCGTGCAAAATACGTTGAAAAACATATAAATAAAGAAACAGATATCAATGTTCTTTGGCAGGAAGCTAAGAAAAATCAAATAGATTCGTAAAGATTATTTTTTCTGTTAGATTTTAATTAACAGGGTTATGAATAAAAAAATTAAAAGTATCAATGCTCGTCATATATTAGATTCAAGAGCAAATCCAACCATTGAAGTTGAAGTTACTACGAGTGATAATATCAAAGGTCGTGCCGCAGTTCCATCTGGAGCCTCTACTGGAGCCCTTGAAGCTCATGAACTTAGAGATAATGATCCTTCCTTTAATGGAATGGGAGTAAACAAAGCGATCGAAAATGTTAAAACAATAATTTCAGACACTTTAGTAGGTGAGGATGTAACTGATCAGAGCAATATTGACAATAAGTTAATTGAATTAGATGGAACTGATAACAAAAATAATCTTGGAGCAAATGCAATCTTAGCAGTGTCTATGGCCTCAATGAGAGCAAGTGCAAGTCAGCAAAACAAACAACTTTTTGAACTCTTCCCAAATATTTACGGACCACCTTCTCTACCTGTTCCTTTTATGAATATTCTCAATGGAGGTGCACACGCTGATAACTCTGTTGATATTCAAGAATTTATGATTGTACCATTTGGCTTTGAAACTTTTGATACCTCTTTAAGAGCAGGTGTTGAGATTTATCATGTACTTAAGAAAAGACTTAAATCAAATAAGCTTTCAACCAATGTTGGTGATGAAGGAGGATTTGCTCCAAATTTTAATACTTCAACGGAAATCCTAGATGAAATTATGCAATCCATTTCTGAAGCTGGTTATGTACCAGGTGGAAATGTTTCTTTAGCTTTAGATGTTGCAGCCTCGGAATTTTTTAAAGATGATTTTTATAGGATTGAGGGAAAGGAACTTAACAGCCAGGAAATGTCAGATTATTTAATAAATCTATCGTCGAATTATCCGATCATATCAATTGAGGATGGATTAGCTGAGGACGACTGGGATGGATGGAAATATCTGACAGAAAAAATAGGAGACACAATACAACTTGTTGGAGATGACTTATTTGTTACGCAAGAAAAAATCTTAGAAAAAGGAGTCGCTGATAGTTGTGCGAACTCAATCTTAGTTAAAGTGAATCAAGTTGGCAGTGTGAGTGAAACAATTAATACGATGACACTGGCCAAAGACAGCAACTATTCATCTATTGTTTCGCACAGATCGGGTGAGACAGAAGATACATTTATAAGTCATTTATGTGTCGGCACCTCAAGTGGACAAATAAAAACAGGTGCACCTGCGAGATCAGAAAGAACAGCAAAGTACAATGAGTTACTTCGAATTGGGGAAAAAATAGGTTTTGAACAATTCAATATTCAAGAATTGGGATATAGCAAATGATCAAACAGAATTTATTTTCAAAAATAATGTTTTTAATTACTTCTTTTATTTTTGTATTCTTTATTTTTGACACTTGGGAATTAAGTTTCAAAGATTATCAATCATTACAATCACAGCTTGAAACACGTCAAGAACATGCAAATGATTTAAGAAATGAAATTAACTTTATTCAACAAAAAATTGATGATCTCGAAGATCCTGACAAGCTCGATATTATTTTGAGACAACATGGATATGGCCTGCCGGGAGAAAATATATATAGATTTAAAGTCCCAGAACCTGTCACACCTTTGGAAGAAACTCTTCAAAGCGAAAGAAGTAAAGGCCTTTTAGAATATGTTGTGGAGTTTATTGTCGGAACAAATAGTGACTAGTGAAAAGCAAATTGTTGAAATACAACTTAATAGAAATTTAAGAAGCGAAATAAAAGTAGCTGTTAAGTGTCATTTTGACCTTCCTGTCGTAGTTGATGTTCCAAAAAACCTTGATGATGGGACACCATTTCCAACAATGTTTTGGCTTACATGCCCAATGTATATAAAAAAAGTAAGCACTTTGGAGTCTCATGGAATGGTCAAAGAGCTGGATAACCAACTTAATAGCAATAAGATGCTTAGAAAACTGTGGTCAAAGAGACAAAAAAGTTATGAAAAAGAAAGAAATAGAAAGTATAAAAGTGTAATTAATACAGTTTCTCCAATCGGAGGAGTTGGCGGTGCTGTAAATTCCATAAAATGTTTACATTCTCATTTAGCAGACGAATTAGTAACTGGAAAAAATATTGTTGGACAAATTGTTTTAGAGAACGTTGGAGGTTGTAATTGTAACGAACCTTGCGTGGTTGATGGATCTAAGAATGATAACTGGCGATCTGAATGGTAGAAATTGGTGCAATTGATTGTGGTTCAAATTCAACAAGATTGTTGATATCTACAGTTGAAAATGGAAATTTAGAAAATCTACATAAAGAGCATCAGGTTACGAGATTGAGTGACAACATTGATAAAACAGGTGCGATTTCAAACGATTCAAAAAAAAGATTTTTTAAAGTACTTAGAAAATATATGAGAAAAATTGAAGAATATAAAGTACAAGAAGTTTTTTGTATCGGGACTGCTGTATTTAGAAATTCTAAAAATTCGGACGAAGTTATAGATGAGGTAAAAAAAAGGTTTAATTTAGAAATCAAGATGATTTCTGGAGAAGAGGAAGGATTACTTACAAGTTTAGGAGTACAGTCATCTTTTGAAAATTTAGAAAATTATTTGATAGTAGATATTGGAGGCCAAAGTACAGAACTTATTACAGATATTGATCATAAGTTAGATATTCAATCTGAGGATATTGGAGTCGTATCGATGAGTGAAAATTACTTTAATGAGAATCCTATCAACATCGACAAAGAGGAAACTGCAATAAATTTTTTTAATGATATTTTTCATGATAAAGATTACGCACATAGACAATTAATTGGCGTCTCTGGAACTTTTACATCTCTTGGCTCAATATATTTAAACCAAAAAATTTATGATGAAAATGAAATTGATAAAGTAATAATTTCTTATGACTCTGTTGAAAATATTTATGAAAATTTAAAAACATTGTCAGTACCAAAAATAATAAGTACATATCCAAGTCTTGATCCAAAAAGAGCAGTGACTATTACCGCTGGATTATTTCTAGTAAAAAACTTGTTAAAAAAATATAAAATTACCCAACTAAAAGTTTCAAAAAGTGATATTTTAGAAGGGCTTATTCTAAAATATTTTTAGTTTGGCTGCCCGGGTGGCGGAATTGGTAGACGCGACGGACTTAAAATCCGTTATTCGAAAGGATGTGGGGGTTCGAGTCCCCCCTCGGGCACTTTTTTCATACATAATATGAATAAAAAAATCAACTCAAATAGAAAAAGATTTTCTTAATTCCTAGAAATATTGGCCAATTTTAATAACCTGAGTAATAGCTAAAAGTTATCCTATTTTTAGCATACGTACGTATAAATAAGGAGATTAATAATGAGAAAGTCTATTTTTGGACTGCTTCTAATCCTTTCAATGGTCGCAATGGCTTGTGGTGGTGGCCTTGAGGGTGAAGAAGTTCTTATGTTTGGTGCTCCAGCTACAGACGGACCTGACGGAAAAGCAATTCAAGCATCTTTTGATGCATTCGAAGAAGAAACCGGAATAATTGTTACATACGTTGGTTCAGAAAACTTTGAATCTGAAGTTCAGGCTCAAATGGAAGCTGGTAACCCACCTGACATCGCATTATGGCCACAACCTGGAGCTGTTAGAGATGCAGCTGAAAGAGGATTCTTGATTCCAATTGCGGATCTAGATGTGGACATGGATGAATACAGGAACAATTTCTCATCATATTTAGTAGGTTTAGGTGAAGTTGATGGCGTCGCATATGGTGGTGCTCATGCTGTAAACCTTAAGAGTATCGTTTGGTACCAACCTGCTGAATTCGAAAAGAGAGGTTACGCTATTCCAGCTACATGGGATGAAATGATTGCTCTCGCTGACCAAATCCTTGCAGATGGTATGACACCATTCTGTTTTGGAATGTACTCTAACGGTGCAACTGGTTGGCTTGCTACTGACTGGATGGAAGATATTATGCTTCGAACAGGTCAAGGTACAGCTTCATATGATCAGTGGGTAAATCACGAAATTCCATTCAACGATCCAATCGTAAAAAATGCAGCAACTTTGCTTAGCCAAATTATGCATACTGATGGATATGTAGTTGGAGGAACAGATGCAATTGTATCTACCTTCTTTGGAAACGCACAAGATCCAATGTTTGAAAGAGACGCTAATGGCAACCCAGGTTGTTTCATGCATAGACAAGCATCTTTCATTCCAGGATTCTGGCCTGAAGAAGCAAAAGAAGGATTAGGAACTGAAACCACATCATTCCCATTCCCAGCAATAGAATCAGGATTACCACCTGCAGCACTTGGTGCTGGAGATATGTGGGGTGTCTTTAATGATAGAGATGCTACAAAAGCTGTAGTTGAATACATGCTTTCACCTGATTACTTTACAGCAATTGCTACAAATGTTAATGATGCAGGTTCAACAAGAATTAGTGCACATACAGGATTTGATACTTCATTGTATTGGAGCCCTGTTGTTCAAGCACAAGCTGCTGTTTTGAGTGACGCATTAGCTGCAAACTCATTCAGATTTGATGGATCTGACAATATGCCACCAGCTGTTGGTGCAGGAACTTTCTGGGTAGAAATGACAGAATTGGCCACAAATGGTCCAAGCTACATTGATACCGCATTAGATAACATCGAAAATTCATGGCCGTAAACAAGGCTTGAAAAATTTGAATATAGCCACTCTTCGGAGTGGCTATATTTTATTAGAAATCGAAAATGTCTGAAGAGGGAAAATCTGGTATTCTAAAAATTCATGGAAAATAACTTAAAAAATCGACTATTTTCAACAGGCATAAGAATAATTGCCTTTGCTTTGTTTCCCTTAATATGGTTTTTAACACAAGCAATACTTTTTAGAGAATTAAGTAAAACTGCTGATAGATGGTTACTAATCACATTAGCTATTCTTGTTGGTTCATCATTTATATTCATATTGTATTTAGGTATGAACAAACTAATAAGTTATGCACCAAAGCAGTATCAAGAAGCTTTATTTGGAGCAATGTTTGTTGGCCCGGCAATTTTTTTGTTAAGTTTATTTCTTTTATATCCAGCTATAAGAACAATTTATTTAAGTTTTTTTGACAATAGAGGTGAGAATTTTATCGGCCTAGAAAATTATAGATGGTCGATAACTGATCCTGCAATGTTAATAACAATTAGAAATCAAGTTTTTTGGTTAATTGGAGTAGTTTTTTTAGTAATTCTATTTGGACTTGTGGTTGCATATTTATCTGACAGATTAAGAAGAGGAGAATCTTTTTTTAAATCTATAATCTTCATGCCTATGGCAATATCTGCAGTCGGATCGAGTGCAATGTATAAATTTATTTATGAGTATAGACCACCACCACTTACACAGATTGGATTAATTAATGGATTAAGGGTCAGTAGGGGTTTTGCTGATGATGGTTCAAAATGTGGAAATAATACTTTTACTGATAGTGGTGAAAAGATTGGGTATACGTCTGAAGGGTGTGAAGTTCCTATTGGATGGCTTCAACAAAGAGACTTACAAAATTTCCCATTATTTGAAAATCTTGACCCAGGGAGTACGTTTTTAAATTTACTTTCAAACCTTCCACTCAACACAATTTTATTAATGTTTATTATGGTGTGGATGTTTACAGGGTTTGCAATGGTAGTCTTTTCAGCAGCTATAAAAGCAATACCTGAAGAAATTGTTGAAGCAGGAAGAATTGATGGCGCAACAGAAGGAAGAATTTTTCTATCAGTAATTATGCCCTATATCCGTTCAACGATAATTGTTGTTGCTACATACCTTACAATATCTGTATTAAAAGCTTTCGACATTGTATTTGTTACTACCAGAGGAGACTTTGAATCTAACTTATTAGCTGTAAAAATGTTAGATGAATATTTTAAATTTTTAAATCAAGGAAGATCTGCATCAGTTGCAGTAATTATATTTATTTGTGTGATACCTGTAATTTTATTAAATGTATTTAGAAACAAGGCGGAAAATACTGTATGAACTTAGATAATCAAAAATGGTACGACAAACCAGTCACAAAAATAATTCTTATTACTATATCTTTAACTTGGATGATCCCATATGTTGGTTTTGTTTTAAGTTCATTTAGAAACGAGCAAGCAGTTAAAAGATACGCCTGGTGGAACTCTATTTCAAGTGGAACAATTTTAGAGGAGCTTACATTCGCAAATTATACAGAAATTTTATTTGCAGAAAATTTAAGTAGATCATTCTTTAATTCTTTTGCAGTAACTATTCCGTCAACAATAATTCCAATTACAATTGCTGCATTTGCCGCATATGCTTTTGCATTTATTGATTTTCGCGGAAAAGATATTGCTTTTCTTTTTGTTGTGGCAATGATGATAGTTCCTTTACAAATGTCATTAATACCTTTACTAAAACTAATGAAAAGTGGGGCCATTTTATTTGGAATACCCTTGGTTCCTGAGTTAAATATAAATGGTACATTTGTAGCAGTATGGTTTGCTCACACGGGTTTTGGTTTACCTCTTGCAACATTTTTATTACGAGATTTCATGATGAGTTTACCTAGAAGTGTTATAGAATCAGCCAAAATTGACGGAGCCTCTCATTTAACAACATTTTTTCGATTAGCACTACCACTTTCAGTTGCAGGAATTGCTGCATTTGCAACATTTCAGTTTTTGTGGGTATACAATGACTTTTTAGTTGCAAATGTATTTTTAGGAATAAATCCACGGAACATGGTTGTGACCTCTCATGTAGCTCAACTTACTGTTGGAAATTATGGAGAAGCATGGCACTTGAGAACATCTGGGGCGGTTATCTCAATGATTGTTCCATTAATTGTATTTTTTAGTTTACAAAGATTTTTTATAAGAGGATTAATTGGAGGGGCAGTAAAGGGTTGAAATCAATTCTTTACGTTTTAATATCTTTTGTCGTTATTTCCTGTTCTTCAATAGATACATATAAATATGAAATATCTTCCTCAGTGGAAAATAAAAACATTGAAAGCATATTAATTTTTAATGTAAGAGAATCTCTTTTTAATAACTCGATAACGATAGATATACAAAGCTTTCCAAAATATTCAAACAAAATAAAAAGTTACGAAATGGTATTTGATATGAAATTTAGAGAGGATTATGTTTCTGATTCGAATATATGCATCGGCCCACTTTGGGAGGAATTTGGATCAGGAGAGTTCTCAATTCAACTATTAAAAGTGGATGATTTTAAAAATAAAATAACGGGTATTTATGATCAAGCTAGTCAAGATGAATGTAAAAATTATTTTTATTATCTTCGAAATCTAGTTATTAATTTGGACAATGGTGATCAAATTTTTATTGGCGTAGCTACTGACTATGCCGAGGAATATCCTGATGCACCTTACTACTGGGTTTTAGAAAAAAACAATATTATTGATAAAAATGGGAGTACTAACATAGAGAAATATAGCCTATATTTTGAATTGAGTAAATGATATGAAAATTGGTGTTGATTGGGGCGGAACTAAAATCGAGGCTATTGCTATTGATCCAAATAGTGGAAGTGAAACAAATAGATTAAGGGTTGATTCACCCAAAGACAATTATGAAGAAATCATTGATAAAGTTGTTTGGTTAATAAATGAAATTACAAAAGGAATACAAAGTTTTACAGTTGGCATAGGAATGCCAGGTTCAATTCACCCTGAGACAAATTTGGTCCAGGTCTCAAATACGAAAGCACTTGAAAACAAACCCGTAAAAATGGATATAGAAAATCAACTTGGATATGATATAAAAATTGCAAATGATGCTGATTGTTTGGCATTATCAGAGGCAATTGATGGCGCTGGATCAGAGCACAACAGTGTCTTTGCCGTAATATTAGGAACTGGTGTTGGGGCAGGATATTCAGTTAATAAACAAATAATTGTTGGGCCAAATAAATTAACTGGCGAATGGGGACAAAATCCTATTCCTGGACCAATGGATGACTATGAAAAAAGTATTAAAAGACATTGTGGAAGAATAGGAGCAATTGAAGTCTTTTTATCTGGACCTGGATTAGAAAATCATTTTGAATTCATGTCAGAATCTAAAAAAACTTCAAGAGAAATTGTTTCACTTTACAAAGAAAATGATCCTATTGCAACTGAGGTGATGGACATTTATTTTGAGCGTATTGCAAGATCGTTTAGTACGTTCGTTAACATACTTGATCCTGACATTATCGTTTGCGGAGGTGGTATGTCAGAAATTGATGACATTTATAGTGAAGTTCCCAAAAGAATAATTTCATATATTGCATCAAATTTTTTTCTTACTCCAATTGTTAAAGCAACTCATGGATCTTCGAGTGGTGTAAGAGGAGCCGCACATTTATGGAATTAAAAAACAGAAAGTTGTTTATTCCAATATTTATTCTTGTAACAATAATTTTTTCATATTTTGCATATAGCCCCGAAGAAATTTCTATTGCTGGTCCTTATTTTTCACAAATCGAATACTTTGAAGAAGAATTAGATTTAATTTCTAAAGATTTAAATGTAAAAATTAGATATGTACCTTTTTCAGATATTGAGTCTGAGATAATTAGAGGTACCAACACCGAAGAATTTGATCTAGCAATAATTCCAAATCCACAAGGTGTTGTAAACCTCGGAGAAAGAGGTTATCTTTACTCAGTTTCTACTGTGCTTAGTGATGAGGTGCTTAATCAAAATTACTCAAAACATCTTCAAGAAATTACGACTTCTCAAAAAGATAAAATAAACTACGGTGTTTTATTTAGATTGATTCCAAATTCATTAATTTGGTATGACGTTGGTAAATATGAAAGACTAGGATCTCCAAATTTTGAAAGTTTTGAAGATATTATTTCTTTTACCAAACAGTATTCATCTTTTGACAATCCATTATGGTGTATGGATATTGAAAGCGGTGCCTCAACAGGTTGGATAGCAACTAATTGGTTAGAAGATTTAATTTTGCATGAATATGGACCAGATATTTATGATGACTGGTTCAAACAAATTATTACTTCTCAAAATAATGAAATAACACTATCAATCTTAAATATTGGAAAATTAATCTTTGATGAAAACGCAGTTTATGGAGGAAACCAAAGAATTATAAGTAAAGAGTTCAGAAACAACTATCGAAATTTACTTGATGAAGATAATTCATGTGTATTCAGCTGGTCAGGTCATTTTGCAAGTATGTATTTTCCATCCAATAAAAGCTACGAATATGATTATGACTTTTTTAAATTTCCATCAAAAGCTAATAAAAATGCAATGGTAGGGATTGGAGATTCTTTAGTTATCTTAAATGAATCAAATAAATCCATAGAGGTATTTAGGTCTCTTGTAGACGATAATTTCGGGCAAAGCTGGATATCAAAACGGGATTCAGCCTTTATTTCTGGAAATAAAAATTCAAATATTGAACAAATAGAAAATAAAATGCTTTTAAAAGAAACATTGTTAGTAAGAAATGCTTTAAATGATGATTTATTCAGATATGATGCATCTGAGCTTATGGAAAGAAGAATTGGAGCTGATCATCTGTTGTATGCGTTAAAAAAATATATTTCCTTGGGAAGTGAATTCATTAATGAAGTAACCGAGGAATTAGACAGCAAGTATTAATAATTTATATAGCATCCCCAGTTTCAGGATCAAAGAAATGAAGTTTTGAAGGGTCAATTTTAAGTTCAATTTCCTTGCCTTCAACAACGGTTGAGTTTGGGTTTATTCTTGCAATGAATTTCGTATTATCTCCTAATACAGTTATGTCCTCACCTTCATCAGCTAAAATTTCCTCAATAGCTTCAGTTTGGACAGGTTTAATATCTTTATAAAAATGAATATATGAATCAGAACCAAGCTGTTCTAAAAGTGATACAGATACCTTTATACTTTCTGAGAACTCGCTTGCATTTGCATAGTTCCCATCTTCAAAGGCCTCTGGCCTAATTCCCATTACGATTTCTTTATTTTCAAAGGACCTTAATTCCCCTAATTTTTCACCTTTGTATTCAATTTGATCATTACCAAAATTTAATTGAATAATGCTCTTATTTACACCTACATTTGCATACACAAAGTTCATTGACGGACTACCAATAAAACCTGCAACAAAAATATTTTTTGGTTTAAGATAAATCTCCCTTGGGGTATCAATTTGTTGTAACTCACCTTTTCTTATGACTGCAACTCTGTCCCCCATAGTCATTGCTTCAACCTGGTCATGAGTAACGTATAAAGTTGTTGTTTGTAATTGTGTATGTAGTTGCCCTAGCTCAGCTCTCATTTGAACTCTCAATTTAGCATCTAAGTTTGAAAGTGGTTCATCCATCAGGAAAGCTTGAGGATTTCTCACAATAGCTCTTCCCATAGCGACCCTTTGTCTTTGTCCTCCTGATAGAGCTTTTGGTTTTCTGTCTAACAATTCACTTATCTCAAGCGTCTTTGCAGCCTCCTTAACTTTTTGTTCTATTTCATCTTTTGGTAATTTTCTGAGTTTTAAAGAGAAAGCCATATTGTCAAAAACTGACATGTGTGGATAAAGTGCATAATTTTGAAAAACCATTGCTATGTCACGATCTTTTGGTGCAACATCGTTGACAGTCTTATCACCAATTGAAATTTCACCTTCAGTAATGTCTTCAAGGCCTGCAACCATTCTCAGTAGAGTAGTTTTACCACAACCTGATGGCCCGACCAGAACTACAAACTCTCCATCATTTATAGTTATATTTACATCTTCCAGTGCTCTTGTACCATTTGGGTATATTTTCCCAGCAGATTTGATATCAATTGCTCCCATACAAATGTAATTTTAAACAGATAATTTTCAATTTAAAAATGAATTCAATCTTATAATATTTTTATGCTTGAAGTGCCAATAAATAGAATTACAACACTTAATGATGAACAGCCAAATATGGACGCTCCCTATGTTCTGTATTGGATGATCGCATTTAGAAGAGTAAATTATAATTTTTCGCTTCAACGTGCAATTGAATGGGCAAACAAACTCTCGAAACCTTTACTTATTTTTGAACCAATGACAATTGATTATCCTATGGCAAGCATTAGATTTCACAAATTCGCTATTGAAGGCATGAAAGATATTCAAAAACAAACAGAAAAATCAAAAGCTTTTTATTTTCCTTATGTTGAAGAAAAAAGGGGTGTAGCAGATAAATTATTGATTGAGTTAGGAAAAAATGCTGCAGTTGTTATTACAGATGATTATCCAACTTATTTTGTTCCTCAAATGACAGCAGAAGCAAAGGGGAGTATTCAAACAACATATGAATTGGTTGATTCAAATGGCTTACTTCCAATAAGAATTGCAGAAAAAGAATATGTACGTGCTCATGACTTTAGAAGATTCATGCACAAGAATATTGAAGACTTTTTAGTTGAAGTTCCTGAGAAAGATCCACTTGAATATCTTAATTTAAAATTTGATGAAAAATTAATAGAACCAATGTTAAAGAAATATGAACTTGTTGATTTTAATAAAGTCAACACTCAAGATTTTTTAAATAACTTAAATGTTGATAAATCTGTAGAGGTTAGTGATGTTGTTGGTGGATATAATGCAGCGAAATCAAGATTAGATCTTTTTGTAAAAAAAGGATTTAATGATTACTCAAAACTAAGAAGTCATCCTTCAGAAGATGCAAGTAGCCAGCTTTCACCTTATTTTCATTTTGGACATATTTCAACCTATGAAGTCTTTGAAAAAATTATTAGTAGTGAGTCATGGTCAGTAGAGAGTATAGATCCAAATTTCGTTGGTCGTAGAGAAGGTTGGTGGGGAGGATCTGCTAATCTCGAAAGTTTTTTTGATGAGCTAATCACTTGGAGAGAGCTTGGATATCATACCTGTGTAAAAAGAGCAAACTATGACCAATATCAATCTTTACCAGACTGGGCAATTAAAACATTAGACGATCATGCCAATGATGAAAGAGAATATATCTATGATTTATCAGAATTTACAAATGCTAATACACATGATGAAATTTGGAACGCAGCTCAAAATCAGTTAAAAACTGAAGGTAGAATTCATAATTATTTAAGAATGTTATGGGGTAAGAAAATTCTTGAATGGACGCCTAATCCACAAATTGCACTTTCCTATTTGATAGATTTAAATGATCGTTTTGCCTTAGATGGAAGAGATCCAAACTCATACTCAGGAGTATTTTGGATATTAGGAAGATATGACAGAGCTTGGGGACCAGAGAGACCAATTTATGGAAAAATTAGGTATATGACATCAAAATCTACAGCGACAAAGTTTAATTTGAAACCATATTTAGAAAAATGGTCTGTCAGATCCACTCTTTAATTACTATTTTTTAAAAATAAAGTTACAAAATTTATTAAAAAATTTTCAAATTATTTTAATTATTTCACAAGGATGGTACATTTGTGATGTGAACGTTTCACATTAAAGAAAAAAGGAGTACTTCTAAAATGGAAGAACTAACATACCGACTTTTCATGGTGGCAACTGTGGGAATGCTTGCAGGAACAGTATTTCTACTTGCTTCATCAAGAGAAGTTAAACCAGAACACAGACGTGGTGTATACATTTCAGCACTTGTCTGTGGTATTGCATGGTATCACTATCAAAAGATGGGTGCATCTTGGGAAAGTGGAGCATACGATACAGGGTTAAGATACGTTGACTGGGTCTTAACCGTTCCTTTGATGTTTGTGGAAGTCCTTGCAGTTACAAGAAAGGGTGCCGCATATAATGAGGCAGTCCGTAACTGGGGAGTTGCAGCAACAGTAATGATTGGTGCAGGATACTACGGTGAAACATCAGTAGCAGGAAGCAACGAATATTGGACAGGATTTGTAATTGCTATGGCAACTTACATCTGGCTAATGAGAAATCTTCAAGCTGAAGGAGAAGGTCTTAAAGGTGACGAAGCAGCAGCTTTTGAAAACATTAAGAACTTAATCCTTGTAGGTTGGATAATTTATCCTTTGGGATACATTGCACCTGTTGCAGGAGACTTCGATGCTATTAGAGAAGTTCTATACACAATCGCTGACATAATTAACAAAGTCGGTCTTGGTGTATTAGTTCTACAAATGGCTCGAGTTAAGTCAGGAGAAAAAGTTTCATAACTTTTTCGAATAAAATTTTAATGATAGGCGACAAATGTCGCCTATCATTTTTTCTAGGTTAAAATTTCAATATGGATCTCATAATTTTGTTTAATACTTTTTTTGGATTCCTTACTTTTATTGCCTGGGCATCTACAGCAGCAATGCTTTATCTTTACTTTTCAAAAAAAACTTTTAGTAAATTAATAACTGATCAATTTTTAAACTTCGCTATTTCAGTTGCAGTCTTTAGTTCGATTGGAAGTATTGTATATTCTGAAGTGGTTGGTTTTATACCATGTAGATTTTGCTGGTATCAAAGGTACTTAATGTATCCAATAGCAATTGCATTAATAATCTCATTATTTAAGCGATCTTTTTTTAGGGTTGGTTATATAAGTATTATCGGGGTAGCTGTGAGTGCATATCATATTTTTCTTCAAAACGGTGGAGGTGGAGGTGGAACCTGTGCAGTTGATGTGCCATGTGATATGAAATACGTTGATATTTTTGGTTTTATAAGTATTCCAGTGATGGCAGGGACCGGATTTTTAACGATATTTGTAGCTTTGTTGTATTATGATTTTGCAAGGAAGGAATTAGTTGAATAAAAACTTTATCATCGCTGGAGCCGTTATTTTAGTGTTAGGGCTTGCAATCGCAATAGGTGTAACACTCAGTTCTGAACCTGTTGCTGCTGGACTTCCAGAGGGTGAAACCACAGTTACTGGAGATTTACTTCCAGAATTTGCAGGAGAGAATGATGATAATGTAGCTGCTGGCCTTGCTGCTCCTATATTTTCAGCTCCAAATGAAAACTCCGAAATAGTTAGTCTAGAAAAAAATGGTAATGCAAAAGCTTTATTATTCCTTGCTCACTGGTGTGGATATTGTCAAAAAGAAGTTCCTGTAGTTCAAGGATTTATTGATTCAGCTGGTGTTCCTCCGGGTGTAGATGTTATTGCTATAGCAACATCAATTGATCGTGGTAGAGAAAATTATCCACCTCAAAAATGGCTTGCTGACGAGGGATGGAGCGAGACACAACTTTATGATCTAGATCGTGAAATAGGTAATGCTTATGGCCTTAGCGCTTTCCCTTATTGGGTGTTTTTAGATAAAGATTTGAATGTTGTTGCTAGAAGAACTGGAAATCTTCCTGCAGACATGGTTGGTGCTTTACTAATTCAACTAGCTAATCAGTAGACTTCTATTTAGTAAACACTCCCAAATAAACAAAATCAAATAAGCCAATTCTTTCTATAGCAAGATTTGTGTAATTGTTTTTTGTCAAATGAACTTCAGGTTGAGGATAAAAATCAAGAGATTTATATAAGAACCTATATTCCTTTAAATTCAATGTTATGAAACCAACAAAGTGCAACAAAATATATGTCCCAATTTTATGAATTAGTTTATAAAAAGTATTTTTTGGTCTTGTCATATCAAGTAATATAAACTTACCTCCAGGCTTAAGTACTCTATAGACCTCACTCAGTGTTTTCTCTGTATCGGTCACATTTCTCCATACGAAACAACATAAAACATTATCAAATGAATTTTCGTTAAAAGGTAGCTCTTCACCTTTACCAACAATTTTCTTCTCAAAGTTATTTAATGAAAGCATTTGCTCATCAGGATCTAGGGCAGTTACATCAAAATTTTTAAGGTCGGAATATGAAGCCCCAGTTCCACTTCCCAGATCTAGAACATTTCCAGGGTTTAATTTTTCAGCAGCTTGTTTTCGCCATGATTTATCAAAACCTAAAGTGGTTAGTGAATTTATAAAGTCGTAAAATTTGTGAATATTAGAGAAATTAGCTGATTCGTTCAATTAAATGAAATAAGCAACAGCTAACAGTATTCCTGTTAAAAAATGAATTCCAATAGTTGATACATTTACAAGGAGAAGTTCGTAAGGCACTTTTTGACGATCTGCTTCAGGATCGTTCCATTTAACCATCCAATCATCGGCCATTTTGAATGCTTTCCACACTAAGCCTAATGGAAGCAATGCTATGAATGCATAAACTGTTCCAAAATCAGTGAAGAAACTTAAAATTCCAATCAAAGCTACAGATGCAAAAGCCTCAATCATAAATTGTTTGTAAAGAGATAATGGTTTTTCTAACCTCATCCAGCCATCATTAACTGCCGTACGAACAACCCAAGTGTTCTTACCAACAGCTGCATCAGAAGGGGCGTCTTGGAATTGATTTATCCAAACGATAAGCATTACTAATAACGCAATTGGTACTGATGCAATTAGTGCTTCTGCCCAGTTCCAAAGAGACAAATCATTGTTATGTATTGGCGCAGTAAGAACATAATGTGCACCCATTACCATTACAGGCCCAAAACCTAAAGCTATTGCGATTTCTCCGAAACCCTTATACCCAAGTCTTATGGGATCACCTGTGTAGCCAAGTGCTAAAAAGGTTCCTATTATTCCAGTCCAAAGAATTGGTGTATTGCCAAAAACAAAACCACTAATTTGTTGGTTAATATATAAACCAATACCAACGGTTCCAATAATACTCACCAATGCAGTTAGAAGTACTTGTCCAGGAGTCATTAAACCAACCTGAATCACTCTACTTCCTCCATTAAAGGGACTTGCGACTTTGTTTATCTCATCAGCATTTGAAGTATGATCAAAATAATCATTTGATGCGTTAGTAGCTATCTGTGCAAGACAAGCACCACCTAATACAAGCCAAAACATGTTCCATGACCACGTACTGTTTAAATTTTCTGATTTTAGATCACTCCATGCCACTGATGCACCAATTAGTATTGGCGCAATAGTAGCTGTTAGAAAGGGGGCTCTAACAGTACGTAGCCACAGACCAACTCTTTTTAAGGCTAGCTTAAAAGCGAACTTCACAGCCGAAGTTCTATTAGCTGGATATGTTTTCCACTCAAATTGCTCTTCCTGATAAAAGTCAACGTATTTTACAGTTGTTGGTTTGATTCGGTAATAACCAACAACATCATTTTTCTTTAAAAATTCATCTTCCATATATTCTTTAAAAGCTTCAGTAGTTGAGAGAACCATTTCATAAGCTTTTTCTTTTTCATCCTCATCTTTGATTTTGTAACATTCACCATCTATCTGTAAACCTCTAATGCCTTCTTGTCCTTTTGGCCATATGACAACATGAACTCTTGGATTTAGACGGATTTGTTCAGCTTTTCTAGTTGGATTAAATGTGAAGAATACAAGATCTTCTCCATCACGTGCATAGAAAACTGAAGCACCAGATGAGTTTCCACCCACACTTGTTGCAATGAACATTCTGTCAGCAGAATCTAAAACATCTTCAATTTTTTTATCTAATACATCGTTCACTAAATTGAACTCTAATATGCTTGTGAAATAATGCACAAAGTCCTTAGTGTTTATTTCTTAGGCATTTATTATTAAAAAGTATGTTTGATGTCTTCAAAACCGCAGAATTTAAAAGAGCTCTTACGTTTTATGTTCAGGAAGTAAAGAATAATCGTAAACACTTTTTAATTTCAATGTCGTCTGCGGTGATTTGGTGTTTCCTTGTTGTGTTACATCCATATCTAATAAAAAGAATTGTCGATGATGGTATTGTTGCTAATAATCGCCAAATAATAGTTGTCTTCATTTCTTTTCTTATTGTTATTGGTTATATACGAGCAGCTTCAATAGGTATAAGAAGGTACTTCAGTATGTCTGTTTCATTTAATGTCGAAGCAGAGATTCGAAATAGCATCTTTGGTCATATGCAAAAACTTGCATTTAAATATCACGATAAAGTGCCAACAGGTGAATTAATGGCAAGGGCATCAAGTGATGCATCACAAGTAAGGCTTGCTTTTGCAATTGCACCATTAGCAACCGCTAATGTTTTTCTTCTTCTAATACTTAGCATTACGCTCGTATCGATAAGTTTTATCCTAGGAGTTATAGTTCTATTATCGATTCCGCTAGTTCTTTGGTTAGCTGGTATTTTTGCATCAAAGGCAATGGAAATCTCCTTGAGGGTAAAAGAGGCCGAGGCAGAGATGACCACTGAAGTTGAGGAACAATTAGGTGGTATCAGAGTTGTAAAAGCTTTTGGAAATGAAAATGAAGCATCAGAAAAAGTAGAAAGCTCAATAGGAAAAATTTATGACACCTCTATAGATTTTTTACATTTAAGAACAAGATTTGTTCCTATGTTTGAACTGATACCAATGATTATCACTTTGGTTGTCCTTTTGCTTGGAGGATACCTAGCATTAAATGATTTAATCACATTAGGTGACTTTATAGCTTTCACTCAGTACGTAATATTATTAATTTGGCCACTCAGAATAACAGCGTGGTTTTTATCAGAAATTCCGTCAAGTGTTTCAGCTGGAAATAGAATCTTACAGTTATTGGATGAACAACCTTCAATTTTTGATAATGAAAAGCTAGAGTCTTTTCCCGACAATGGAAATGGAAGTATTGAATTTGAAAATGTAAATTTTAGTTATGGAAATGAAAATATTTTTAGTGATCTTAGTTTTAAGGTTAGTGGTCAAAAAACAATTGCTATTGTTGGTGCAACTGGATCAGGAAAATCAACATTAGCATATTTACTTCCAAGGTTATACGATATCGATTCAGGAAATATAAAAATCGATGGAGTAGATATTGCAAATATTAAATTAGAAGAGCTAAGGAGCAATGTCAGTTTAGCTTTCGAGGAAAGTTTCTTATTTTCAAATTCAGCTAAAGATAATATTGCTATTGGTTCAATTGAGGCCTCGCAAGAAAAAGTTGAAGAAGCTGCAATAATTGCAAAAGCACATGAATTTATATCACAATTACCAGAGACATATGAAACTAAAGTCGGTGAACGTGGCTATGGATTATCTGGCGGACAACGTCAAAGAATTGCACTTGCACGAGCAATTGTAAGAAATCCAAAAATACTTATACTCGATGATGCACTTTCTGCGGTTGATGCTTCAACTGAAGAAGAGATTAGGAATGAATTAAAGAATGTTATGAACAAAATGACAACTTTAATTATTACTAATAGGGTTCCAACTATTGAATTATGTGATGAGGTTTTATTTATAGAGGACGGAAGGATTAAAGCTCAAGGAAAACATGAGGAAATTCTTGAGGATGTATCTTCTTATAGGAATTTATTCTTAGAAGAACAGAAAGTGCAAAATTAAGTTGAAAGATAAAACTTTTTCAAGATCTATGAAATTGGTTCCAGAGGTAATCAACAAGTTTTTCATAAGCTCTTTAATTGCTCTGATAGCAACAGGATTAAGAATGGTGGGACCAAACCTTATATCAAATGGAATTGATGATGGCGTTTTAAAATCTGACTACAACTATGTTCTCCAGCAATCTTTATTTTATTTTATTACCTTAGTTCTTCTCTATTTTGTCACCAGTCAGGCCTTGCTTTCAATAGGTATGGTTGGAGAGACATATGTTCGTAGAGTGAGAGAAAAATTATTTAGACATATGTCTTCACTTGATATTAACTATTTTGAAAAAAATAAAACTGGAGTATTAGTTGCTCGACTTACTTCAGATATGCAGAGTTTAAATGAATTTGCGAGAGAAGGTGCAAGTAGTGTGATAACAGCATTGTTGACAATATTTGGTGCTGTGGTTGCTGTCTTTTTGGTAGATGTCCAACTATCCATACTTGCTTTTGTGATTATGCCAATATTGGCGATAGCAACTAAAATTTTCAGAAACTATGCTGACACAACTTATTGGGAGGTAAGAGAGTGGATAGGTCAAGTGTTATCCTCTCTTCAAGAAGGCATTTCTGGTGTCAGAGTGATTCAAGCATATACCGATGAAGATACTCAAATAAAAAGATTTAAAAAAGTCAATAAAGAACATTTCAGAGCAAACATGAGATCAGCAAGAAACATTGCAGTTTATTTTCCTTTTTTGGAATTTACAAGAGTGTCATCGATAGCAACAGTCTTATGGTTTGGCTCTCAGAGAATATCTGAAGGAACTCTTTCCGTTGGAGAATTGGTTGCACTTCTATTTTATTTGAACTATTTTTTTGACCCTCTCATCCAATTGTCATTTAATTACGATACATTGAGATCAGCGGGCTCCTCAATGAAGAAAGTTTTCTCAATTCTTGATGAAAAGCCTAATTTGAGCAAAAAAGGTGAAGAGTTTCCTGATAATGATTTAGAAAAGACAGTTGAATTTGATAATGTATCTTTTTCATATGGAAGAGAAAATGTCTTGCATGGAGTTTCATTTTCAATAAATAAAGGAGACAAGATTGCTATTGTCGGAGAAACGGGAGCGGGTAAAAGCACTATTGCAAAATTAATTCTAAGATTTTATCTTCCCACAAATGGCAGCATGAAATATTTTGGTGTCGATTCTAACGATGTTGATGAAGATTGGGTTAGAGAAAATGTTGCATTTGTTCCACAAGAAAGCTTCTTGTTCAGAGGAACAATTCGGGAAAATCTCATGTATTCAAAACCTGATTTTGAATCTTTGGAAGAGGAATTATCTTCTATAGGTGTTCTCGATTGGTTTGATAGATATGAAAACAAGCTTGATCAAGAGGTTGGAGAAAGAGGTGGAAATATTTCAGCAGGGGAAAGACAATTTGTAGCTCTTTTAAGAGCTGTATTAGCAAAACGAAAAATTATTGTTTTTGACGAGGCAACAGCCAATTTAGACATTGAATCTGAGTCATCAATTTTAGATGCAACCGAAAAACTTTTGGCTTTTCAAACTTCCATAGTTATTGCTCATAGGCTCGAAACAGTTTTAAATGCTGAAAAAATAATGGTGATGGAAAATGGAAATTTAATTGGTTTTGACAGCCATAACAATTTGTTAAAAAATAATCAAACTTACAAAGACCTTTTTTCTGCCTGGAACTTAGTTAACGATCTTTAATTCTATTGTTAGCCAAATCACAATACTCTTTATTTATTTCGTAACCGACATACTTTCTATTTGAATTTAAAGCAGCCAAAGCTGTTGTTCCACTTCCCATAAATGGATCCAGTATTAATTCATCCTTATAAGAATATAAATTTATAAATCTATCAACTAGTTCTTCAGGAAAAGGTGCTGGATGGCCAATTTTTTTTGCCTTTGCTGGAAGAATGTTCCATATTGAAAGTGTTGAATCCATAAATTCTTCTTTGTCAATTGTAGATACACCTTCCTTATTTCTATTAAATGATTCTTTTGAAAATACCAAACAGTATTCATGAAGATCTCTAATCACTGGATTTGAAGCAGATAACCAACTGCCCCAAGCAAAGTTTGCATTAGCACCTTTAGATTTTTGCCAAATTATTTCACCCCTCATAATAAATCCTAATTTAGTCAACATGTCCGTAAATTGATCTGAGAAAGGTATATAAGGCTTCCTTCCTAAATTTGCTACATTAACAACTAGACGACCTCCTGATTCTGTAACTCTGTAAACTTCTTGAAAACATGATTCCATTAACTTCCAATATTTTTTGTCATCAAGATCAAGATCACTTAATTTGCCAACGTTGTATGGAGGTGAAGTAACCGTTAAAGAGACACAATTATCAATTAACTCACTCATATCTTCGGCGCTTTTATTAAATATTTTATTTTTTAACTTTGATACATTGTTTTCTGATTGTGTTTCAAAGTTAGTCTCAGTTTGAAATTTTGAAACAAATCCTTTTCTTGAACCTGATCCATCTTTATAAACTGATTCTTTTGACATGATCTATTACGTTATTTCCTTGAAACCAAATTCTATTTCTTCTTTACTTTCTAACTCCAAGATTTCTTCAGTTAAATTTTCATAATTTTTATGTTGCAAATAAGCCAAGTTACTTATTTTTAAAATTTCATCAGTAGGTGGACTTTCTGAAACCCATAAAATTCTTTTAAGGGTACTTTCTTTAATAGCACTCAGAAAAACATTTCTAAGATCTGAATTGATATCTTCAAAAAATATGCCACAAAATGCACCGTGTGAAGCTGTTGAGATGTGAGTATCATCTAAAATATCACCTATTGCTTTTTTTCCAGGAATAGATTTATTAAATGTATCTTCTAATTGATCAGATAGAAACACCCTCAAATCACCATTTTGCAACGATAGTTTTTGAACAATTTCTTTTTCAGAACTATTTGATGGATTTACACATATAACAGGCATCAATTAAAGTTTAATTAATAATAAGAGAAATCTATATTCATTGCTCTTATTATTGAAACGAGACTTAACTAGAATTAAATTATGACTGACGTAGATATAGATATTGGTAAATACTCTTTGGGGTGGTCTGACCCTGAAAAGAATGTTTTTAAACCTGAAAAAGGATTGAATGAAGACATTATTAGAAAAATGTCTGAAATTAAAGAAGAGCCAGAATGGATGCTCGATTTTAGATTAAAAGCATATAAAAGATTTCTAGATAAACCTATGCCTGAATGGGTAGCTAAAGATAAACTAAATAAATTAGATTTCGATGATATTTATTACTACATCAAACCTACTGAAAATCAGGCAGATTCATGGGATGAAGTACCTGAAGAGATCAAACAAACATATGAAAAATTAGGTATTCCTGAAGCAGAAAGAAGCTACCTTGCAGGAGTTACAGCACAATACGAAAGTGAAGTTGTTTATCACAAAAATCGTGAAGATCTTGAGAAATTAGGTGTTTTATTTTGTGACATGGACACTGCTGTCAGAGAATATCCTGAACTTGTTAAAGAATATTTTGGAACAGTTATTCCTCCTGGAGACAATAAATTTGCAGCATTAAATTCTGCGGTATGGTCTGGTGGATCTTTTATTTATGTACCAAAAGGCGTACATGTTGAAGATCCTCTACAGGCATATTTCAGAATCAATGCTGAGAATATGGGCCAATTTGAAAGAACCTTAATTCTTGTTGATGAGGGAGCATCAGTTCATTATATAGAGGGATGTTCAGCACCTGTTTACACAACTGATTCATTGCACTCAGCAGTGGTCGAAATTGTAGTAAAGGCATCTGGTACTTGCAGATACACAACAATCCAAAACTGGTCAAATGATGTTTATAACTTAGTGACAAAAAGAGCACAAGCATATGGCAATGCAACAATGGAATGGATCGATGCAAACCTTGGTTCAGGATTAACAGTAAAATATCCATCTGTTTACTTGATGGAGCCAGGAGCCCATGGTGAGGTTTTGTCAGTCGCATTTGCAAATAGCGGTCAACATCAGGACACAGGTGCAAAGATGGTACATCTTGCTCCTGATACTACTTCCTTGATTACTTCAAAATCTATTTCAAAAGGTGGTGGAAGAGGAGCCTATCGAGGTTTAGTAAGAGTAGAGGATGGTTCTGAAACAGCAAAAAGTTTTGTAAGATGTGATGCATTGATTTTAGATGATGAATCTAGATCAGATACGTACCCTTATATGGAGATTGAAGAATCTTCAGCAGAAATTGGGCATGAAGCTACAGTCTCAAAAGTTGGTGAAGATCAGCTTTTTTACTTGATGAGTCGTGGGCTTTCCGAAGAAGAGGCAACTTCAATGATCGTTGCTGGCTTTGTCGAAGAATTTACAAAAACACTTCCAATGGAATATGCAATGGAATTTAACAAATTAATCGAACTCAATATGATTGAGGCCGGTGCCGTAGGTTAATTGCATAGGAAGTAATTTGAACACAAAATTAGTTGAAAAAAATCTTGGAAAAATAACATCTAAAGATTTTTCTGATATAACTGTAAAAAATGAAGACTGGAAATACACCGGAAAAAATGTGTATTCAGTTAATGAATTTGAAGTTGGTAAACCTGTAAATATTGAGAAAAATGAGACATTTAACATTGATTCAAATTGTCACGAATTCGTTGTTAACGTTGAAGAAGAAAAAATAGAAGTCATAGACATAGCAAAAATAAAGAAACCAATTATTGACGAGTCAATTAAAAGACCATTTGATAAATTTTTGGTTGAACAATTTGAAAAATTGACTGGTGGATTTCAACTTAATGTTAAAGATGACTTTAGTCATTACTATTCAGTTAATTTTCAAAATGAGGAAACATCAGTCCCATATCTAGGTGTAAATGTAGCAAAAAATAAATCAGGTAAGCTATTTTTAAATTTTGGTGATTTGGTAAATGGCAATATATTTCCTGCAATAGAATTATTTCTAGAACAGAATGCAACTCTAGAATTAATTATCAATGTAACATCAAAAAATGACATAAGTATTGTCAATAATCTTTACGCCAAACTTCTAAATGATGCAAATCTATCTGTTCATATGGTTAGTACTGGTGGCTTGTTTTCTAGATCAAGATTAGATATTGATTTATATGGCAATGGTTCTGGATTTGAAATTGATGGCGTATATTTTGGAGAGAATGCTCAGATACATGATACAAGGGTATTTGTTAATCATCTTGGCAAAAGCACAACATCAAACATGATTACCAAAGGTGTATTAGGTGATGAAAGTTCTTCTATATTTACAGGTACTATTCATATTGCTGAGGGAGCTGTTAAAACAGAATCTCAGCAAGAAAATAGAAACATAATTCTGACTGAAAAAGCATCAGCGCAATCTGTTCCAAACTTAGAAATTCTTTGTGATGACGTGATTTGTGGACATGGTTCATCAGTTGGGCCAATTGATGAAACTCTATATCACTATGTTATGTCTAGAGGCATAAATAAAGAAGATGCTGAAAAATTATTAATTAAAGGTTTCTTTAATGAAGTAATCAATGAGGATGCTTGGGAAATTATTCATGATGAAGTTGCAGATACTTTAGCTAAAAAGTATGAAAATATCTTAGGAAGAAAATCAGATGAAAGTTAAAACCATAAACACATCAGAGGTAAATGAAAATTCTGTAAAAGTTGTAAGTATTGATGATAAAGACATAGCAATTTTTAATGTTGAAGGTGAATACTTTGCGATAGACGATATGTGTTCTCACGCTGAAGCATCACTTGCTGAAGGAGAAGTATTTGATTGTAAAATTGAATGTCCACTGCACGGTGCAGAATTTGATTTAAAAACAGGAGAGGCTGTAACTTTACCTGCAACTAAACCAGTTGCTACATATGAAATTACTATCGAAGATGAAGTTATTTATTTAGAAATGGAAGACAATGCTTAAAATAGAAAACCTTAAAGCCTCAATTGGTGATGTTGAAATTCTAAAGGGGATTGATTTAGAGATAAGCAGTGGAGAACTCCATGCAGTCATGGGACCAAATGGCTCTGGAAAATCAACTCTTTGTCATGTACTTATGGGTAATACCGAATATGAAAAAGAAGGTAAGGTGACACTTAATGGAGATGACGTACTATCAATTCCACAGTTTGAAAGAGCAGAAAAAGGAATTTTTCAATCATTTCAATATCCCGTAGGTTTACCAGGTGTTACGTTAAAAGAATTTACAGAATCGTTCCTAGAAAATGTAGATGAAGATGAGTTAATTGAAACATCTAAAAGATTTAACTTAGAAGAATTCTTAGATCGTGATGTAAACGTTGATCTATCTGGTGGGGAGAAAAAAAGATCAGAATTATTTCAATTATCATTAATGAAGCCATCTTTAGCCCTTCTTGATGAAATAGACTCAGGTTTAGATATTGATGCAATTAAATCTGTTGCATCTTTGATTAACGAAAATAGAGATGAAAAAACATCTTATATATTAGTTACTCACTACAGCAGAATACTGAAATATCTTGATGTTGATAAAGTCCACATTGTTGTTAACGGTAAAATCGTTAAATCAGGTTCAAATGAATTGATTGAAGAAGTCGATTCTGGTGGATACACTCAATATCAGGAAGAAAATTGAATAAAAAAGAAACAAGAATAGAAAAAGACTCAATGGGTGAATTTGAAGTACCTATTAATGCTATGTATGGTGCTTCAACTGCTAGAGCAATTCAGAATTTTCCAATTTCAGAACTTAAGTTCTCTCGATCATTTATAAGAGCACTTGGTGAAATTAAAAAAGCTTGTGCTGTAGTAAATCAAAATAATAAATTATTAGATAAAAAAATAGCAACTTCAATTATTGATGGTGCTGAAGAAGTAATCTCAGGTAATCATGACAAAGATTTTGCAGTTGATATTTTCCAAACAGGATCAGGCACCTCTACAAATATGAATGCAAATGAAATCATTGCAAAAATAGCATCTGATAAAACTGGTGAATCAATACATCCAAACGACCATGTAAATATGAGTCAATCATCAAATGATGTTATTCCAACAGCTACAAATGTTGCTGCTGTAATAGATGTTACTGAAGGGCTCATCCCTGAATTAGATAATCTTATTTCTTTACTTAATGAAAAGGCAAAACAGTGGGAGAAAGTCTATAAAAATGGAAGGACTCATCTAATGGATGCTACACCTGTTAGTTTAGGCCAAGAATTTTCTGGATATGCTGACTTAATAAATGAAAGAATGGGGGACATTAAAGCCTCTTTAGATAATGTTCAGAAATTAGCAATTGGGGGTACCGCTGTTGGTACTGGAATAAATGCTCCTGATAATTTTGGGGCCGATGTTGCAAGCGAACTTCAGTCATCAATTGGTATACCTTTTAAAGAGGTTGAAAATCATTTCACAAGACAAGGATCAAGAGAAGAAGTGGTTCATTTATCAAGTGCTTTGAAGGCACTTGCAGTGTCGCTCTTTAAAATTGCAAATGATATTAGATGGATGGGTAGTGGACCAGTGTCTGGATTAGGAGATTTGAAGATCCCTGCTTTGCAACCTGGATCATCAATAATGCCAGGAAAAGTAAATCCTGTAATACCTGAAATGATGATGCAGGTATCAGCTCAAGTTATTGGAAACGATACAACTATTACGTTTTCATCAGCGAATGGAAATTTTGAGCTCAACACAATGCTTCCTGTAATGGCTCACAATCTACTTGAAAGCATTGCTTTACTTACTACTGGAGTGAGTGTGTTTGGGGAAAAACTAATTAAAGACTTAGAAGCAAACACTGAAAAGCTAAATGAAGATACTCAAAAAAACTCAATCCTAGTTACAGCACTTGTACCAAAGCTTGGGTATGATGTTGCTGCTGAAGTAGCTAAAGAAGCTATGGAAAGTGGATTAACAATTAAAGATGTATTGCTTAGCAAGGAATTAATGTCAGAGGGTGATATTGATGATCTTTTGGATATTGAGAAGCTTATCTAGTGATTAATAAAATTGCTATTGCTTCCGATCATGCAGGTTTTGAATTAAAACAATTATTAATAGAATCTTTATCTTCTGATCTTGAAATTAAGGACTTAGGAACTGATAGTTTGGAACCTTGTGATTTTCCAGATTATGCAACGAAAGTATCCGAATTCGTTTTGGATAATGAGGATACAAAGGGAGTTTTAATCTGTGGGACAGGTGTTGGCATGTCTATTGCAGCAAATAAAGTAAAAGGTATAAGAGCTTCTAATGTCACTAATGTAAAAACTGCTATTCAATCTGTTGAGCATAATGATGTAAATGTTCTATGTCTCGGTTCGGAAAATCTTGATATTGAGGCTGCAAAAAAAATAACTGAGTCATTTTTAAATTCCTCTTTTTTAAATGAGGAAAGATACATAAATAGAATTAATAAACTTAGTTAATTAAGGTATAAATTTGTTTTTACCTTCAAAAACCTTTGTCCCATTTATATAGCTATAGTATTTTCTACATTCACAAGCTAAATATTCAATATCTATTGGATTAAAACCACGTTTTGCTTCAGGCCAGTATGTTTTTTGAAGTTCAATCATTTTTTCACCAACTTCTTGGTGGGAACTTAAACCAAGATGATTTTGTAATCTATCCAGATAAGCAACAGCACCAATTCCTGTAGGAACCTCACTTTCAATTGGAATAATATCGGGTCTAAACCAAGCAATGTCAATCACTGCCATGAAAATTGGAAAATCATTTTGCATTTGAAATTCTTTATTTATGTTGTTGGTTGCAGTAATTACACTTTTGTTTGATGATTCAAGGATATTTAATAAAGAATCTTGCACTTCATAAAATAATTTAGTTGCAGCATCAATTCTTGAGTATTGTTTACCTCCCCATGTAACTGGTTCAACTGGATATGCAGTTTCATTACACCATGGGTCAATACTTACTAATTTATTTTTTAAGTTTTCAGGATTATTTAAATCATCGGGCGTTAAAGTATCTAAAACTTCTTGCCTATTGCACCACCTTGCAAAAAATACAGCGTTAATTAGTTTTGATGGCTCTTTATTTAAATTACCCGCAAATTTAATAATTGATTTACTAACTCGATCATCTTCTCTAAAGACATTCAAGAACCTTCCATTTTGAAAAATTTCATCTTTACTCCATGGGAAATCTTCACCATTTTCTCTTGAAATTCTTATATTTTCTCGTTCCTTACAGAAATCAAAAAAGCTTTTTACTGGATCTTCAATTTCAAGACCATCTAAAGCTGAGGCATACTTATTTTCTATCATCTTTAAATTGATAACTGCCAAATTGCTTTTACCCAGTCATCTTGAATTTCATTTCTAGCGAATACAACAATACCTAATGCTCCATCTTCATAGACTTCTCTCATAGAAGTACCAGTTGTATATACATCATCACAAATTAGTAATGGATCATTATCATTATTTGAACAGTAAGGTTTTAATGCTTTTTCAAACGGTATACCGCCACGTGGAATACCTTTGACATCTCCAAAAGTCATTTTTTCACTAACTATTTTTGCCAATGCTTCGTAGTCATTTTCATCTAGTGCATCACATTCCACTTTCCATGTAAGTGGTAAGCCAGCATGAGAGATGAAATCTTCTTTAATAAATAAATTCATATTAACTTCCTTAATTTTAGTGGATTGAAACAAACAGTACCCAAACTAATATGATCGGCACCAATATTTTTGTAGTACTCTATATCTTCTAGAGAATCAATACCTCCACCTGCAATAACTTCAATATCAGGATAAGAATCTTTAATGTGTTTAACAAACTTTGAAGTATATGGGATCAACTCTTTACCACTTAGCCCTCCTTTATCTATTGGCAATGTATTGCATGCATGAATCTGTTTGAATCTAAATTTGTTGATGTACTCATCCAATTCCTGAAAAGTAGTAAGTGGCGAAATTTTTCCTATGTACCAGTTTCTTGTATCTGGCTCAAAATCTTCAATTCCATCAATGTAATGTGCGTCTATATTTGGACATGACATATTGACTTCAATATTGAAATCATTTGGTATTTTTTCCGCAAATAATCTCCAGTCATCTTTTTCTATTCCTGCAATTGAAAAGACTTCACCAGTCTTATGTTTAGGAAGTCCAATTGTTAAACCAGGATTTCTTAAACCAATTTTGTTAACCCATCCACGTTTTGTATATCGTAAAGTTTTAACTATTTGAACAATTCGACCTGTTCTTTTTTCAACGGTCCAACTACCAGATACTGAAATAGTGTTTTTAGTCTTTATGTAGTTTCCAAAAGGTGCTGCAATAAATTTATTCATACTTCTAATTCATTTATTACCATTGAAGGATTATTTTTAATTGATCGTCCCATAACAATATATTTTGCTCCAAGCTCGATAGCCTTTTTAGGAGTAGTTATGTTTTTTTGATCTCCATGTAAATCATTTTCTAATCTAATTCCTGGTGTAACAATTAGATCAAATAAATTTGTTGTATTAGCAATTTCAGATGCTGGGCAAATAACGCCTTCTAAATTTGAGTCTTTAGCTATTTGAAACTCATCTTTAACAATCTTGCTTGTATTTGAATCAATTGATTTACTTGTTAAAGCACTACTGACTCCAAGAATATTTAAATCTTTACTTTTTTTATCCATAGCTTCTGATAATGCTTCTTTCCCAGATGCTATATGTAAAGTTAAATAGTCTGCTCCAATATTTGAAACTGAAGCAGCAGTTTCACCTACAGTGTTTGGGATGTCATGTAGTTTCAAATCTAAGAAAACAACCCACCCATCATTCTTAAGTTGTTCAATACATGAAGGGCCTTCGGAAGTAAAAAGTTCTAATCCAACTTTTACCCCATAAATATGATCCTTTAAGACATCTAATTGTTCTTTAAATTCTTTTAGGGACTTACCATCGAGCGCAAAGAAAATTGGTTTAACTGACATCTTGTATAACCTCCAGATCATCTAACACTAAGTTCTGATTTAGAAATGCTTCAATAAATGCATCAGCTTCTCTTACAGACGAAACAACCGCCACTCCAGTTTCATGTGATAAACGTCTAATTTTCCAACCGTCTGACAATTCATTTGCATATGTTGGTGTATTGATTACTAAAGAAACTAATTTATCCTTAATTATTGTTAACGAAGTTTGTCCTAAGTCATCAGCTTTACCAACTATTACTGAATCAATACCATTAGTTTTAAGAAATTTTCCGGTTCCTTCAGTTGAGTAAACTGTGAAGCCAAGTTCAAGATATTTATTTACTGTCTTAATAAAATTTGGCTTTTCGCTGTCACTTAAAGTTACAAAAATCCCTTTCTCTTTATTATTAATTTCTACACCTGCAGCTGCATATGCTTTATTTAATGCAGTACCAAACTCTTTTCCAACCCCTAAAACTTCACCAGTTGCTTTCATTTCAGGTCCTAACATAGTGTCTTCAGCTGGAAATCTAGACCATGGAAATATAGCCTTTTTAATTGCTACTTTATTTGATGAGCTACTGAAGTATTTAGTCTTATTTCTAACTTCATCAATTGAATAACCAAGCATTAATAATGTTCCAGCTTTAATAATTTGATTTCCCGTTACTTTTGCAACGAATGGCATTGTTCTTGATGCTCTAGGGTTCGCTTCTAATATGAATAATTCTTCATCTTTAATGGCAAATTGTATATTTAGAAGTCCCTTTACATTTAGACCTAAAGCAAGCTTTTTACTTTTTTCCTCTATTTCTCTCAACATTTCCTCACTAACACTATAAGGAGGAATGACTGCTGTAGAATCACCACTATGTACTCCAGCAGGCTCAAGATGTTCTAAAATTCCAGCTATATAAACCTCTTTTCCATCAGAAATTAAGTCAACATCAATCTCAATAGTCTCAGTTAAAAATTGATCAACCAAAAGAGGACCAGATTTAAATGGATTACCATCTTCATCTGCACTCGCTAATATATCCAAATAATTTTCAAGTTCTTCATCAGTTTGAACAACCCTCATGGCTCTTCCACCTAATACATAACTAGGCCGTAACAAGACTGGAAAACCTATTTCTTTTACAGCTTCAACTAGCTCGTTCTCATTTTTTGCAATTCTAGATTCTGGTTGTCGAATATTCTGATCCAAACATAGTTTTTGAAATAGGTCTCTATCTTCTGTTTTGTCAATTACATCTAATGATGACCCAGCAATATTAAAACCTTCTTTGGATATATTTTTTGCAAGTTTTAATGGAGTTTGACCTCCAAGTTGAATTATTACCGAATCAGGCTGCTCTCTATTTAGTACAGATTTTACTTCTCTCCATGTAAGAGGCTCGAAATATAGTTTATCTGCAGTATCGTAATCTGTAGAAACCGTTTCCGGATTTGAGTTTATCATTATTGCTTCAAATCCATTTTCTTTTAATGAACTGATTCCATGAACACAACAATAATCAAACTCAATTCCTTGGCCAATTCTATTTGGACCCGATCCAATAACTACAACCTTCTTTTTGTTGGTAGTTGTATCGTCGTTACTCACACCATTTGTTGAATACAAGTAAGGTGTTTTGGACTCGAACTCCGCAGAACATGTATCAACTAACTTATAAACTCTATTACTCTCCAATTCATTTTTAGACTCTTTATTATCAAGATCTTCTTCCGTCCATCCAAGCATTTTGAGAACAGAGGATGGAGTATTTTCAGGGTTAACATTAAAACTTTTTTCAATTTCTTGTAAAAACCATATATCTACAGAAGATATTTTTGCAATGTCTTCAAGTGGCCAGTTTCTTCTAATTGCCTCAAGGATTGCAAATATTCTTCTAGGTCTAGGTGTCCTGATTTCATCTTGTAAAATTTCTTTTGGCATTCCTATAAACCTATTGTCTATATTTCTTATTCCTGATTTACCAATTTCAAGGGACCTAATAGCTTTAGTTAAGCTTTCTGTAAAAGTAGAAGCTATTGACATAACTTCACCCACACTCTGCATTGATGTGCCTAATATGTCATCTGTTGATGGAAATTTTGGAAAATCAAATCTAGGAATTTTAACCACAACATAATCTTGGACGGGTTCAAAACTAGCAGGTGTTGTTCCAGTTATGTCATTTTCAAGTTCAGTTAAGTTGTAACCTACCGCTAACAGAGCAGCAAACTTGGCAATAGGAAATCCAGTTGCTTTTGAAGCTAAAGCAGAGGACCTTGAGACCCTCGGATTCATCTCAATAATTCTTCTATCACCATTTTCAGGGTTTATAGCAAATTGTACATTGCTACCACCAGTTGCTATTCCAATAGTATCCAAACAAAGTAGTGCCTCATCCCTCATAGTTTGATATTCTTTATCAGATAATGTTTGAATAGGAGCAACTGTTATTGAGTCTCCAGTATGGACGCCCATGGGATCAAAATTTTCTATTCCGCAAACAATTACACCATTACCATCACTATCTCTCATTACTTCGAGTTCGAATTCTTTCCATCCATAAATTGATTCTTCAATTAAGACTTCTTGAGTAGGAGATGCATTAAACGCGTCAGATAATTTTGATTTAAAGTCTTCTTCATTATTGACTACACTTGTTCCACCACCACCAAGAATAAATGATGGTCTTAGCATTAATGGAAAACCAATTTCTTTACTAGCGTTTATTCCCTCATCAAAAGACTTAGCATAAGTTGCCTTAAGTGTTTTAATACCTACTCCATCCATAGCTTCTTTAAATTTCCATCTGTTTTCTGCAATCTCAATAGCATTGGCCGAGGCTCCAAGAAGTTCCACATTATTTTCTTTTAAAACACCACTTTTTTCTAATTCAATCGATAAGTTAAGTGCAGTTTGTCCTCCTAATGTTGGTAAAACAGCATCAGGCTTTTCTATTTCTATTATTTTTTTTAGGTAGTCGTGAGTTAAAGGCTCGATGTATGTGGCATGTGCCATTTCTGGATCTGTCATAATAGTTGCTGGATTTGAATTAACTAGAATTACACGAAACCCTTCTTTTTTAAGTGCCTTAGCTGCTTGAGATCCTGAATAATCAAACTCGCAAGCTTGACCTATAACAATTGGTCCCGAACCAATTATCAAAATACTCTTAATTTCTTTATTTTTTGGCATAGTTTTTCTCAATCATTTCAAAAAAAGGATTAAAAATTTGCAATCCATCAGTTGTACCAGGTCCTGATTCTGGATGAAATTGAACTGAGTACGCCATAGATTCCCACAGGCTAATTCCTTCATTTGTTCCATCATTTAAATTTCTTGCAAAAACATTAATGTTTCCAAAATTTTCATGCTCAAACCCATCTCCAAACTCCTCAATAGAGAAACCATGGTTCTGTGCGGTTATTAGTGCTTTTTTTATTCCTTCTATTTCAACTGGATGATTTGAGCCATGATGACCAAACTGCATTTTTTTAACTTTAAGACCACAAGCCAAACCAAGTATTTGATGACCAAGACAAATTCCAAATATTGGAAGTTTTCCTATAAGGTTTTGAACAGTATCTATTACTGTAACCAATGATCTTGGGTCGCCTGGTCCGTTCGAAATTAAAAGACCTTTTAAATTCATTTTTAAAATCTCATTTGGTGTTGAAGATGGTGAGATCATTACAACTTTGTAATTATGGTCTTCAAGCACTTTTATAATGCTTCTTTTAGCTCCTAGATCTATAATTCCAATCTTTCCTTCAGTTGGAGTGTTTTCATTATTCTGGTTACCTGCAGTCATTGCTGAACTATCTCCAAGAATATTTTTTGCTTTTGATAAAATTTCTTTTAAATCTTTTGTATCAACATCTATACCAAGTGCAAACATACTCGAACCATTGTCTCTTAGATATTTTGTTATATTTCTTACATCAAATCCACCACTGTATGGAATCTCATATTCTTTCAACCATGACGTTATTGATTTCTCAGATCGCCATGAAGATGGAGAGTTTGTAAAAGAATTTCCAATGGCTGCTTCAATTTTTGGTTTATTGGATTCAAAATCATTTTTTGACATACCGTAATTTCCTATATGTGAGGAAGTAAAAGTTACAATCTGATTTATATATGATGGATCACTTAATATTTCGACAAACCCAGTCATCGCTGTATTGAAAATAAGTTCTCCAGTTGTTGGCTTAAATGACTCAGTTGTCCAACCTAGAAATTCATCACCATTTTGATTCAACAGCATTGCTTTTTTATACACCTGAAAGAACCCTTTCAATTTCTATATTTTCATTTTCAAATAATGAATTTTTGAATTTTGATTTTGTAATAAAAACTGACTTTGATTTCTTCCATGTATTTACTGTCTTGGTAATTTCGTAACCAAGTTCAGTGAGTATTTTTGTAGGATTTATAACTAAAAATTTCAACATTTGATCTATATCAAAAATATTTGAACTATAAATCAAGGGAAATGCTGATTCAAGACCAACAACGCCACGATTAGCATCTTTAAAAGGCACATTTTTAGTTTCTGCTTTATGAGGTGCGTGATCTGTAGCAATGACATCTATGATTTCAGACTGTAAACCATCAACCAATCCTTCTCTGTCTTTTTCAGTTCTGAGGGGTGGATACATCTTAAATAGTCCATTATTTGTGTCTAAATTTTCATTATTTAGAAGTATGTGATGTGGTGTCACTTCTGCAGTGACAGGAAGACCTTCTTGTTTTGCTTTTTTTATCAGCTCAACACTTTCAAAAGTTGAAAGGTGTTGAGCATGGTATCTTGTCCCATATTTTTCAGATAAACTTAAGTCTCTTTCAAGAACTTCCAACTCCTCATCATTATTTATTGGAATCAAGTTACTATTACTATTTGGAGGAGCAATGTCACCAGGCTTTGAGTGACAACTTTTTTCACAATGTTGAAAAACTGCACCACCAAGTTTGCTGATTTGTTTAAATGCCTCATCAGCTAGATGATCATCAATCAAAGATTTTCCATCATCAGAAAAAATTGTGATACCGTTTTCAACGAATTCTTTATAATTTACAAGCTCTTTTCCTTCTAAATTTTTTGTTAATGAGCCAACACGATGTACCTTTGTTTTTAATTTTTTATCTATTTCCTGAGCAATTCTTAGGTTTTTAATCGAGTCAATAGGTATTTCAGAATTTGGCATTGCGAGTATTGTTGAAAAGCCACCATTAATTGCTGAATCATCGATATCGATGAAAGGAAATTTATCATTGTCCGGATATCTTGTGTGAGTATGGAGATCGATAAATCCAGGAATTTTAATCATATTTCATCCCTTACATATTTGAATGCTGCAATTCGTGAAGGTATAGCGTGTGAAAGCTGGTCCTTATATTTTATTTTCCTATCTTCAATAGCATCTTTAGAAATCTCAATACCAATATTAATTGGCATTGGATGAAGAACAGCCAAATCACTTTGTGATTTACCTAAAATTTCTTGTGTAAGTTGATAATTATTTATATATTCATCAAAGTTTATTTCTTCATTATCTTGTAATCTTTCTTTCTGTACTCTTAGAAGTTCAATTGCATTAGAACTTTCAAATACCTCATCCCATGATTCATAAATTTCAAGGTCATTATTATTTTCAGGTAATAGATTTTTATCCGTAAAGACACCAACTTTGAATCCTAATAAATTTAGCAGCTGTCTTCCCGATTCAAATACTCTTGAATGTTTTACGTCGCCAATATAAGTTATTGGGGTAAGTTTTTCATTGATTTTATTCAAACTAAACAGTGTAGATATATCAATCAATGCTTGAGTTGGATGAGATTTATTTCCAAAACCAGCACTTACAACACCAATGTCTTTAAATTCTCGATAATCATCAATATTATTTTCTTTTGTCCTTAACACTAGAATCTCAATACCCATAGAAATGTATGTCTCTATTTCATGTTTAAGAATTTCTCCTTTTTGTTTTGCCGATATAACATCTGAAGATTCAAAAGTTTTAATTCCAAGTTTTTCTGCTGCTATTGCAAAAGAGAGCCTTGTTCTTGTTGAAGGTTCGTCAAACTTCAAGAGTGCTAAGGAGTCTATATTTTCTGATTTAAATTCAAGACTTCTGGTTTTTTCAATCAGATTTTCTAAATGGTTTTTATTTACATCTTGAAAATCTAAAAGATGTCTCATTTCTATGTAACCTCGACCTTGTCTTCATTATCTATTTCTTTCAAAAATACAGAGACATACTCGTCTTGATTTGTCGGTATATTTTTACCAACAAATTTAGGCGTGATAGGCAGTTCTCTATGTCCTCGGTCAATAAGACATAAAAGTGAAATAGATTTTGGTCGCCCAGAGTACATTACTGCTTCAATAGATGCCCTTAATGTTCTACCTGTATAAATAACGTCATCAATTAATATCACCTCTCTATTTTCTGGTGATATATCAAGAATATTTTTCTCTAAGTTTTTATCTAAATCATCTCTAAATGGTAAGTAATCCACTTTTCCTAAGTCATGTCTAAAGTTTTCTCCTAATAAATTATTAGATATTCTTTGAGCTAAAAGGTCGCCTCTTTTTGGAATACCTAATAGATAAGGATTTGAAATATTTGATTCAATGATTTCTTTACTGAGGCGATATAGAATTTTGTCTATAGTCATTTCATCCTTTCAATACTCACAGGCATTGTTTAAAGTTCCTTTAATAATAGCAAATTACAACAGTAATTTCTGTTAGCTATCTATTTTCTCTAAAGAATGGGATTCCGATATTTTTGGGAGCTCCAGTTTTTCCACCTTTGTAAATTGTGAGCATAACTAAAACAAGAATTGTTATTATATAAGGGGTAATTTTTACAATGTAAGGATTCAATTCAAAACCATATGTTTGCAATCTTGGGACTAAAGCTTCAAGAAATCCAAACAAAAGTGCTCCTAAGGCTGTTCTGTAAGGCTTCCATCCTCCAAAAATTACTAATGCCAAAGCTATCCAGCCTCTACCGGCAGTCATGTTATCAGTCCAATATGGTACGTAGCTTAATGTTAAATATACTCCCGATAGTCCAGCGAAAGCACCACCAATACAAGTAGCAATAAATTGTGTTTTTGAAACATTAAGCCCCATTGAGTCAGCTGCTTTTGCGTCTTCTCCAACAGCTTGAAATCTTGTACCAAACATTGTGTTCTTAAGTATGTAAGAAATTGTAATTGTAAATATAATTGCGAGATAAAAAATTATGTTTTGACTTAAAAAAACTTCTAAAACATTAGAGGGATTTTCAATAGTAAAAAGACTATCAATCTTTGTTTCAAGTTTCCTACCAACATAATTTTTTCCAAGTAAAGAGGAAACCGCTAAACCAAGTATTGTTAATATCAAACCTGAGACTGTTTGATCTTGTTTTAAAATTACTGTCACAATTGCATGCAAAGAAGCAAAGATTGATGATGAAAGAATTCCGACGACTATTGCAAGAAAAATATTGTTTGTATTTACTGCAGTCATAAATCCTGTAACTGCTCCAATCGATATCATTCCTTCAACTCCAAGATTAAGAATTCCTGATTTTTCAGTAATTAATTCTCCAAGTGAAGCAATAAACAAGAGTGTTGCGGCTTGTAATGTTGCATTTAGTAATCCAAGAAATTGTACATCAACCATCATCAGCTCTCTTTAATTTATAATTGAAAAAAAACTGAATAACTAATGCACCAAATAGAGTAGAGGCTTGAATTATATCAGCAATATATGTGCTAACACCAATTGTTTGAATTACAGAACCTCCAATAGATAAAGCTCCAAACAGAGATCCAACAAGAAAAATACCAATTGGACGCATCCCAGTTATTGCGGCCACAATTATGGCAGTGTATCCAAATCCCTGTGATATACCTGTAGAAACACGATGGGTTTGGCTTAATAATTCTACTCCTCCAGCTAATCCTGCAAACCCTCCACCTATTAACATTGCAAAAAAAGCTTTTTGTTTAGCATTGATTCCTGCATAAATTGCGGTCATTTCTGATCCACCAGCAATTCTCATTTCGTAGCCAAAAACAGAACTATTTTTAAGGTAATGTGCAAAAACAGTAAATAATATACAAATTAAAAACCCATAACTTAATTTCCCAAAAATGGTTGGTAAATATACTTCTTTTTCTACATAAGCCGCAGCAGGAAAATTTAATGATCCAGGGTCTTTCCAGGGTCCGTTTACGAGATATATAGTTAAACCTATAACAATATAGTTTGTCAATAAAGTTGTAATTATTTCATTAACCCCAAATAGTACCTTTGTAATAGCAGGAATTAATATACAAAATGCACCTCCGATAAATGCCGAAACCAAAAGTACAAAAATAAATGAAGTTGAGTTGGTCAATTGAAAATTAATATAAATTAGATTTACAGCAATTGCGCCCATAAAAATTTGGCCTTCTGCGCCAATGTTCCAAAGCTTTACAGTATTTATTATGGCTATTCCCAAACCTGCGAGGATAAGAGGTGTAGCTTTATTTAAAGATGAACTAAGACTGTTAACACTTCCAATTGATAATTTAAACATAAGCGAAAAAGTATCAAATGGATTTTTATCCTGAATTAATAAAATGATTGACCCAATCATCAGGGCAATTAAAAAACCTAATAGAAAAGAGTAAAAAGTAGATAGTTCATTTACAACTTGGCGCTTTGTTAAAATATATTTATTCATTAACCCCCGCCATTGCCAAACCAACATCATTAATATCCGCATCTACAGTGTTGAAAGATTTTACAATTTTACCCTCAAAGATAACCAGTAATCTGTGAGATAACTTAAATAATTCATCTAGATCTTCCGAAATTAAAAAAATTGCCGAACCCTTATTTCTTTGATCAATCAATAAGTTATGAATTGCATCAACTGCATTTACATCTAAACCTCTTGTTGGTTGGGAGGCAATAATTACATCAGGATCACCAACTAATTCTCTACCCATTAATAATTTTTGCATGTTTCCTCCAGATAATGTAGAAATTTCAGCTTTTGGATTAGGTGCCTTTATTGAAAATTGTTTGATCAAACTCTCAAGGTAATTTGATGTTTTGTTTCTAGATAAATGTGGACCTAGTTTTGTATGAAAATAATCTTTAACTATCGAATTATCTATGACAGATACACCAGGTGCAAGGCCAACCCCGAGTCTATTTTCAGGGATATAAGATAAATTTAGTTTCTTTCTGGACCTCACACCTTTACTTGAAACATCTGTATCATCAATAATTATTTTTCCTTCATATATTCTCTCGATTCCTGAAATAATATTTGCAAGCTCTACTTGACCATTGCCAGACACCCCAGCTAAACCTATAATTTCTCCAGCCTTTACTTGGAAATTAATGTCTTCAAGTTTTTTTATTTTATTAACAGAATCTGTGTAGTTTATATTCTCAACATTTAATTTAATTTTTCCAACTTCATTATCTTTGTTTACAGTAGATGTTTTTACCGTACCCATCATCAGTTCAATAAGTTGATTATCTGTCACATCTTTCGTTGGCAAATCTTTAGCAACCATCTTCCCATTTTTCATAACTGATACTATTTCAGTAAATTCTTTGATCTCTTTTAATTTATGCGTAATCAATACAATCGTTTTCATATCTTCTTGTACCAAAGTTATGAGTGAGTTTTTAAGTTGAGAAGTTTCCTGAGGAGTGAGAACAGCTGTTGGTTCATCAAGTAGCATGATTCTGCTGTCGTTAAAAATTAGTTTCATTATTTCAATTTTTTGTTTTTCACCAACTGATAAATTTGAAATTATTTCATTTTCATTTACATTAAGTGCAAATATTTCTGAGTATTTTTTAAAAGATTTTAAGAAATCATTTTTGTAAATATTTGACTTTGAAAGTGTCAAATTGTCTTTAATACTAAAGCTTTCAATTAATCGAAACTCTTGATGAACCATTCCAATACCAAGTTTGGAAGCAAAATCGGGATTTAAAATTTTTTGTTTTTCACCATCAAGATAAATTGAACCTTTGTCTGGTTGGTATATTCCAGATAGTATGTTCATTAATGAAGATTTTCCAGCACCATTTTCACCAAGTAACCCATGAATTTTTCCTTGGTATAGATTAAAGTTTACGTCATCTAAAGCTTTTAATTTTCCAAAAGTTTTGGTTACATTTCTGGTTTCTAAAAATTTATTATTCATAAAAAAAATTACAGCACCTCTTAATAGAGGTGCTGTAATATAAACATTTAATCTAGTGTACCTACAACGTTGTCAACAAAGTAACTCATGCCTAACAAGTCACCATCACTTGAACCTTCAAAAATTTCAAAAGTTCCATCAATAATTTCTTGTTTTCTATCTTCGATGAGTGTCTTAATATCACTTGATACGTCATCTGATACTTCAAATAAATCAACAACATTCCCAGACATTCCTGTCCAATATGGAGTTGTTGTGAATTCGTCGTTAATTACTGCGTTTACCATTTCAGTATAAAGTGGACCCCAGTTCCATACTGGCGCAGTAACAAATGCGTTTGGAGCGGCTTCTTTACCATAACCTGTGTGGTAACCAATCCATTTAGCTCCAGCTGCCTCTGCGGCAATTCCTGTAGATGCAGAATCTTGATGTTGCGTAAGAACATCAGCCCCAGCTTCTAAGAGTGCATTTGCAGCTTGTGTTTCTTCCTCAGGACCAAACCATGTATTTGTCCATACAACTTCAACAGTTGCATTAGGATTTACTTCTTTTACACCATTTGCAAAAGCATTAATTCCTCTTATGACTTCTGGAATTGGAAATGCAGCTACATAACCAATCTTGTTTGACTCAGTAAGTGAACCTGCTGCTAAACCTGACAAATATCTTGCTTCATAAATCTTTCCAAAATAATTTGTATAGTTTGAGTCATTAGATTTATATCCAGAACAGTGAAGGAATGTTACATCAGGATATTCCAATGCCATTTCCTCCATGATATCTAGATAACCGAAAGTTGTTCCAAAGATAATATTGTAGCCTTGTTCAATATAAGCTTCCGCAACTGTTCTAAATTCAGTTGCATCTGGGGGAACATCCTCTGTGAAAGCTGTCTCTATTCCTGTCTCTTCAACAAGATATTGACGACCTTCGTCATGTGCTTGTGTCCATCCTCCGTCATTTGCGGATCCTAGATAAACAAAAGCAGCTTTGTAATCATCTACGTCTGCGGCTCCACCGCAGGCCATAGTAAGAATACTGATAATAATTAGGCCTACTGCCCAACTTCTGCGCATCCTTACCTCCTTTTCATAATTTTCATTATAGACATTGGCATCAGTACATTATTCTTTTACAGATCATTTTTTTATGGAAGAAACAAGATTTATGATTTAAATTTTTGATAGAATGAGCACTTACAATTATGGAAAAACTTTTTTACTCTTGGGATGATCAACTCAAAGATACAAACGAAATTTGTGAACTTATTGCGAAAGATGACTTTGTCCCTGATGTTATCGTTGGAATTAGTCGTGGAGGGTTAATACCCGGAGTTATGATTTCTCATAAATTAAATATTCCATTTAAGCCAGTACATGCATCAACAAGAGATTTTCCACATTGGGAAAATTACTTACCCAAGTCTAAAGATGAAAAAGTTCTTATTGTTGATGATATTTGTGACAGCGGTGAAACCTTTGAAAGGCTTTCTGAATATATAAAAGAAAATATAAATCATGAATGTGATGTTCGATTTGTATCGCTCTGGTGGAACAATGAATGCGATTTTGAGCCTCATTACTATATTAGAGATTTAGCAAAAGATACAGAAAATGTATGGGTTGATTTTCCACATGAATCTTGGTGGAAACAATAATCTAAGAAACTAGATTTTTAGCATACTCTTTAATTGTTTTAAGCATGCTGTAAGCTCCATTTCTACGAGCGGGACTTAAAATTACACCTAGTTCAAATTCTTCCATCAAATCAATATCTGACGAAACAATATCTTCAGCTTTTTCATCAGAGTATATTGATGAAATTAAAGTAACTAATCCTTTTGCAATAAGAGCATCTGAATCGCTATTAAAAAAAAGTTTTTCATCTTTTTCTTCAGGAACAAGCCAAACTTGGCTTTGACAACCATTTACTTTAAAGTTATCAAGTCGTAGTTCTAAAGGAAAAGAATCATTCTCTTTAGCTTTTTCAATTAAATATTGATATTTTTCCTGATCATTTGGGAAAATATCTAGTATTTTTTTGTATTCATCAACTTTTTCTCTTATAGACATTTTTATCTCAACATTTCGACACTAGATATTAGTGCTGACTTTAATGTGTCAATATCTTCTTTGTCGTTATAAATGTAGGCTGTTGATCTAATAGTTGCATCAATACCTAATTTTCTGTGAAACGGTTGAACACAATGATGACCTGCCCTTACAGCAACTCCATGTGTATCTAGCATCAACGAAAGGTCTGCTGCATGAACACCGTCAACATACATACCAAAAGTACATCCTGCAATATCTTGTTCAGAATGTATTACATTCACACCATCGATATCTAGTAAAACTTTTCTACCGTACTCACGCAATTCATCAGAATGTTTTTCAACCTCAGACATACCTAAATTTTCTAAATAATCTACAGCTGCTCCAAGGCCAATTGCCTCTACATACGGGGGAGTTCCTGCTTCGAATTTATGAGGAACTGGTGCCCAAGTTGCTTTATCATAATGAACTTCTTCAATCATATCTCCACCGCCATAAACTGGATCAAGAGAATTTAATAATTCTTTCTTGCCCCATACAACACCAATACCAGTAGGTCCAAGCATTTTATGTCCGGAGAATACTAAGAAATCAATTCCCAAATCCTGAACATCAACTTTTCTATGCGGTACTAATTGAGCACCATCAATAATAAGTAAAGCATCAGAATTTGATCTAACTAAATTATTTATTTCTTTAATATTTGGCAGCATTCCAGAAAGATTAGATTCACCAACAATTGAAACTACTTTTGTTTTTGATGAAAGCTTTGAAGATAGATCATCAAGATCTAGTGAAAAGTCATCATTTACTTTTACATAATTAATGTTTAATTTGTATTTTTCAGCAACCATTTGCCAAGGGATAATATTTGCATGGTGTTCAATCTCTGATAAGACTATTTCATCGCCTTCATCCATTAATTTATTTGCTATTGAATTAGCTAAAAAATTAAGCGCTTCAGTTGTCCCCTTAGTAAAAATTATCTCATCTGATTCAGATGCATTTAAGAAAGATTGAAGCTTAAACCTAACTGATTCATATTCGCTGGTAGTTTCGGATGAGAGCACATAAGTTCCTCTGTGAACATTTGCGTTATTAAATTTGTAAATATCATTCATCTTTTCTATTACTGAGTTAGGTTTTTGTGAGGTTGCACCTGAGTCTAAGTAAGTTAGTTTCTTTCCATTGATATCTCTCTCAAATATTGGAAAATCTTTTTTTATGTCTGAAAAATTGCTCATTGGTAAGATTCGTATCCTTCTTTCTCAAGCTTTTCAGATAATTCTACACCACCAGTTTCTACAATATTCCCATCTACAAATACATGAACATAGTCTGGTTTAACATATTCCAATAACCTCTGATAATGGGTAACAACCAAATAAGCACGATCTGGAGTTCTTAAATTACTTATTCCTTCTCCTACGATTCTTAAACCATCAACATCAAGACCTGAATCAGTTTCATCCAAAATTGCAAGTTTGGGATTTAGTACTGCAAGTTGTAGAATCTCATTTCTCTTTCTCTCTCCACCTGAAAAACCATCGTTTAAGTATCTATCAACAAAATCTGGTGAAAGACCTAAATCTTTCATTGCTTCAGCAACTCTTAATCTGAGCTCTACTGTTGTGTATTCAGTTTCTTCAATATTAGTAAGAGCAGTTTTAAGCATATTTACTATCGTTACTCCAGGTATTGACTCGGGATATTGAAAAGCAAGAAACATCCCCTTCTTTGCTCGATTGTCAACTGGTTCTTCAGTGACATCCTCTCCGCTAAATGTAATTTTTCCATCTGTAATTTCATATACTGGGTTACCCATTAAAACATTAGCAAGAGTTGATTTTCCTGAGCCATTAGGTCCCATGATTGCATGAACTTCACCAGGGTTAATTTCTAGGTTCACTCCATTTATAATTGGAGTTGATTCTACAGATGCATGTAAATTTTCAATTTTTAACACATTACTATATTAATTCTATAAAAAAACAAACGACATTTGATTAGTCAAATTTGAAAACAAAATTAGAATAAGGGAATGCAATTCAGTCTTACAGAACTTCAAAATGAAATTAAAGAAAATGCTCAAAAGCTTCTTTCTGAAAAAGTTGATTTGCTTGAGTTAATTAAAAAAGTTGACGATAACACAAGAATTGACAATGAGTTATGGCAGCTGGTAAGTGAACAAGGTTGGTTGGGATTAGATGTTCCTGAGGAGGATGGAGGATTAGGTTTTTCAAAAGTGGACTCATCCATTCTCTCAGAAGTATTTGGATATTACATGCCGATAGTTCCCATTTTTAGTTCAGGTGTTGTATTCAAACAATTACTTTTACACTCTCCTTCTGAACTAAAAAATAAAATTCTTCCTGAAATAGTTTCAGGCTCAAAGATTGGTTCATTTGGCATTTATGAAAACGACCGATATGAGATAAACGATGAAAATATTTCAACAGTAGCTGAAAATAATGACAACGGATACATACTTAATGGCAAGAAAAGTTATGTTATGTTTGGAGATACTTCTGATTATTTTGCTATTCTTGCCAAATCTGAAGATGGATTCAAATTCATAATGGTAGATAAAGATAATCCTGGAGTAACAATTTCAGAAACAACATCCTTAGATCAAACAAGACCAATGGCTGAGATATTACTTGAGAATGTCGAGGTTGGTAATGAAAACTTTATGTTCGATATTAAAGAAGATGAAAATATATGGAATAAGGTAAAGCATATATCCATCTCTTTTCTTGCTATGGAGCAAGTTGGGGGAGCACAAGCTTGTTTAGATATGTCTACTCAATATGCAAAAGAAAGGATTCAATTTGGAAGACCAATTGGATCTTTCCAAGCAATACAACATATGTGTGCAGATATGCTTCTTCAAATCGAAAGTGCAAAATCTATTGCCTACAGTTCTGTAAGAGTTGACTCTGATGATATTGTAGAACTAGAAATGAGTTCTTCAATGGCAAAAGCTTATTGTTCAGATGTATTCAATAAAGTATCAGGAGATAACATACAAGTTCATGGTGGAATTGGGTTTACTTGGGAGCATCCCGCACATCTTTATTTTAAAAAAGCTAAATCTGATTCGCTTATTTTTGGAACTGCCAAATCTGCTCGAAATGATGTATCCAGACTATTAAGTTTATAAATTGCCAAGACTTCCAAAATTCGAAAGTTACAGATTTATAGGATATAGAAAAAATATGAAAGTTTATGATTGTGATAATCCCGATCATTTTAAAGTATTAGAACAACTTGAAGAAGAAAAAGAACTTGTAAAAAACAATCAATTACAATCTTTTGCTCCGGATTCTTTAGAGGAAGCAAAGAATAGAAGTTTTAAACCTTTTAAGTAAGGCTCCAAGTATTCACTTCTGAAACTTTTTGTTTAATTTTTCCTTGTGACTCAATATATTTAAGGTGTGCCATGGTTTCTTGGAAAGCTAGACGAAGATTCATTGAATCAAGTGGTCGCGAAAATAATTTTTTTGTAACTTCCCATCCTGTTAGCTCATCATCTTTTAAAATATTAATTATTTTCTCAGATCTCTTTTCATGGTGGAGAAGTATTTGCTCAACCCTATTTTGTGGATTATCTATCATTTCAAAATGACCAGGTGCAATTTTTGTATGTTCAAAGGACTTCATTTTATTTAGTGAGTCGACATAATGATTTAACATACTTGTTTCTTCATCATGAATAGGAATGAAAGGTGTAATTCTTGGAAGTATGTGATCACCAGAAAAGATAATTTTACTTGATGGATCATAAATTGATATTTCTGAAATATCATGTCCTGGTGTAAAAATTACTTCTAGATTTCGACTTATATCTTTTATTTTCCCTTCTTTTAATAAAACATCGGGGGTGGTTAGCTTGCCAGTAGTTGATGGAGTTGTAATCGAGTTAAGATCTTCTACAAATTCTTTTGGAGCACCTTGTTTTTTTGCAAACTCACTAATAAATCGAAATCGATCAGTCCAGTCATTATATTTGGGAATAAACTCTTCAGAATTTTCATAAAGTCCAAATTTCAATCCTTCCTCTCTCAAAACTCCAGAAAGGCCGATGTGGTCTGAATGCATGTGTGTACCGATCAATAAATTTATATCTGAAAAATCAATGTTTAAGTTTTGTAGATTTATTTTTAGTTCATCAAAATACTCATCCCCATTAACTCCACAATCAATCATGATGAAGCCTTCATCATCCTCAATTAAATAAATGTTTACAAAACCTGGAGGAGCCCAAGGAAGTTTTAATGGAAAATGTAATATGCCGTGACCAAGATTAAAACTTTTCAATTTAGTTAGTCATCACCCAAACACCAAATGCAACAACAATAACTATCGCTGTAATCAGGGAAGCAATTATTAGATGTCTAGTTTGCATAAAAGTATTTTATCTTATTAATGAGTTATCTTGAGTTGGAGGATGGCATCTTTTAGGTTAGATTTAATAGTGAAAATAACTTTGATCACCATATTCAGGGAACCCCTAGATATGGTGTAGTTATTATCTCGATTTGATAGAAACCCTATCTTGAAAGAGGTAATTTGAAAAAAATAACAATTATTGGCGGGGGACCAGCTGGATACGCAGCTGCACTATACGCTCACAACTTTAATCTTGAAGTAACACTTGTAGAGTCTGATGTCTTAGGTGGAACATGTCTAAACCGTGGTTGTATACCTGCAAAATATTGGCTCCATGTTGCAGAGTTAAACCATGAAATTTCAACATCAGAAAATTATGGAATAAATGTGGATGGGAAATCAATAGATTGGAATAAAACATCACTCAAAAGAATTGAAATAGTAGAAAAACTTGTATCTGGCATAAAAATGCTTTTAAAAAGTAAGAATGTAAATGTCATAGAAGGATGGGGCTCTATTGAAAATCAGTCTTCAGTTTTAGTACAAAAATCAGATGGAACCAGCGAAAAAATTGATTCCGATTATATTATTCTTGCAACTGGATCTAAACCAAGAAATCTTCCAAATATTGAACCAGATGAAGACTTCATTATCACATCAGATACTGCACTGAACTGGGAAGAGCCGCCAAAAAAAGTTTGTATCGTTGGTGCTGGTGCGATTGGTTGTGAATTTGCAAGTCTGTTAAATGATCTTGAATCAGAAGTGACTGTTGTTGAATTAGCTAAAGAGATACTTCCTGGTTTGGACAAGAGAACATCAGGTGAACTAAGAAAGCAACTAACCAAGCGAGGAGTTGAGTTTAAGCTAAATACATCAATTGATGGAATAGATGATAAGACTGTTAATTTTTCAGATGGTGAAAAGAAAGAATTCGATACAGTATTACTTGCCGTTGGCAGAGCTCCATTAACTGAAAACATTGGATTAGATAAAGTAAACATTGCTTCAGAAGATGGTTTTATAAATGTAGATCTAGACACCTTTGAAACATCTGTTGGTAATATTTTTGCCCTTGGGGATATTGTGAATAATACACCTCAATTAGCTCATGCAGCTTTTGCCGAAGCAATATCAGCGATTACATACATTGCTTCTGGTGAAAAAAAGCCTTTAGATTATAAAGCAATACCATATGTTGTTTATACAAGGCCAGAATTGGCAGAAATTGGACTTAATGCCGAAAAAGCTAAATTAAAAAATATTGAAATTGAACAATCTCAGCATAGCTTTGCTGGTGTAGGAAGAGCAATGATTACAGAGCAAAACCAAGGATTAGTAAAAGTTTATGCAGAAAAAGAGGGGCCTATAGTAGGCGCAAGTGTTTGTGGACCTTCTGCTGGAGAAATGATACATGAAATAATGTATATGGTTGGATGGGAGGCTCTACCAGAAGAGGCTGCAGAGTTTATTCATGCTCATCCAACATTAAGCGAGGCAGTAGGAGAATCATTACTTGGTTTGACTGGGAAAGGATTGCATTAGTGAAAGTAGAAAAAATAGTAAGAAAAGGATATTCATCAACTCTCTCAAGTGAACAACTTTGGGAAGTATATAAATCTATGAAAACACAAAGACTTCTTGAGGATCGTTTATTAAAAATGTATAAAGGTGGACAATTAAGCGGTGCAGTTTATCCAGGAATTGGTCAGGAAGCTTCAATGGCAGGTATAGGGGCAGGAATGGCTAAACAAGATATATTTGGAGGAACTCATCGTGATTTAGGTGTCCAACTCATGAAAGGTGTAACTTTAAAGGAAGTTGCACTTAACTTTTTTGGAAAAAAAGATGGTCCATCAAAAGGAAGAGATGGAAACAGTCACTTTGGAGTAGTTGATAAAGGAACTTTAATGGTTGTTTCTCCACTCCCTGATTCTGCACCTGTCGCAGTAGGTTGGGCATTAGCTTCTCAACAACAAGGAAGTGGTGTTGTAGCTGTTGCAAACTGTGGTGAAGGTGCAACTGCCACAGGAACTTGGCATGAAAGTGTAAATATGGCTGGCGTTCTAAACCTTCCAGTCGTTTTTACAGTTCAAAATAACCAATTTGCTTACTCTTCACCAAATGAGACTGAATTTGGAACTCCAAATGTTGCTGATAGAGGAGCAGGATACGGTATTCCATCTTTAATAATTGACGGTAATGATATTTATGATGTCATTGATAACATTTACGAAGCATGTGAAAATGCTCGAAATGGCAAGGGTCCAACATTAATTGAATTAGTCACATTTAGACATTATGGACATGCTGGACATGATCCAGCTGATTACGTTGAGGATGAAGTTAGAGATTTTTGGATGAAAAGAGATCCTATAGCTAGGTTTGAAGATTCGTTAATTAATGAAGGACTATTTACAGAACAAGACTTTTTAGATTTAGGATCTAATTTAGAAGTTGAAATTAGAGATACCCTTGAGTGGGCAAAAAGCCAAGAAGATCCTGATCCTAATGATGAACTTAAAGATATGTTCGCTGTTCGAACAAAACCAATAATTGAAAATAATTTAAATAACTTAAAAACAATGAATTATATTGAAGCAATAAATAATGGTTTAGACGAACTAATGACTGATGATGAAGGTGTATTCATTATGGGTGAAGATGTTGGTGTGTTTGAGGGAGCATTTAAAGCCACAAAAGGATTATTTGATAAATTCGGACCATTTAGAGTTATTGATACTGCAATATCTGAAGGTGGTTTCACAGGTGCAGCAGTAGGGGCTGCATTAGCTGGGCAAAAACCAATTGTTGAATTACAATTTTATGATTTTGTTTATCCAGCACTTGATCAATTAACAACCGAAGCTGCAAAATATTTTTGGAAAGCTGGAAAAGCAGTCCCAATGGTTGTGAGAGGACCAACTGGAGCAGGAACAAGATCTGGACCATTTCATTCAATTAGTCCTGAATCTTTACTAGCCCATCACCCTGGGATCAAAGTTGTTGCACCATCAAATCCTTATGATGCAAAAGGATTACTAGTTGCTGCAGTTAATGACCCTAATCCGGTCATGTATTTAGAGCATAAAAAACTATATAGAAAACCAGATCTCAAAATGGATGTACCAGTAGGACTGTATGAGGTTGAGATTGGTAAAGGAAAAATTGTTCGTGAAGGATCTGATGTAACCATAGTTACTTGGTCTGGTATGGTTTCAGTTGCACAAGAAGCTGCTGAAAAACTTGAAAAAGAAAATATCTCGGTAGAGATAGTCGATATAAGAACTGTAGTTCCACTTGATGAAGAAATAATATTGAATTCTGTCGAGAAAACATCAAATATTTGCATTCTTCAAGAGGATGTTCCCTTTTCATCAGTTGCTTCAGAAATTTCATCACTTGTTGCTGAAAAAGGTTTTTGGAATCTTGATAACCCTATAAAAAAAGTTACGTCACCAAACACCCATATTCCATTTGCCCCTGTTTTAGAGGATGCATTTATTCCAAGCGTTGAAAAAGTTGTAAATGCCATAAAGGAATTACAATAAACATATGAGTGAACGCATAACTATGCCACAGCTTGGCGAAACTGTAACTGAGGGTACGATACTCCGGTGGCTTGTAAATGTTGGAGATTCAATAAAAGAAGATGATCCAATATTAGAAATTTCTACAGATAAAGTTGATACTGAAGTTCCAAGTCCCTTTTCTGGAACAGTTTCTGCATTATTAGTCGAGGAGGGTGAAACTGTAGAAGTTGGTTCTCCATTACTTGAATTGGATGGAGAAGAGTCGTCAGAAGATGTTATAAATGATACCAATGATGTGGTTGAAGAGGTTGTAGAAGCTCCAACTGATCAAAATCCAGTTCAAGAAATTGAAGAAAATGAAGAAGTTGTAGAAAAAGATCAGCCAATAACTAAAGTAAAAAATATTGGTAAAGTCTCACCAGTAGTCAGAAGGTTGGCATCAGAGAATAACATTGATTTAGAATCTGTACAGGGAACAGGTAAAGACGGCAGGGTTACAAGAAAAGATATTGATCATTTTATAAACAACGGATCTGGAAAAATTAGCAGTCAAACAAAACCCTCAATGACGAAATCAAAATCTGTTGAAATTGGTACTTCAGAGATTCCAAGGTTGAGGAAAAAAATTGCTGAAAATATGATTTTATCAAAACAAACATCTGCACATGTGATGACATCAGTAGAGGTAGATTTCGAAAATGTGGAAAACATAAGAAGCAAGGTAAAGAATAAATTTAAGGAAGAAAATAATTTTTCATTAACTTATTTGCCATTTATTGCAACAGCTGTTGTTAGTGCATTAAGAGAGCATTCAGTAGTAAATAGTTCATTTGATTTGGAAAAAGGAGTTCATACAGTTCATGAAAATATTGAACTAGGCATTGCAGTTGATATAAATCAAGAAGGGCTTCTTGTTGGAACTATCAGAGAAGCTGATTCCTATAATTTAAAAGGTACCGCAAGAAAAATATCTGAAATTTCAAAGCTATTGAGGGATGGAAAATATAATCTAGACGATGTAACAGGAAGTACCTTTACCATATCAAATAATGGATCATTCAACTCCTTTCTTACTTCACCGATTATAAATCAGCCGAATGTAGCAATACTCTCAACTGAGTCAGTTAAAAAACGACCAGTAGTTTTAGAGATGGATGATGGTTCCGACTCAATTGCAATTCGTCACGTTGGAATATTGAGTTTAACTTGGGATCATAGAGCTTTTGATGGGTCTACAGCTCTGATGTTTTTAAATTCAATTAAAAATAAGCTTGAAAATACAGATTGGTCTCAGGAAATATCTTGAGAGAATTAAACATTAGATGGTTAGGAAAATTACCTTATGGAGAAGCCTATATTCTTCAAAAAGGTCTTCATTCAGCTACTAGTCAAGAAAGTTCACCATTCGATTACTTACTTTTGTTAGAACACAATAATGTAGTGACAATTGGAAGATCAGGAGATATCAACAATTTACTAGTTTCAAAAAATATACTTAATGAAAATAATATTGAATTTTTTGAAACAGATAGAGGGGGAGATATAACCTTTCATGGCGATGGTCAATTAATTGGATATCCAATAATTAGATTAGATGATCCAAAAAAAGTAGTTCCTTTTGTGCGTAAAATTGAAAATGTAATTATTGATACACTTGCTGAACTATCAATAGAGGCTTTCTCAAAAACTGATGACACTGGAGTATGGACCAGAGAAGGAAAAATTGCTTCTATTGGAATAAAAGTCAGTAAATGGACAACACTTCACGGATTCTCATTAAACATAAGTGAAAATACAAAAGGGTTTGATTTTATAAATCCGTGTGGAAGCAGTGATGAACATGTAGTTTCTATCCAGCAATATGATGAGACAGTTTCATTTAAAGAAGTTACCGAAATAATTTCAAGAAAATTTGTTGAAATATTTAAATATGAGAAAGTAGATAAACAGTTTTCTCAATTTACCCCAAGACAATTAAAGAAGAAAAAAGAATTTCATATCGATCAACTGGTAAACAACGGGGTGTTCAATGCCTCTAAAAACTCCGTTCCAATTACTTTAAATTCATCAATTAAGAGTGAACCAGAGAGACCGGAATGGATGAAAGTCAAAGCCAACCTTGGTAAAGATTACCTCTCACTAAAAAGTTTAATTAAAGAAAAACGACTCAACACAGTATGCGAAGAAGCATCATGTCCAAATATATATGAGTGTTGGTCTATGGGCACCGCAACATTCATGATTATGGGTGATACCTGTACAAGAGCATGTGGATTTTGTGATGTAAATACAGGAAAACCATGTGATCTAGATATGGATGAACCTTATAGAGTCGCAGAAAGTGTAAAAATTATGGGCCTTACCCATGCTGTTATAACTTCTGTAAATAGAGATGATCTTGATGATGGAGGTTCTGCATTTTTTGCAAAAACCATTGATGAGGTCAGACTTAAAAATAATCAAACATCTATTGAGGTCTTAATCCCTGATTTTAAAGGTAGCAAAGAAGCAATAGATAATATCATAAATGCCAATCCTGAAGTATTGAATCATAATTTAGAAACTGTTCCACGTCTTCAAAGAGAAATAAGAACTGCGGCATCTTATGGTCGTTCTCTAGCTCTACTTCAATACGCTAAGGAATCTCATTTTCTCGGAAAGACCAAGACTGGTTTAATTGTTGGCATGGGTGAAGAATTTGAAGAGGTAATAGCAGTACTTAAGGATTTATCTCGTATCAATATAGATATTGTCACTATTGGACAGTATTTAAGACCTACTCAAAGACATAGATTAATTGATAGGTACGTCTCTGAAGAAGAATTTCAACAATATAAAACTATCGGACAAGAGCTTGGTATCCCACATATTGAATCAGGACCTCTTGTAAGATCTTCATATCATGCAAAAGATTCCTTTGCCTCTGTTTGATATATAAATATACTTAGAGCAATGTTTGACGATGTAACAAAATCTATAAGAGTTCTTTCTGCTGCCGCTGTTGAAAGAGCAAACTCTGGACATCCTGGTATGCCACTAGGTATGGCGGATATTGGGGTTGTTTTGTACAAAAACTTTTTAAAAGTATCAAATAAACATCCAGACTGGATCAATCGGGATAGATTTGTCTTAAGCGCAGGACACGGTTCAATGCTTCTATATAGTCTTTTACACTTCAATGGATTCGATATATCTATTGATGAAATAAAAAATTTTAGACAATTAGGATCAAAAACTGCAGGACATCCAGAAAAAGATTTTGAGATTGGAATAGATACAACTACAGGACCACTTGGACAAGGATTTGCAAATGGCGTAGGTTTAGCAGTGGCTGAGAGATATCTAGCTTCTGTCTTTGGAGGGGATGTTGTGGACCATCATATTTATGGGATTGTTTCTGATGGTGATTTAATGGAGGGTATTTCAACTGAGGCCGCAGAACTCGCCGGATTATGGGAGCTCGGAAAACTAATTTACTTTTTTGATGACAACAACATTTCTATTGATGGAAATGTTACGCAGGTGTCGGTAACTAACCAAAAACAAAAATTTATTTCGATGGGATGGGATGTGCTCGAAATTGATGCACATAATGAAAATGAAATTATTGACGCAGTTGAATCTGCAAAAAGTGTTACCAATAAGCCGACATTAATTATCTCTAAATCAACAATCGGTAAGTACGCTCCAAATAAAGAAAACACAAGTGGAGTTCATGGTTCTCCATTGGGTGAAAATGAATTCGAGCTTTTTTTACAAAATATTGCGTTTTCGGGTGATCCATTTATTCATGATTCGGAAATTTATTCATATTTTGATGAAAAAAGAGCAGATGATAATTCAAAATTTGATGAATGGAATGCTAACTTAGAATCGAAACTTCAATCTGACAAGAATTTTAGGCAATTGTGGAACCAGTTTAATAATTTTGAGACCTCAGAGGTTGAACTGGAATGGTCAAGCGATGAAGCTTCTAGGGTTATCGGTGGCAAAATATTGAATGAATATGGTTTATCCAACAAATTTATTATTGGTGGATCTGCAGATTTAGCTGCTTCAACAAAACAAATAATAAGTGATGATACCTTTGGCTCAAATAATTTTGGAGGAAACAGTATTGAATTTGGAATTAGAGAACATGCAATGGGTGGAATTGTTAACGGTCTTGCATTACATAGTAATTTAATCCCATATGGATCAACTTTTTTAGTTTTCTCCGACTATATGAGGCCAAGTATGCGATTAGCATCTTTGATGAATGTTAACTCGTTATTTATATTCACTCATGATTCAATATATCTAGGAGAGGATGGACCAACACATCAGCCTATTGAACATTTAATGTCGCTAAGATTGATACCTAATCTTGATGTTATCAGGCCATCAAACAGCATGGAGTTAGTACATTCTTATAGATATGCATTAGAAAAAAGGGATAATCCTAAAGCAATAATTTTATCAAGACAGAACATGAAGTTTTTTGATAATGACGTTAGCTATAAGGATTTTCAAACAGGTGCTTATGAATTTATGCCTGGTTCAGACATTACTTTAATTGCAACAGGTTCAGAACTTGAACTTGCGTTTGAAATAAGTACGAAATTAAAAGATTTATCTATCCAAATAATTAGCGCTCCAATTTTAAATAGATTAAATGAAGAGAGGCTTGAATCATTAAGTCTTAATCAAAATATTTTTACAATTGAGTTGGGAAGAACAATAGGTTGGGATACGTATATTAAGAACATTAAAAAATCATTCTCAATAGATTCTTTTGGTGAATCAGCTCCGATCGATCAATTAGCTGAAAAATTTAACTTTGATGCTGAAAAAATATCTGATGAAATAAGAAGTTTATTGAATTAACAACCTGTATAAGATTTCATTGCTGCTTTAGTTCTTGTTCCTGCAACTCCATCAGGGATCAAACCAACTTTTCTTTGAAATGCTTTTATAGCCTCTCTAGTGTATGAACCCATTTCACCATCAATAATTCCAGGATTAAATCCATTATTTGCTAAAAATGTTTGTACCCCTGCAACGCTATCAAGTTTTGCTCCACTATTATCCCTTGCTTTACAAACGTTTCCAGACTCACAACCGGTGTAAGCTTTCATTGCTGCTTTAGTTTTATTACCAACAATGCCATCTGCATACAGACCCGTTTTTTGCTGAAATGCCTTGATAGCAGCTTTAGTTTTTGGTCCAGATTGCCCATCTACAGGCCCAGGGTTAAATCCGTTATTAGCAAGAAATTGTTGAATATCTAATACCGAATTAATTATGATTCCAGAATTATCTTTTGGCACACAAGCATCATTACCTGCGTTAGGATTTGAAACAGCTGTTTCGGCTACATTTTCAACCTCGCCACCAGATGGTTCCCAAGAGTTATTAAAAGGTGATGACTCAAATAAATTACTTGAAATCAACGATTTACCAACAAGCTTATCGATAATGTATGAGACTTCTCCTATTGAAATTTTTCTACTTGGGCAAAATTTATCACTTATTGAACTGCATGCTGGAATTACATCGTTAGCTGCAAGGGTATTTATCTCATTTGTCCACTTACTTGCACCTTCATCTGAATATTTATCAACTGATCCAGAAAGATTTGTTGTTGTTCCAGCTTTAATTGATCTAACTAATAGACATGCAAATTCATCTCTAGCGACTGTTTCTTTGGGTAAAATTTCGAATGGACTTCCAAAACATACCTGCATTCCATAGTATGGCAATCCATTAATTGCAGATTGGTAAATACTTGTATCGTCATCACTATAAGCATTTGGTGAATCTTGTGGAATACCTCCAACTACAGTGATAATCGCTGCAGCTTCCTCTCTTGTTAGTGTTTTTGCCTGACAACCAGATGAATTACCATCACATTTATTTATTAAACCTGCTTTTGCAAGATAAGAAAGTCCCGCGCTAGAGGTTGCATATTGGGCTGTTTCTCCAGCTGACAAATTTTCTGATGAACCGTTAGCACTTGAAGATGTATTAGCCTGGACTGGACCTACTGCAAGATTTGAAACGTCAGATGTACTTGAAGTTTTAAAGTAATGAGATCGAAATCCTAATTGTGACTTAATATTTCTTCCAGATTTTGTTACCGACTTTCCTGAGCCATTTTTGAAACCTTTCATTGTCACCTCTAAAGCAGCACCAGACTCTGCAACAGATGAAACATAAATGTCAGTAATTGCATCAAAACAAGGAGTATCACCACATAATATATTTTTAGATAGTTGATAGGTATTGAAGTCAAAGGACCACGCAGCTTTAGAGTTACCAACTCTATTATCTATTGACCATGGGTCATCAACGGTTTTAAGGTAAGGCCACGGTGTAGCAGATCCAAATCCAACAACATTTGTGTTCGTCTTACCACCAGTTGATGAAGAATAAAATGCTTGAATTACTGAGCTACGAGTATATGAACCGTCATAGGTGATTACTTTTCCAGAGGTATTGTTTACAGCTTGTACCCAATTTGGTCCAGCAATTTCTTTAAGATAACCATAATAATACTGACTAGAAGCCGTAGAGCCTATATGACACCAACAATAAGCCTTTTGTTTTTCACTCAAGCCAGCATCTAGATTTGTTGACGATGATGGTATATTCTCATCTAAATAGTGGAAAACTGCATAACTTCTCCCAACAAGAGCTTGGGCTTCAAGCGCTTTAACATTCCAATGAGAGGGCATTTCAGCTAGGCCATATAAATATTTTTCTAGGTTTACTGACAAAACAACATGAAAACCAGATGAAACATTTTTTGATCTCAATTTCAAGATTCCGTGCTTATGTTCTCGGGGTCCAACTCTAATTCTTCCTCCATCAGACCATTTAATGCTCATATTGCAACTTGCTCTTACTTTTGGAACAAGTGGATGACCTGTCATGTAACATTCACTTCCACTGTTTATTACACTTATAGTTGCACCACCACCAATTTTCAAAGGACCCCAAGCAGACTCACATGGGCCATCAGATGTTGCATCAGATTTTATTTTATTGATGAGCTCATCATTTATAGATCCTGTTTGACCTAATCCTACAGATGCTTGATAACTTCTAATTGCATCTGCGGTTTTATCACCATAGGCACCATCAATAGGACCTGGCTCAAAGCCTCTTGAAGTGAGAAATAATTGCACTCCAGCAGTATTTGATAATCCATCTTGACATATATTTAGAGATGGTGGACTCGACGATGGCAGAGTTGTTAATGTTATACTTTTTGCGTTCCTAGCTAGACCCACCCACAAAGCATTGTTATTTGATGCTATTTCTGGAGAAGACAGAGAAATATCTCCTAAATTTCTTACATTTGTACCTTGAAAATAATATTTAACAACTTCATCAGAAGTACAAGAACTTGTGTTACTACAAAATTGAGCACCCAACTCTGTTAAGCCTTTTGTTCCATACTGGCTTAAGCCAACACCATGCCCCCATCCGCTTCCAGTAAAAGTAAAAGTAGTTGAACTATAACTTCTCATTGCTTGCTTTGTTGCTGGACCAACAACGCCATCTGCTGTTAGACCTACGCTAGCTTGAAAACTTTTTATAGCCCCGGTAGTTCTTCCACCAGATACACCATCTATCGGTCCTGGGCTAAAACCGTTACAGTTTAAAAATGTTTGAATATCTTTTATTGAATTTAATGGTGCAACAGCATTGTCTGCACAACCTATATTTACATCATGTCTCACAATTGAATGAGAATGGGTATTAGAAAAAGCCTCTGTCTGTCCTATAGATATAACAAAAATTGCAGCAAAGAAGAAGGATAATGTAAATCTAAAAATGCCCCGTAACATTATTCTATTCTAACCTACCCTTTCTAATTTACTTAATTTAGATAGTCGTTTTCCACTTTTTATACATTTCAATACCAAAGTAATATGTTAAAAATAAAGCAAAAATTACATATGTAACCGGAAAAAGTTTCCCCTCTAGTTCAGGGTACATACTTGGCGAAAGAAATGTAATTGAAAAAAACAATATTAAACCAACCAGCTTATTTAATTTGTAACCAATAAGGGCTACGTAGCTAAGAACTGAATAAATACCCAAGGATATGAAAAAATTTATACCTAGAGTAAATTCATTCAAATTAAAAATATGATTTGTAATGTAAATGAATATAAATGATATTACTACCGCTTTTAAAATTCTAAGCTGATTTATATTCTTTAACATATATTGTTATTGTAAAAGATATATGGAATTGAACCTATTTGTTTATGTTTTACTAACATTTTGTATTCCTTATCTTTCATATTCAAACTTCAGAATTAAGCCAAGAAAAGGATTCAGTATATTATTTATTTCGATTATTTCTACTATTATCTTGCTAAATTTTAGCCTTTTAACTGTACTTGGCACTCTCTTATTGATTGCTACTTTGCTGATAAAAAATAAAAAAATATATCCCTATTTTTATGGTTCAAGTTTTACCTTGCTTAACTTTGAGATTTTCAATATATTAAATTTAAACATTTTTGATTTTTTCCTAAATTATTTGTTTCCAATATCCTTAGTAAGTGGTGTTTTTTCATCTATGATGATTGGTCATTGGTTTTTGGTAGACCCAACAATATCAAAAGAAGGTATGAAAAAAATAGCTATTACCAGTACTTTTCAATCTTTAATTCTTATACCACTTGTCTTTTTTGAATTTATTGGTCAAGATATTGAGAATATATTCAAAAATGTAATCTTGATACTTTTTCTTTCTACATCAATTTTGTCGTTTGCTTCCTATAAATCGTTGGGCGAAAAATCATATACAGGAGTTATGGCTTCTACAGGATTGAGTTATTTGTCATTAATTGTTTCACTAGGAGCTTCTGGAGGTCTTTTACTTTTGTCCTAGGACTATATTGATAGTAATGAAGATATATACAAAAAAAGGAGATAAAGGTGAAACCCGCATGCTTTTTGGTGATGCAGTTTCAAAGGATGATTTAGCTCCCGATGCATATGGATCTGTCGATGAACTTGTTGCCGCACTAGGCTTAATACGAGCAGATAAAGACTTACCAATTGAAGTCCAAGAAAATGTTCTAAGGATTCAGAGAGAATTGTTTATTGTTGGAGCTGAACTAGCGACAACAAAAGAAAATAGAAAAAAACTTGAACCTGACAAAACTTTAGTTGAAGAAAAAATGATTTTACAACTTGAAAAAGATATCGATTTTCTTGAAGAAAAAAATGGAATTCCTGAATTTTTTGTAGTTCCTGGTGAAAATAATATTTCCGCAAAATTTGATTGGGCTAGGGTAGTTTCAAGAAGAGCTGAAAGAAAATGTGTAAGATGGCAAAAACATCTTGAAATAAACGATTCCGAAGTAGTGGTATATTTAAATCGACTATCTGATCTTTTATGGATGCTAGCAAGAGAGTTTGAGAATGATTGGACACCAAGTAAATGAAAATTGATATATTATTTCTGAATGATGAAATGAATGGTCATGATGAATACTTCGATAATGATTTGTTTCAAGAATATTGCGAAACCCATTCTTTTGAAGGTAAAAAGAATCAGATTCTTTCAGTCCCACCATCATATTCAAAGAGTGAGAATTTAACATTAATCGTTGGCCTTGGTGAAAATAAAGAAGATATTAATTTTTATGATCTGGGGACATTAATTGGATCAAAAATTAATTCCGATTCAGAAATTAAATTTTTGAACGTTGTGGAAGATACAAATTTAATTATTGATGGAATCTTATATGTTCAATATAAATTCAATAACTATAAATCTGATGATGATTCTTCTGTAAACAATATTACATTTCAAGATCTAGATTCCTCAGAAAATGAAATAAAAAAGAACTCAGTATTTTGGGTAAGAGATTTAATAAATACACCTGCCCTGGATAAGTCACCAGAGGAATTTATTAACAAGGTAAAAGAACTAGTTGACTCATCAGGAATAGAAGTTGAAGTTTATGATCAAAAGTGGCTTGAAGAAAATAATTTTGGTGGTGTTTTGGGTGTTGGGAAAGGCTCCGATAGGCCTCCATATTTTTTGGTCGGCAAATACAATTCAAAAGCAAAATATCAAGTATCTTTGATTGGAAAAGGAGTGCTTTTTGATACAGGTGGATACTCATTGAAGAGTCCCGCCGGTATGGAAACAATGAAAACCGATATGTCAGGAGCAGCTAGTGCCTGGGGTGTAATCAATATGATTGCAAGAACAAATCAGGACATAGGTTTAACAGTTTACACTCCAATCGTAGAAAATATGGTTAGTGGGTCCGCGATAAGACCCGGTGATGTACTTAAAACTAGAAATGGTAAAACAATTGAAGTTATGAATACTGATGCAGAAGGAAGATTAATTATGTCTGATGCTCTGGCATTTGCTGCTGAGACTAATCCAGATTTAATTTGTGATATCGCTACTTTAACAGGAGCTTCCTATGTAGCATTAGGTCTTGATATTGGTGCTATATTCTCAAACAATAGTGATTTACAAAAAAAATTCATTGAATCTGCCAAAAATACAAATGAAAATTTTCACCCTCTTCCACTATTTGATGGTTACAGAAATCTAATTGATTCAGATTTAGCCGATATGAAAAATACTGGTGGAAGATTTGGTGGAGCAATAACTGCCGCACTTCTTTTAAAAGAGTTTATTGGTGAAAATGACTGGATACATTTGGACATAGCCGGTCCAGCACGCTCAGATAATAGAAAGGGTGCAACTGGATTTGGAGTTTTATCACTTTATGAATTTTTTAAAAATTTAGATTAGTCTTCGTTTTTTCTCCCAATAATAAATGAAAGTGTGTCACCGGTAGATACGCTACCACCTTGAGCAACATTAGTTCCAATGACTTTTCCTTCACAATTTACTAAGTCGGTTTCTTCAAATGTATTTTTTAAAAAAAGAATTACATTTGTCTCTCTCATAAATTCCTTAACTAAACTTTCAGCCTCATCGATTGTATATTCACAAGGTGGTAGATTCGGAAGATTTCCAGTAAATTTTTTACCTGATACTTCAAGAATGACTTCTGTACCCTCAGGCATTTCGACTCCAATACAATCGTCTTCCTCTTCAGAGTTATTATCATTTTCATCTGAATCATTGGATTCTTCCTCACGATTACAATTTTTAACATTTTGTTTTAGGACTAATCCAGGTGCTTCTTCTGAGTCAATGAGATTTATTGTTGGAAGTATATAACCAGAAAAAGCAATTTCCTCTGCATCAAGAACGTTTAATCCAACTAATTCTGGAATTTCTATTTTAGGAATTTCATAATATCTATCTATATCGATAGGATCTTCAGGCCATTCTTGAATAGGTAAACCCTTAACAACTTCTTCCATAAATTCTTTCCAAATTGGTGCGGGAACTCTACCTCCCGAAACATTTTTAATAAGCTCACCATTAATCTCTACATCAGTAAGTGGTAATTGTTCCTCAGCAAAACCAATCCAAACTGAGGATGTATATTGAGGAATGAATCCTATGAACCATGCTTCTCTGAATCCCTGGTGGGTACCTGTTTTACCAGCGATTGGTCTATCGTCTAAAACTGCCCTTGTACCTGTACCAATTTGAGCTGCAACCTCAAGTGTTTTTCTGACTGCAGCAGCTGCTGCTGGATCTGGAATACTTGTTCTAGTAGAGACAATATGTTTATAAAGTAGTTGTCCATTTGAGTCTTCAATTTTCTCTATTAAATATGGTGGTGCTAATTTTCCATTTGTAGCAAAGGAAGAATATGCAGAAGCTAATTCAATGGGTGTTACAGCTCCAGCACCGAGAGTTAAAGAAATTACTGGTTCAAGTTCTGAATCAATACCAATTCTTTTTGCCGTACTAGCGAGTTTTTCCCCTCCAATTTCTGATGCCAACTGAGCAAAAACTGTATTAATTGATCTTCTAGTAGCTTCCTCAAGTGATACCATTCCAGATGTATCAAGTAATTTTATAGATCTGTTGTACTCCGATTTGTCCTGACAAGGTTTGAAAATATATTGCTTCTCAGCTTCAAGATCGATTTGTATTAAGTTACTTTGCTCATCAATAAGTAATTCATCTGAAACTACGGTTTGATTCTCTTCTTTTTCAATATTTTCATTTTCACTATAAATTATTGGAACACCCTCTACATCAAATTGGTTTAGTGTCTTTCCTATCTCTAATAATTTATCACTCTCTTCTTCAATATCATCAAGCCCTTCAGCTATAGGAAATTGCTCAATAAAGTCTTTATTTTTAATTTCATCTATATGGGTTCCAATGCATTGAAGTTCAATCGCACGGTCTTGAGCAGCAATTTTATTTATGTATCTGTCAGCTGTTATGGATGTTCCATAGTTTCTTACAACCCAATTAGTTCCAACTCCATCAGGAGCACATGGATATCCACAATCAATTTCAGTGGGGGATCTGGAGTCTCGATGACTGTATAATTGCGAACCTGTTTCTAATGCTGCAAGGAGTGTAATTGGCTTAAATGCAGAGCCCGGATTTCTTTTTCCTTGAGTAGCTAAATTATATTGTTCTTCATCAAAAGGAATTCCTGATGCCATTACTTCAATTGCACCCGTAAAATTGTTTAGTAGTGTTATTACCCCTGTCGGTTTTGGTTCATTTTCCTCTTCTGAATCCTCTTCAATTGTAGATGGAACCCATTTGTTAAGAATTGAGTTTGCATGCTCTTGCAATGCGAGGTTCACAGTTATATAAATTTTTAAACCACCTCCACCAGTACAACTTGTATCATCAGACGGGCAACCAAAAAGTTTTTTCTTTCTATCTTCTTTTGTATCTCCTAAAAAGGCAAACTGAGGATTATTAAGTAATTGCCTTTTGACTTCCGCTGATACGTGCTCTGCATTGTTTTCAATATTATTTGGTTCTGATATGACCAAAGGGGCTAACCTTGCTGACCTGTGCTGAATATCAACAATGAAGTCTTCTTTTAACATGATATCTAATACATCATTTCTTCTCTCAAGAACTCTGTCAGGATATTTTCTCGGATTGTAATATGCAGGACTTCGGATAATCACAACCAAGGTTGCAGCTTGATCTAACGTAAGTTCAGATACCTCTTTATTGAAATACTCCAATGCTGCTGATTGAAGTCCATATGCACCCGATCCCCAATAAATAGAATTTATGTAATACTCTAATATTTGATCTTTTGTATACCTTCTCTCAAGCTCGGCTGCAACTACTGCTTCTGCTACTTTTCTCCTTATTGATATTTCATCTCCAACAAATGATTGTTTAGCTACTTGTGATGTTATTGTAGATCCACCTCTGGTTACACCTCTTAAGTTGTCTAGAACAGCACTTAAAATTGCAATAAAATCGACACCTTCATGTTGATAATAATTACTATCTTCCGCTGCTAGCAAAGTGTTAATAACAAATGGAGGAACATCGGTTAATTTGATGGGATCCCGATTTAAACCATCATGCAACTCATCAAGAATTACATCGTCACTTGTAATTATTATTGATGGCTCCGATAAAGATACAAAATCTAAAACCATTCCCTCTGCTCTTGGAAGAAATCTATCCTCAAGTTCATATATCGTACTCATTCCAGATTTAATTGGGAGAAATACAAAAAATCCAATCCAACCAGCAACTAGAAGAGTTGAAATTGCTAAAATTATTCCAACTATATACCTAGTGCCAAATCTCGATTTTGATTCAAGTTCATGAATTTGTGCCATGAAAAGATTTTAGTATTCATAAAATTCAACTTTGCACTAGTCGAATTTATTAATTTATATGTAGAATTAATTATCTATGGAATATTCACCAGGCTTAAGAGGAGTAATTGCTGGAGAAACTAAAATTTCTACTGTCGGAATGGAAGGCACCTCTTTAAGATATCGTGGCTACGATGCAATCAAGCTTACAGAAACTCATACGTATGAAGATGTTGCATCCCTAATAATAAGTGATGATCTAAACGGTTCTGATTTTACAACTTTTTTCAAGCAATACTACACAGAATTAGATGGGGACAATGATGTTAATAATCTTTTCAAACAAATTAAATCAAGACTCCACCCAATGGATGTTATTAGAACAATTGTTTCTTATATTGGAGAATCAGACAAAAAATCTGATTTAGAATTAACAACTCAAATTTCTGCCGCTGTAGCTTATGTCATAGCGAGTTACAACGATAATGATACAAGCGAATTAGACGATAAGTATACAGTCGCTAGTTCTATGTTAAGTAATAATGCATCAAGTGATCAGTTACAAGCGCTAGATGATATTTTGATTCTTTATGCGGAGCATGGATTTAATGCATCAACTTTTGCTACAAGAGTTACAGGTTCTACAAGGTCAGATTTAACAAGTTCAATTGTCTCTGGTATCGGAACGTTAAAAGGTGAATTGCACGGTGGAGCAAACGAGCGAGCAGTTGAGTTAATAAATTCTTTTAATGATCTGGATGATGCCACATCAGGTGTTATGAAAATGCTTGAGGAAAAGAAAAAAATTATGGGATTTGGTCATGGCGTTTACAAAATTCAAGATCCTAGAAGCCCAGTTGTTAAAAGCTGGGTTGAAAAACTAATTTCTGATGATGATGCAAAACTGAGATATGAAATCGCTAAGAAAATTGATGAAATCATGGATAAAGAAAAAAAATTATTTCCAAATGTTGATTTTTATGGTGGTCTTTTGCTGTCAGAGCTAGATTTCGATGTAAATTTATTCACTCCTATTTTTGTTGCAGGTAGATCAGTTGGCTGGGCAGCTCATTATTTTGAACAAAGAGCAGACGACACATTAATTAGACCTGCTGCAAAATATATCGGAGTTGAAGAAAGAGACTAATTTTTGGTTCAACAAAATATTGATAAAATAATCTCGAATTATCTTACAAAGAATATTGTATTTTCTGAGGAAAATTTACTTGCCACAAAATTGTCACTTTTAGACACTATGGGTTGTATTTATAATGCTTCAACTTATGAAGATCCAATGAGATTTGCAACAAGAGGTCAGTATGGTTCTAATACAAATCCTTTTTTGGTTGTTAATGATATGCAATCTTCTAAAGAAATTACAAGGTACCTTTCAATACTGACGAGATGGTTTGATTATAACGATACCTTTTTGGCAAAAGAGTGGGCACATCCATCCGATAATATTGGAACAGCATTTGGTTACTTTTTCAATCACAAAGACCAAAATTTATCTGAATTTCTTCAATCGATAATCCAAATGTACGAGATACAAGGGTGCCTAGCATTGGGTACCTCCTTAAACGAAAAAGGTTATGACCATGTATTTTATGTCAAACTTGCATCGGGTGTAGTATTTTCGTCCCTGTTATCAAATCAAAGTGAAGAATCAATATCTAGAACAGTAAATAACATTTTACAAGATGGCGTCAATTTAAGATCTTATAGACAGTCGCCAAATGTTGGAAAAAGAAAAAGCTGGGCTGCAGGGGATGCTGCATCCAGAGGTATTGAGATTGCTGAAATAAGTGAGTTTCCTGATAATATTTACGAAAATATACAAGATGATCAGATTTGGGGATTCAATAAAGTTTTTTTAGATGATGATATCTTATCCTTTGGTAAAGAACTTGATGATTGGGTAATTCAAAACATTTTGTTTAAGGTCTTATATCCAGCAGAGTTTCATGGACAATCTGCAGTTGAGGCTTGTTTTCAATTATCTGATTTATTTCATGACAAAGAGAAAGATATCAAGGAAATAATTATTGAAACGCATGAGCCAGCATTGAGAATCATTAGTAATAAAAAGGAACTTAATAATTCCTCAGATAGAGATCACTCTCTTGAATATATGGTATCTGCAGCTTTAATTTTTAAAGATATAACCTCAGAAACTTATAGTGATAATTTTCATGGTTTAAACCAAATCAATTCTTTAAGAAAGAAGATAAAAGTTCAAGAAAATAAAGACTTTACAAAAAATTATTATGACATTGCTAAACGACATATTTCAAATGAGATTTACTTTAAATATAACGATGGCTCATTTTCTGATAAAGTAAAAATTGAAACTCCTATTGGTCATCCAGATAGAAGGGCTGAGGCAATACCCTTATTGAAAGATAAATTTGTACATAATGTTAAAAATTACTTTTCAGATAAAAAAGCCGAAAATTTATGGGAAAACATATTACAAATCGATATAGAATCTGGCTTTAAAGAACTTTTAAATTTATTGGACAATGATTAGAGACATTTATCTTTTAGTAGGAGGAGAAGCTACAAGACTTAGACCTCTATCAGAAGGTATCCCTAAAGCATTACTTACGATAAAGGGAAGACTATTAATTGATTTAATTCTTGAGAATTTGGAAGAATCAAATTTAGATAACATAAATTTAATATGTTCAATAAAGCATGAAAGCTATTGGTTAGATTACAAAAAAAATTCTAAATATAACGTTAACTTACATTTTGAACATGAAAAATTAGATACTGGTGGATATGTAGTTGAAAATATAGAAAATTTTGATGATAAATTTTTGTGTATGAACGGGGATTTACTCATTGATATGAATTTTGAATCGTTCCTAGAAGTAGCAAATAATTCAAAAAATTCAACTATCTGTTCAATACCCGTTGAAGATCCATCAAGATATGGCGTACTTGAGTTGGAAGGTACAAAAATAATAAACTTTATTGAGAAGCCAAAAGATATGAAATATGGAAACAACATAAGCCTAGGTGTTTATTGTTTTCACAAAAAAGATATCAGAGAAATCAAAAACAATTTGGAAGTACCCTGTTCTTTTGAGAAAAATGTATTTCCTGAATTAGCGAAAAACAATTTATTGGATTGTTTTAGTGTAAATGGAAATATGTTAGATGTAGGAACAAGAGAGTCGTATATATATGCTCATACAGAAAATCAAACCAATTGGATTTCTGAATCCGCAACCATCGGAAAAGACACGGTGATAGATAATAGCGTTATATTAGGTTCAAGTTTCATTGGAAACAATGTTCAAGTTAATAATTCAATAATCTGCAGTGAAGCGATAATTGAAGATGAAGCAGTTATAAATGACGAAATTTTCAAATCATGAAATATAAAAAAGTATTAGTAACAGGTGGAGCTGGATTTATTGGTTCACATTTAGTAGAGGAATTACTCAAAAACAATGTAAGAGTTTTAGTTATCGATAATTTATTGACAGGAAAAAAAACAAATTTAGACAGGTTAGAAAATGTAGACGTAGTCTATGATGACCTTGGTTCGAGTGAATCAATAAAAAAAATTGAAAAATTTAATCCTGAAATTTGCTTTCATTTAGCAGCACAATCTTCAGTTGTAATTTCTGTAGAAGATCCATTACTAGATTTTGAACATAATCTTTTACAGCCTATTAAATTAATACAAACATTAATAAGTACAGATTGTAAGAAGTTTGTTTTTAGTTCTTCTGGAGGAACAATATTTGGTGAACCAAATGTAATTCCAACTTCTGAAGAAGATTTTGCAGGTGAGCCAGTTTCTCCTTACGGTGTAGCAAAAAAAAAGCTTAATGATTTTATAAAATTGATGTTAGAAAACGAAAAAATGTCCTATTCAATTTTGAATTTATCGAATGTTTATGGTCCACGTCAAGATCCTCATGGTGAAGCAGGTGTAATGTCAATATTTACTGGAAAAATGCTTAATAATGAAAATCCAATAATTTATGGTGATGGAAACCAGACAAGAGATTATATTTATGTTGCAGATGTTGTTAGTGCACTAATAAAATCATCTGAAAATGATAGTGATTTATTTTTGAATATAGGTACTGGTGTTGAAACATCTGTCAATGAGTTGGTTTCACTAATCGCATCAAAGACTTCTTGGCATGGAGAACCAGATTACAAACCTCAAAGGGATGGAGAGTTACTAAGAAGTGTGTTAAACAATAACAAGGCAAAGCAAAGCCTGGACTGGTTACCGATTTATGATATAAATAAAGGTATTGAAGAATTAATTAACTGGTTTAAGAGTGAGTAAAAAATATTTTTATGTAATCTTTATACTTTTGATTTCTTGTACAGTACCAGATGACTTGTCAGTTCAAGACACAACAACTACAACAGAGTCTAAAGACACAACAACTACAACAGAGTCTCAAGACACAACAACTACAACAGTTGCACCTTCTAGGAAAACTTCAAATAAAGTTAATTTAGAAGATATTGAAATTACATTTTTTTATGGTGCTGAATTATCAGAATTAGCAAAAAATATTTTGTTAGAAAATATGAATTATGCTGTTAAAAATCTATTTTCTTATCCAGGGGTAAAATTACAAAATTTACAACCAATAATTGTTGTTCAATTAGACAATAATTTTGAATCAGCAATAGAACTAGAAGCTCAATACTGCGAATATATTGAGAAAAATAATAGAAAATTTTTTAGTAACTCCAAATGCTCTAAGAAGCAAAATAATGATGGGAGTAGAGGTATATTCACTGAAAATTGGCCATATAACTCTAGTATTAGCTCAAACCCATTTAATAATGAAAGCTGTTGTTGGTTATTAACAATGCAGCCGTATGAACTACCAAAACAAGAGAAATCACTTCGAATGACTTCAATACATGAAACTTTTCATATTTTTCAGATTTCAAATTATGCAGATTTGACAGACAACAATTATGAACAATTTTTAATAGATGGAAAAATAAGTGGTGATGGTTATGAACATAAACCATGGTGGGTGGAAGGTAATGCTGTTTTCTTTCAACATCTTTACCATGCAAGATCGCTAAATGATATTGGAATTATCAAAGAAACAATGAGACCAAGTCTTTTCTCGTGTTATTGTGGCGATCAAGGTTTGGGTACTATAAGAGACAGATTTTTAAATAATGGAATAAAGCTTTACAACTATACATGGGAAATTGATTCACAATTAGCATATGAAATGGGATCATGGTTTACGGCCTATTTAGTCAATATTCATGGTGAAGAAAAAATATTAGATTTTTGGATAAATACTCAAACTGGAATATTGTTTGAAGATAACTTTTTAAAATTTTTTGGAAAAGATTATAGAACCTACGTCGATGAGTTTGAAGACTTCATAAGAAATAATGATGAAAAAACAATAATGGAAATTCTACCAACAGAGTAAAAAATTAATTAAAATATTCTAATGATAAAACTTGTAAGAATTATTTTATTTTTAGTTTTTATTTCTTGTTCGGTTTCAGATAACACATCCGCTGAAGATATAACAACATCGACAACTGAGGATACGACAACTACGATAGCTCCATCAACTACGACAACTACGATAGCTCCATCAACTACGACAACTACGACAACTCCATCAACAAAATATACAGACTATAGAAATATTACATTATTTAGAGCCTCAACAATATCAGATGCTCATGTCAACATACTGAACGAGTATGTTGAATATACGGAGAAAACTTTATTTTCAGATCCTAGAGTAAAACTTCAAAATTTGTATCCAATATTAATAGTTCAAACTGATAGAAATAATTATCAATCTGCAATAGATTTAGAAACAGAATATTGTGATTATTTACTTGAATTTTCACCAACTGATTACTTAAGTGGTAAATGTAATCTCGAGTACAATCCAAAAAAATCTGATGGAAGTATTGGTTTATTCACTGACAATGGACAACCTGCTGGATCTTCTATATCAGGTACACCAGCCGATGACAATTGTTGTTATTTATTTATAAGTGGTTCTCATGACCTACCTCAGCATAAATCTTCAATGGCATATGTAACAATTCATGAAATGTTTCATATTTTTCAGATTTCAAATTATGTTGACTTAGGATGGTCTTATGATGATCGACTTAAAATTTCAGGAAAAATAAGTGGTGATGGATTAGAACATAAGCCATATTGGATGGAAGGGCCTGCTGTTTATTTTTCACATCTTTTTTATTCAAGAAATATAAATGATATGTCTCATTTTAAAAATGAGATGAAGAGAGGGTTATATACCTGTTATTGCGGGGATGGTAAACCCACAATAAGAGAAAGATACCTCAATGGTCCTAAGCTTTACAATGTTACGTGGGAAAGTGACTGGGCTGTTGGTTATCAAGTTGGGGCCTGGTTTGTTGCATATTTAAATAACATACATGGAGAGGACTCTATATTTGATTTTTGGTTCAAAACCCAAAATGGTAAATTGTTCGAAGAAAATTTCCTTGATGTATATGGAAAAGATTATAGAACTTACGTTGATGAGTTCGAAGATTTTATAAGAAATAGTTCAGAGTCAGAAATAATGTCAATTCTTCCATCAAGTTAAAGTGTTAATGTGTTTGAAATATTAAAGAATCTAAAATCGTTTCATCTTCTTTTAGTGCTTATTTTTATATCTTGTACAACACCAGATGACTTGTCAGTTCAAGATACAACTACTGAATCTCAAGAATCAACTATAGAATCTCAAGATACAACTATAGAATCTCAAGAAACTTCAACAACAACTACTGTTGCACCATCTACAACAACAACGACTAATTCAAGTATGACTTCAGACATACAAATTGAAATAATTCTGACCAATAATGTTGATTGTAAAATTAGAGAGTATATTTCTAATGAAAATCTAGACGTAAATGAATATTTACAAAAACTAGGTACAAACAATCCTAAAACAAGAGAAACTGCAGAAATTTGTATTTTATTTTCTGAGGACTTACCACAATCAATAAAAGATGACCATAGAGAGTTTCATGACAAAATTTTTAATGTTTTAGGAGCATACGATCGGTATGTTCATGCATTATATGAAGTGGAGGGAGATAATACAGAATTACTTTCAGCCCTTAACAAATTAGGAGCTTATGGTGGTGATATAAACGACATTATGACCATCTATGAAAGAAGAACATGCCTTGGTGGTTTTGGAAGATTTAATGATTTTAAATATTCTGAATATTCATTTTGTAATCAACCAAATCCTTTATCTGCTAGTAATGAAAAACTTGAATATAAGAAACGATATATTGGTAGAAACGACTTAGAAAATAGATACGGACAAATGCAAGGTTGGGCTCATGAATATTTTCATCATTACCAAAGAGCTCATCACCTAGAAAGAACTATGGGAATGGAAGGTGATTGTTGTGGGTCAGCTGATTTCACTAATACTCCAGCTTGGTTTATTGAAGGGCAGGCAAATTTATTTCCTACATTATTTTGGAAAGAAAACTTTAATGATTTAACTATTTCAAAAGAAAATCAGATTACATTTAATCAAATATTAAATAGAGAAAATGAGTTATATGCAAAGATTTGTAGTGCCATTATCTGCGACCTAGATTCAGTATATAAGCAACATAAAAAAGCTTTTCTTGGAGATGGTGAATACTCATGTCCCGAATTCACTGAATTAGATGACTATAGAGATACCCGAATTTGTGGAAAAATGTATGGGTGGGTAATTACCGCAGCTTATATGGGGTATATTTCTTCATACCAAACAGCTTTTGTTGATTTTTTCAATGATATAAATAAACTTGGTTTTGATGGCTCAATGGAGAAACACTACGGATTGACAAAATTAGAATTTTATAAACAGTATTCAGATTTTATGCGTAGTGATCCATCAAATCTTACACCTCCACCTGGCTTCTTTCCCTCTAAACTCTCCGAAGAGGTTAACTTTTTTCTTGTAGATTCAGGTAATTAAAATGATTTATAAAAACGTATCTTTTATTTTTTTTCTTACTTTGTTAATAAGTTGTGCCACGCAGGAAACAACAACTACGGTAGCTCCATCTACAACAACAACTACGGTAGCTACATCCACTACTACTGTTGCATCATCTATAGATGTAAACTGTGGAAACTTAGCAGATTCACCATTTGTAGATGATGAAAAAATCAGAGTTTTTGCAGCTTCTGACCTCAATCAAGAAACTGTTAATTCAACTTTAGAGTTTACAAATGAAGCATATGACCTTTGGATGAGCGAAGAGTATTACGGCATTTGTCAAGCAAAAGCGATTTATTTAATGATTACTGGGTCCGATATCGATGCTGGAAGAAAAGCGAATCAAGAATTTTGTGATTTTCTTAAAGATATGAAATATAAATCAGCCGAATGGTGTAGCAATGATACTTCTGATGGATATGTTAGAAATGGTGGAGCTGGAATTAATTCAAATGGACCAGTAGAAGGTTTCTACTTTATGGTTATGGGGCCACGAGGAAATAATTTTGGTAATTCTTATAAGACCATGGCTTATCATGAAGTCATTCATATTTATCAGATATCAAATATCTATTCGAGAACCTGGGATGAAGCAGATACAAAAATGGGTAAAAGGACTGGAGATGATCCAAATATTGATGTAGCTTGGTGGGCTGAGGGAAATGCAGACTTTCTAGCAGCCTTATATACTTCTGATACATTCGATGACTTTAGAAGTAAAATGAGGGATCCATTAGAGTCAACAGGGCCTTTTGGTATAAGTAGAAAACAAAAATATTTTGATAATAAACAAAAACTTTACAATATATCTTGGGAACAAGGTGAGATTGTTGACCTTGCATATAGAATAGGTAATTGGTTTACAGCATATTTAGTACATAATCACGGAGAACAATCAATATACGATTTCTGGGAAAATGTCGACAAGGATAGTTTTGATAATACTTTTATAAAAGTATTTGGAAAAGATTACAGAACCTACACTGATGAATTTGATGTGTGGTTACAGCAATCTAACAGTGAATTATACAAAATATTAGAGCCAATATATGATTCAAAAATAAAGAAGGCTGGATAATTAATGAAGAAATATTATTTTTTATTAG
>CACMHQ010000004.1:0-149908 GCA_902613615.1 uncultured Candidatus Actinomarina sp. | reverse complement strand
TGGATATATAGAAAACAGGGAAGAATTTTTTAATAATATAGACATTTTTGTATTTCCATCATTTTCAGAGGGTTTAGGTTTGGTACTACTCGAAGCCATGAGTTTCTCAAAGATTTGCATAATAAGAAATATTTTGCCAATGACAAATTATATTGACGAAGACTCAGGTTATTTATTTGATGATGTGAATGGATTATCGCATTCAATAGCTTCATCTATTCAAGATTTAGAAAACAATATTGAATTAATACAGAAAAAATTGTTTAATATTGAAAAGAAATTAGAAAAATCAAGTAAGGAAAATATATTTCCAGAATTAGTAAAAGTATATGAACAGTCAATTTGAATATAAAAAAATAGAAAAGAAATGGCAGGATCACTGGGAAAATAGTGAAACTGTTAAGTGTGATTTAAAATCTGACAAACCAAAATTTTACAACCTTTGTATGTACCCATATCCCTCTGGAGATCTGCATATGGGACATATAAGGAACTATACGATTGGTGATGTTATTACTAGATATAAACAAATGAATGGCTTCAATGTTTTATCTCCTATGGGCTGGGACTCATTTGGCCTTCCTGCCGAAAATGCAGCAATTAAAACTGGTATTCATCCAAGAGAATTTACGGAAGAGAGAATTGCTAATATGAAATCTCAAATTATTAGATTAGGTTCTTTATATGATTGGGATAGAGAAGTTGCAGCCCACTCTGTTGATTATTACAAATGGACTCAATATCTATTTATAAAGTTGTTTGAAAATGATTTGGCTTACAAGGAGGACGCACCAGTAAATTGGTGTAATTCATGCAGAACAGTTCTAGCTAATGAACAAGTTATAGAGGGCTCTTGTGAGCGATGTGACACAGCTGTAGAGCCAAAAAATTTAAACCAATGGTTTCTGAAGATATCCGAATATTCTGAAGAATTATTACAAGGCCTTGATGAGATTGGTGATTGGCCAGAAAACGTGAAGACGATGCAAAGAAACTGGATTGGAAAATCTGAAGGCTCTCAATTTGAATTAAACATAATTGGAACAGACCTTACTTTTGATGTTTTCACAACAAGACCTGATACATTGTTTGGGATGACTTTTGCTGTCATATCTCCAGAGCACGAATTAATTAATGAAATTATGGAGCAATCTGATAAAAAAGATGAGATACAAAATTATTTAGACTCAATTGTAAATAAGTCAGAATTCGAGAGAATGTCTATTACAAAAGAAAAAACTGGAGTAGATACCACTTTGAAAGTTATGAATCCAATCACAAATGAGGAAGTACCTTTATGGATAGCTGACTATGTTCTTGTGAATTATGGAACTGGTGCGATTATGGCAGTTCCAGCTCACGATGAAAGAGATTATGAATTTGCAAAAAAATATGATATTGAAATTAGACAGGTAATTATAGATAAAGAAAAAACAATAAATGTAGACAATGAAGCCTTTACAGGTAATGGAGTCCTTATCAATTCTGGAGAGTTCAATGACTTAGGCTCTCACGAAGAAGCAAGTAAAAAGATAAATGACTTTTTAGTAAAAAATAAGATTGGTGATGAAAAAACAACATATCGTTTGAGAGATTGGTTAATCAGTAGACAAAGGTATTGGGGCTGTCCAATTCCATTAATCAATTGTGAAGACTGTGGATTATTACCAGAACAATATGAAAATTTACCAGTATTACTTCCAGAAATTCAAGATTATATAAATACAGATGGATCTCCTTTGTCCAAGAGCAAAGAATTTGTTGAAACTGATTGCCCAAAATGTTCTAAGAAAGCTCTACGTGAAACTGACACCATGGATACTTTTGTAGATTCATCCTGGTATTACATGAGATTCTTAGACCCAAAGAACGATAATGAACCTTTCGAATCTGATTTTATAAATGAATGGTTACCGGTTGATCAATATATAGGTGGTGTCGAACATGCTATTCTTCACCTTCTTTATTCAAGGTTTTTTGTAAGAGCCTTGAGGGATCTTGGTTTTATGAAAATTGATGAACCATTTCATAATCTTTTCTCTCAGGGGATGATTAACTTTGGTGGGGCAAAGATGTCAAAATCAAAGGGAAATATTGTTGATCCAGAATCATATTTTGCAACTCATGGGGCTGACGCATTAAGATTATATATTCTTTTTATGGCACCTCCTAGCGATGGGGTTGAATGGAATGATGGTGGTATAGAAGGAACTAAGAGATTCTTAAATAAGTTCTGGGATAATATGGTCAAAATTATTGATCAAAAAGACACCTCTGATACTTTTAGTTCAAAAGATGAAGAAATTGAGAGAAAAATTAATCAAACAATAAAATCTATTACTCAACATCTTGAGAAATTTGAGTTTAATACAGCGGTATCTGATCTTATGAAATTAAACAATGACTTAAGCGACTACCTCAAGGAAGATAATACGATTCAGATAGATCTAAAAGATTCAATTTTACGAAATATATTAATCCTTTTATACCCAATGTCCCCACATATTGCTTCGGAAATATTCCAAGATTATTTTGATAGTGATATAAGTCAGGAGAAATGGCCAACTTTTGATGAAACAAAACTAGAGAATCCTGTTTATGAACTTGTGATTCAAATAAATGGAAAGAAGAGGCACGCATTAATCGTTAACACAGGAATTGAAGAAGATGAAGTTAAAGAAATTTGTACTACTAATTTTGATATTGATTTTTCAAATGCCAAAAAAGTAATATTTATTAAAGATAAATTAATTAATATAGTTCAATAAGTGACAAAATTAATAATTACAGAAAACTTAATTTCAGATATCAACCAAATAAAATCTGAAATAAATATCGATGAAAGTATTGTATCAATTTCTCAAGAAGAATTTACCGCTAACAATACTGCAGCATTATTCCAAAGTGATAATTTCCAATTTGTATCAGATAGTTTCGTAACATACAGTGATTTAAAAAAAATGAATTATGATTTTAATGACAAGTATATTTTTCAAGTTAAAAAAAATAATTTAAAAACATTCTCAGCTGTTGCTGAATTAATTGAAACACATTATCCAGAAAACAAAAAAAGTACTGAGATTTACCCTTGGGACTTGGTAAATATTATTTTTTCAAAGCAAAAAAAATTAACAAATGAAATTATTGATAAATTCTGTAATGACGAGACAGTATTTAGACAATTCTTGTCGTACTTCAACAAAGAGCTTCAAAGATTGTTATTAATTTATGAATATGATGAAAAAAAAGTCGCAGAAGTACTTTCTGAAAAAGTAGATTATAAGTATGAGCTTGCTCAAAAAAGAAGAGACAAGTTAAATGTCATAGATTTAGAAAATTCTTTAAGTATGATTTATAAGATCGAAAAATTAAATACTAATTCTTCATTTAATCAAGAAAATGCGAAACGTTTTGTGGTTTCTATAAAAAATCTATTACAGTTTTGAAATTCGGGATTTATTTCTATCTCTATAATTTTTAGTTATTATTCCGTTGGAATAAGCTCTATCTAAATTTTTGATTACAGTATCTTTCTGTTCTTTTTCAACATCACTTTCTGAATTTAATATAGTTTTAATAGATGTTCTTAGAGCTGTTTTTTTGTCCTTATTTCTAAGATTTTTCTTCTCGTCTTGTCTTATTCTCTTTTTTTGGGATTTAATATTTGCCATCTAAAACCTCTTGGTATATAAGATAATAACTTATTAAAGATGTTAACAAATAAAAATATAAGAAATATTTCGATTATTGCACATGTTGATCATGGTAAATCTACTTTAGCTGACAGACTTATCGAATTATCTGGATTAATTACTCCTGGTGATCATAATGACCAAATTCTGGACAACATGGATCTTGAGAGAGAAAGAGGTATTACCATTAAATCTCAACCGATCAGATTAATCTTTGATGATTTAGTTATAAACTTAATTGATACACCCGGACACGTAGATTTTTCTTATGAAGTTTCCAGAGCTTTAATTGCTTGTGACGGAGCATTATTACTTGTAGATGGAACAAAAGGTGTACAAGCTCAGACTTTTGCACATTCCTACGCAGCTATTGAAGCCGGATTAGATATTATTCCTGTTATTAACAAAATAGATTCTGTTGATGCTGATATATCAAATGTATCTCAACAAATACACAATCTAATTGGTTCTAAGGATGAAGAAATTTTTAATATTTCTGCAAAAACTGGAGATGGAGTTCAAGAACTTATATCAGAAATTCCAAACTTAATAACTGCTCCAATTGAAAAATCCGATAAGGTAAATGCACTAATTTTTGATTCATACTTTGATTCTTACAAAGGAGTTGTAGCATCAGTAAGGGTATTTGGCGGCGAGATTAAAAAAGATATGAATTTAAAGCTTGTTAATTCAGGATTTAAATTTGACGCAAATAATATCGGATATTTTGATTTGAACTTACAGAAATCAGATAGTTTAAACTTTGGCGAAGTTGGTTACATCGTTACTGGTGCTAAAGATTTATCTCAAATAAGAGTTGGAGACACTTTAGTCACTGGAGAAGATGAGAAGCCAATAATATTGTCAGAATATGAAGAATCTCAACCTACAGTTTTTTCGAGTATATTTCCTTCAGACTCTGATGATTTTACAAAACTAAGGGAATCGTTGGATAAATATGTATTAAATGATGCAAGCTTTGTTTTTGAACCAGAAACCTCTTCTGCCTTCGGATTTGGATTTAGATGTGGATTTTTGGGCCTTTTGCATTTAGAGATTGTTATTGAACGATTAGAGAGAGAATTCGACCTATCTCTGATTGTGACCCCTCCATCAGTAGAGTTTAAGCTTATAAGGAATAACGACGAAGAAAGGGTAATAAGAAACCCCTCTATTCTTGATGAATATACTGATATAAAAAAATTACAAGAGAGAATTTGTGAAGTAGATTTATTATTTCCAAAAGAGTATCTTGGTGCAATTTTGACGCTCTTAAATGATAAAAGAGGCATACAGGAAGATCTGACTTACCTAAGTACGACAATGGTCAAGCTTAAATATAAGCTACCTCTGCTAGAACTAGTCTCAGGATTTTATGATTCACTTAAATCTATCTCACAGGGTTTTGCATCAATTGACTATAAAATTTTAGGATTTGAAGACGGAAGTTTGGTCAAACTAGATATTCTTGTTAATGGTATGGTGGTAGATTCATTTAGTTCGATTCTTTCAAAAGATAGTGCAGAATATGTTGGGAGAAATAGGGTAAAAAAATTAGCTGATCTAATCCCACGTCAACAATTTGATATACCAATTCAAGCTGCGATAGGTTCAAGAATTATATCTAGAGAAACTGTAAAAGCCCTTCGAAAGGATGTTACTGCAAAACTTTATGGAGGCGATGTTACTAGAAAGAGGAAACTTCTAGAAAAGCAAAAAGAAGGTAAGAAAAAGATGAGAAGCATTGGAAGGGTAGAAGTACCCAAAGAAGCCTTTAAAGAATTTTTAAAACAATAGTATGCATACCCCTACAGTTTTTGATTCAAAAATATTAGATACTTTCAAAGAGTTACAACTTACTGATGAAAAATTACATCATTTAAAAAATGTTTTGAGGATTAAAGATATGGATGAAATAAAGATATCAAATGGGAAAGGGAAAATTTATTTTGGAAACTTAGAAGGAAATGTTGTTTCATTAAAATCTAATCAAGAATTTGAGAGAAAAAATGATATTGATGTATTTATTTCTTTCATTCAAGATAAAGATAGGCTTCGTTTTATTGTTGAGAAATTAACGGAACTATCTGTAAGTTCAATTAGTTTCGGCCCTACAGATCATTCACAAAAAATAAAAGTTGATTTAGATAAGTTTAATATGTGGTCTATCTCAGCAGTAGAGCAATCAGGAAACGCATTTAAACCAGATATATTTATTTCAAATAACTTGGATTTTGAAAAATTTAATCACGGTCTAGATATTACCGGTAAACATATTAAAGAAAACAACAGTATGAAAAACATAGCTATTGGTCCTGAAGGTGGCTGGTCTAATAGTGAGAAAGATAAATTTAAATACCTATCAAATATTGGTGATTTTACCTTAAGAACAGAGACAGCCTCAATACTTGGTGTATCCTTATTGATGTAAAATATAATATGGTAGAAAAATCAGTATTTGAGATGATTCTAAATAAAGAAATAGAATCAGAAATAATTTACGAAGATGACGATATATTTTCAATTCAAGACATAAATCCTGTTGCTAGAATTCATCTTCTAATAATTCCCAAAAAAAGAATAAATACAATAAATAATTTATCTGATGAGGACACATTGTTAGTTGGAAAGATGATACAAGTAGCTAAAGATTTAGCAAAAAAATATGAAATAGATGAGAGTGGCTATAGATTAATATTTAACACTAATGATGATGGTGGACAGACTGTTTATCATATACATCTCCATTTAATTGGAGGAGAAAAATTGAAGGCTTTCTAATGGTTGTTGAAAAAGTCATTCCGAATAATATTGAATTAATCAATTTGTTTGGAATTAATGACAATAATTTAAAATATATAAAAAAAATTTTTCCGGCATTAAAAATTAATGCGAGGGGCAACATTCTTTATATAGAGGGAAACAAGGATAGGGTAGAAAAACTAGTCAGTTTAATCGATGAAATGGTTGCTCTAAATCAAAATAATCAGACTGTCGACATACCTGATATCGAACTTTTGATGAATATGAATGGGACATTAAACGGTAATGGAAAAAAATTAAGCACAATAAGCATTACAAATAATAAGTCCATAAAAGTTAAAAATGTGAGTCAATACAAATATATAGAAACAATTATGAATTCAACTGTCACATTTGGGGTTGGACCTGCTGGAACAGGAAAAACTTTTTTAGCAGTTGCTAGTGCAGTAAAAATGTACTCTGAAGATCAGATAAAGAAAATTGTTCTTACAAGGCCAGCAGTAGAAGCAGGAGAAAAATTGGGATTTCTACCTGGTGACTTATCTCAAAAAATTGATCCCTACTTGGTACCATTATTTGATTCTTTAGAGTACTTTTTTGGTAATGAAAACCTGGAGTATTTAATCGAAAAAAGAAATATTGAAATTGTTCCACTTGCGTACATGAGAGGTAGAACTTTAAACAATGCATGTATTATTCTTGATGAAGCACAAAATGCCACCTCTGGACAAATAAAAATGTTTCTAACAAGACTAGGAGAGAATTCTAAAGTAATTATCACTGGTGATGAATCACAAATAGATCTTTATAATACTGATAACTCAGGTCTAAAAAGAACAAGAAAAGCACTTTCTAATATTGATGAAATATCTGTCATGGAATTTGATAATGCTGATATTGTCAGAAATCCTATTGTTTCAAAAATATTAGAGGTATTTCCAAAGAAATAATGAGAAATTACTTTTCTTTTGGTGTAAAACTTTTATACATTGCAATTTTCGGTGGTTTAGTGTGGTTTATTTCATTCTCAATATTTCCTGAAAATCAAGTAATAAAAATTAGTATTGGGGAGGAATCACCTTCAACATTTGTTGCTCCAAAATATATAGAAATTGTTGATGAAGAGCAAACTGATGAAAATATCGCCAGAGCTGTTGATTCAGTTAATCCAATATATTCAATAAATTCAGATCTTAATCAAACAGTTTTAAATGGAATTACAAGTATGTTTCTGACAGTCATTGAGGCAAGAACAGAAGAAGTCCTAATATCAAGTGATCAAGATACAGTTGGTGAGAGTACAGAACCAGTAGTTGAGGTTGTTGAGTTAAATAAAATTCAGCAGATAGAAAAAATTGCAAGTTCATTATTGTTCTCAACAATTTCAACGGCGAATATAGAAGTTCTTGTTGAGATATCAAATTATGATCTATTAAACAAAACAGGATATCTTTCTCAGTTAGAACTTGAGGCAAAAAGCTTAGCAAGTGACATTCTCCAAGTTGGTATCAACAATGATAATTTAAACCAAACAAGACAGAATCTTGTATCAAATCCACCATATTTAGATCTATCAAGTGAGTTATTCGCATTAATCCCAGAAAGTAGATTAAGATCTTCTGTTGCAGAATTAATAGCAGAAAATTTAACAGTCAATCAAAAACTTGAACAAGAACTATGGGATGAGCAAAAACAAAAAGTTGCAGATTCAATTGATCCTGTAATTATTAAATTTTTTGAAGAAGACATAGTAGTTAGTGAAGGTGAAAAAATTAACCCTGTCCAATACAACGCACTAGATAATTTTGGATATTTATCAGGGGAGTCAAGAAGTATACAAACTGCAGCAATACCAATAATCTTTTCAGTTTTTGTTCTAATTTATTTTTTGTTATGGAGATTTAAAGATTCTATGTGGAACAATAACAATGAATTTTTATTGTTATTAACGCTAATACTTATTTCATCAATATTTTTGAGAGGTATTTCATATTTTTCTCAAAGTTTAGATTTAAATTATTTGAAATATGCTGTTCCAATTTCTTTTGTAGGTGTAGTTTCGGCTGTTTTACTAAATTTAAGAGCAACACTTATTTTGTCACTTTCAAGTTCATTGTTAGCTCTTGCTGGTGGAGGAAATATAGGTCTTGTTGCTATGGGAGCTGTACTTACAGTTGTACCCTCAATATTTCTCTCAGAGGATATAGACAGAGTTACTTTGAGGCAAAGAATAATTTATATCACCTTATCTCAACCAGTAGTTGCTTTTGGAATATTCTTTTTCCTTAGAGAAAATTTCAGCTTTGTTGAAATTTTTGTATCTTCTTTACTAGGGGGGTTAGTTGGTAATTTAGCAGCATTTTCACTCATAAATTATATTGAATTGGCATTTAGATTAACTACAAATTTTAGGCTTTCAGAAATTGCAGATAGAAACCATCCCGGACTTAGATATCTAGAAGAAAAAGCTTTAGGGACATTCAATCACTCCCTTGTCGTTGGAACACTTGGTGATAGGGCAGCAAATCTCATAGGCGCAAATTCACAACTAGTAAGAGCTATGGCCTATTTTCATGATTTAGGAAAAACTGAAAACCCGTCAATGTTTGTAGAAAATCAGTTTGGATCAAGCAACCCACATGATAATTTAACTTCAAATGAATCAGTAGAAATTATCAGATCACACGTGACAGATGGTGTGAAATTAGCCAAAAAATTCAAAATCCCTGAAGCAGTTTACAGAGGGATAATCGAACACCACGGTGATTCAGTGATGAGGTATTTTTATGAAAAAGAAAAACTTACAAACCCCGAAGTCACAAAAGATGATTTTAGACACCTTGGTGAAAAGCCAAGTTCAAAAGAAACTGTTATTTTAATGTTTGCAGACGCTCTGGAGGCAGCATGTAGAGCAAGATTTCAATATGAAGATGCTGATGAAGAAAAAATATCTAATTTAGTCAATGAAATTTTTGAAGAAAAAATCAACGATGGTCAATTACTTAATGCGCCCATAACTTTCCAAGATCTTGAAAAAATTAAACAGTCATTTCAAGCAAGCTTGGAAGGACTTTATCATCAAAGAGTTTTGTACCCAGAATTTACAAAAGATGAAGAAGAATAAATATTGAAAATTGTTTTTAACGGTTATTTTTATAAAAATGAAAAATTAAAAGTAACCCAAGCTGTAAAAATTTTTTCTGAGAATTTCAAAATATCAAGAAATTTTCATTTTACGGTTCATTCTCTAAATGAAAGTGAATCAAAAAAATTAAATCAAAAAACATTTAATAAAAACAAGCCAACAGATGTTTTGTCTTTTCCTTTATACAACGACATTGAAGCTATAAATCAATTAGATGAAAGTATGCATGAAGATATGGGTGACATGTTTATTTGTCGAAATGTTATTAAAAAGAATGCAGAAATCTACGATAAAGATTTTGTTGAAGAACTACAATATATTGTAATTCATGGGCTTTTACATTTAATTGGTTACTCACATGAAAAAAATGACAAATTAAAGACGTATGAATCAAAACTTATGAAGAAAATTTGGAATGAATCTTAAAGATATAAATCTTAATCACATTGCCATAATTATGGATGGTAATGGTAGATGGGCAACCAACCAGGGATTAGAAAGAACAGCTGGACATGCTGCTGGTGAATTCTCCCTTTCACGTTCAATTGATTGGGCACTTAAAAACAATCTGCAATGGCTGACGGTTTATGCTTTTTCAACTGAAAATTGGTCAAGGTCTGAAGATGAAGTTGATTTTTTAATGTTTTTTAATCGAGATATTTTAATCAGGAGAAGAGAAGAATTTAATGATAAGGGTGTTCGATTTCATTTTATTGGTGATTTAGAAGACAATAGAATTCCTGATGAAAATAAATTTCTGATGAATGAAACTGAACAATTGACCAAGAACAATAAAAAGTTGAATCTTGTATTTGCATTTAACTATGGTTCAAGAAAAGAAATTCATGATGCTTATACAAAATTAAATAAAAATTCTATTGATAAATTAGATGAAGAATCATTTCGAGCTAATTTATTATTACCTGAAATGCCAGACCCAGATTTATTAATACGTACAGCAGGGGAGAAGAGAGTAAGTAATTTTCTTCTCTATCAATTAAGCTACACTGAGCTTATGTTTGTGGATACTCTATGGCCTGATTTTGATGAAAAAGAATTAGATTCGGCCGTTGATGAATTTCAGAATAGAGTAAGAAAGTATGGAAATGCCTGAAGAAATATTTGATAAGGTTGTAAAAATTGCTCAATCAAGAGGTTTTGTATTTAATGCTTCATCAATTTATGGAGGATTAAGAAGTTCTTATGATTACGGCCCATTAGGAGTACTTCTTAAAAATAATATAGAAAAGATGTGGTGGAAAAGTATCAGCAATTTAGAAGTTGAAATTTATCCAATAGATACTGCGATTATACAATCAAGCGATGTTTGGAAAGCATCGGGTCACGTAGGCGAATTTACCGATCCAATGGTTGACCATAAACCTACAGGTGAAAGATTTAGAGCTGATCAGATACCAGACCATATTAAGAAAGAGGACTTAACGGAACCACGTCAATTCAACTTGATGTTTCAGACTAACATTGGCCCGGTTGAAAATGAAAACTCAACTGTTTATTTAAGACCAGAAACTGCACAAGGTATATTTGTAAATTTTGAAAATGTTTTGAGAACAATGAGAGCAAAAATGCCTTTTGGAATTGGAAATATTGGAAAGTCATTTAGAAACGAAATTACACCTGGACAATTTATTTTTAGGACAAGAGAGTTTGAACAAATGGAGATTGAATTCTTTTGTGATGAGAGTGAAGAGGACAAATGGTTTGATTATTGGATTGAAAATAGACTTAATTGGTACAAAAACCTGGGTATTCCTGAAAATAAATTAAGAATAAGAGAACATGATGAATCTGAACTAGCTCATTATGCGAAGAAAACATCAGATATTGAGTTTGAATATCCTTGGGGATGGGGTGAACTTGAAGGAATTGCCAATAGGGGTAATTACGATTTGAATGCTCATCAAGAAAGTAGTGGTAAGGATTTGAGATATTTTGATCCAAATAGTGATAACAAATTTACTCCATCTGTTATCGAGCCTGCTGGAGGCCTTACTCGTACTTTATTTGCGGTTTTACTTTCATTGTATGAAGAAGAAGAACTAGAAAAAGAGGTAAGGACTCTATTTAAATTTAAATTTGACCTCGCTCCAATTCAAATTGGGATTCTGCCATTAAGTAAAAAAGATGAATTAATCGAGGTATGTAATTCTATTAAATCTGAACTGGGTCCATATTTCAGAACAGAAATTGATGTAACACAATCTATTGGGAAACGCTATAGAAGACAGGATGAAATTGGGACTCCTTTTTGTATAACTGTAGATTTTGACACATTAGAAGACAAGGCTGTAACTGTACGAGATAGAGATAGTATGTCACAAGAGAGAATTAAAATCGAAGATATAAAAAGCTATTTTGACAATATGTAATGGGAATCTCAAAACAATCAATCGACGACTTAAGAAATAGATCTAAAATAAGTGATTTTATTCTCAGTTCTACAACTGGAAAATTAAGAGGGAATAAAGGTATGGCTCTTTGCCCTTTTCATGGTGAAAAAACTGCAAGCATGAGTTTTACAGATGAAGAAAATTTGTTTCATTGTTTTGGCTGTAAAGAGGGTGGAGATATTTATAAATATATTCAATTGATAAATAATGTTGAATTTCAAGAATCAGTCGAGATTGCTGCTGAAAAGTATGGATTTAATCTCACATACACCGATTCAAAGTTCGAGAGTGACCAAAAAAATCTTATTGGATCAATGAGTAAAATTCATAATTTTTTTATTAACAATATGAAAGAAGGTAAAAGCTCTGAGTCAATAGATTATTTAAAGTCGCGAGATTTAGACGGAACAGATATAAAAGAATTTAGAATTGGTTATGCAGAAAAAGATGAAAAAAGTACAAATGAATTTTTTAAAAAAAACAATCTAACAAAAACTGATCTAAAAAATCTTGGATTATTGAGTGATAGAGGAAATTTTTTATTTAAAAATAGAATAATTTTTCCAATAACAAATTTAAGGAATGAAACAGTTGGTTTTGGTGGAAGAGCATTAGATGATTTTGGTCCAAAATATATAAATACAGCTGAATCTTCAATTTATCGAAAAAATAGATCGCTCTATTTTACAAGTGAGTTTTTATCGGATTTGAAAAAGAAAAAGTTTGTTATTTTAGTTGAAGGATATTTTGATGTAATTGCATTTAATAAACTTGGCTTTAATAATGTTGCATCACCATCGGGTACTGCTTTAACGGTTCAACAAATTAATTTACTTTCTAGATATACAGAAGAAATTTACCTGTGTTTTGATAATGATGAAGCAGGAAATACTGCCACCAAAAGGGTTCTTGAAATTAAAAATAATCAGCCATCAGAAATTAATTTTTTCAAACTAAATCTTCCTAAAGAGTTTAAAGATATCTCAGAGCTTTATGAAGGTGGTATTAGTGATATCAATAAAATTATCAATGAAAAGGAAGATCTAGTTGAATTCTGCATCAATAAAATAATTGATACAGACAATACAAAAAAAACTTTTCAAGAATTTAAACAAATATCAAGTTTTCTAAGTCCATTAGAGAAAGATTTAGCTATTGGATATCTGAGTAAAAAAATAGGTATTACTAAAGAGGTATTAATTAATGAATTAAATTATCAGTCAGGCAATGAGCCATTATCCCAAAATGAAAATTCTTCAAGACAAACAAGACATATTGAAACGTTCCAAGATATTTTAATTGCGGAAATAATAAAACAAGATTTTGATATTGAAGAGGATCTTGACTTTTTAATTAATTTAAATCTTGAATTTAAAACATTAATTGATGAGCTTAAAGCTAATAAAAATAGTAATGAATTCGAAAAGTATGAAAATATTTCTTATTCTGATACCCAACTTAAAGAGTCTGTAGCCAGGCTTTATATTTATTACTCAGATATAAAAATTGAAAATTTAATTAAAGAAATGGATGAGTCTAATGACTTAACCCTGTTAGAGGACCTAGAAGATCTTAAAAAGAAAATAGAATTTTATCAGAATACTCTTTAATACATACTATTATTAATTTGCTATCCGAGGTAGCTCAATTGGCAGAGCAGCGGACTGTTAATCCGTTGGTTGTGGGTTCAAGTCCCACCCTCGGAGCAAAATTTTCTAAGTATCTATCAATAACTAGTCTATAATTACCTTTGAAGAGGAGGAATATGTCAGAAGCTTTAGATTTTGTAAAACAAAATGCTGAAGGAAAAGATCTTAGTGTTCTGCCAGGATCAATCAAATGGGTTGTAGATTCACAAATAGTATTTATGAATCCAGATAATGGTGAAATAACTGATGATGACGCTGAAGCAGCCTGCACAATAACTACCGATATGGAAACTTTTAAAGGAATGTACGATAAATCCGTAAGTCCTCAAGCAGCTTTCATGACAGGTAAGTTAAAAGTAGAGGGTGATATGGGAATAGCACTCAAGCTTCAATCAGTAATAAATTAACATTTGGGCCTGTAGCTCAGTTGGTTAGAGCAACGGACTCATAATCCGTCGGTCGCAGGTTCGAGTCCTGCCGGGCCCACAGTGAGTGAAAACAAAAAATTGAGTAAATTAAGTTCTCGCACAATAGGTTCAGTATTTGCAATTTCTCTTTTAATTCCACAAAACATTGGTATTAATCTTCTTGGAATCAACTTTGAAGATATCCCATTAATAGTCATTTTTCTTGTATTGTTGACTTTAAAAATACAGAATTTTACTTTACAAAAATTCGACATCTTATTTTTATCTTTTTTAGGATTCTTTGCAATTTATACAACTTTTTTGGTAAGCGAATTTAAATTATTTAATCAAACTAACTTGAGATTTTATTTTTATTTTATGCTCTCTTATTTGTGTATAGATTTACTTCAAAAAAAAGAAAATCGAATTATCGACCTTTTTGAACCCTTAGGTATTGTGATGTTGGCTAACTTCATAGTTATAATTTTTCAAATTCAACTACCTGGAACAATTGATGGGTGGGTGTTGAACAATACTGATAGTGTAAATCCATTTGCATCAGGTAGACTTGGTGGTTTTCAAGGAGGAGGTCCCAATGTAATAGGTATAATATGTGCAATTTATTGTTTACTTTGTTTTCATAAATTAATTATTTCTGGCAATATAAGAACTTTTCTACTTGAAGATAGACTTAACGCCTCTTTGCTTTTTATATCCCTGATTAATCTAACTTTTACATTTTCCAGAGGGTCATATCTTGCATTATTTATTGGTTTACTGACTTTAATTATGTTTTCTGAAAAAATTGATAAGGCTATTAAAACTTATTTTGTGACAAGTCTTAGTCTTATCGTAGTCTTTTCAATTTATACATTTCCAGGAATATTCCTCAAGGAAACCAATAGGTCTTTTCTTAACTCCCTAGGAGCAAAAAATACAGAAATTTTTGTCGGCGCAGGAGGTGGAAATTATATTAAAAGCGTTTATGAAGAATATTTAGTTACTTTGGATGAGGATATACTTTTTGATGAATTCAATATTACCTACTCAGAAGAAGAGAGGTCAAGATTTTTAGATTCTACAGATAATGAAATTTCAATGCCTGTTGAAGGCTTTCTTAAATTAAGGTTTGATTATCAAGATAATTTGTTACCAAGATCAATTATTTCTTTTTATTACTCAAACGATGGTTTTAATTGGAATCAATTAGGTTCCGATCATACAAGTGGGGTAGTAATTGATTTAATTGAAAATGATTCTTTTTTTGAGGTTGGTGGATGGGGAGATGGCCAATCTCCTGGGGATCAATACCTTAGTGGATTTGTTAAAAGAACAATTATTGAGACAGATGATTATAAAAGAGAATATAACTTTACAAAAGAAAACAGAGATATCGATTATTTATTACTCACTCCATTAAATAAAAATCAGTATGAAAGTCAAGTTGAATACAATGGTAGTTCTATACGACTTGAAAGACCAAGAAGCTATTGGGTTGCTTTGCCAAATGAAGTGAATTTGTCTGGAAAAGATTTTGAGGTAACTCTTGAATTAAATCTTCAATCAGTTCCAAAGGGTCATGAAACATTATTTAGTCAAAGTTCAATCTTAAGACTTAATGAGGAATTTAATGATCAGTCTTGGAAGTGGTCAATTATTGATGGTAGGATGTATTTTTTTTGGATTGAAAATGTAACATCCGGATATTCAAATTTTGTGGGGGGACAGAGTTTGAGATCTGGAAAATTAATTTCAAAAAATGGAGTATTTGATTCTGTAATTTCTGATTTCTCATTATCCCAATATGATGAGATTACAACCTCGCATAATGGCTTTTTAACTATGTCTGTTGAATATGGCCTATTCCCAGTTTTGATAATTATATTTTTGATTGCATATTCTTTAATTAAAAACTTTAAAAGAATATTTGGATTCGAAATTGCTTTGTTATTAATGCTAATTGCACAAAACCTTACAAATGACCTCGTATATGCACCAGATGTTGGAATTTACTTTTGGTTAATTCCGATTTATTTCATTTCCAATTCTCTAAGAGTCAATAACTGAATTTTTTTTCAAAAAATTGTGAATTGTATCGTTTAGAACTAATACTTGCCTTCCGTCATTTAATGTTAAGTAATCGACAGGTGTTGTAAATTTTTGGACATTACTTAAATCAATATTTCTGAAAGTCCATAGAATTTCAACTGCTTTATTTATCGATAAATTTTCATCGATAATAAATGAGTTTTCCAGCGCTTTTATAAAAGAATTGAGTTCATTTACTGATTCAAATTCTTTTAACTCATTGATTAGTTGCATTACAACATATTGCTGCCTATCAATTCTTGTAAGATCACTAACTCCAGGCATAGGTTTCCACTCAGATATATCATTTCCTTCATTATCAATAAGTTTTTCACCTACTAATTCTTCAGTTGATCGTGAAACAACCCAGTTCAAAGTAGTAAGTCCATTAACTGTCTGACATCCTTCTTGTAATTCAAAGCTAAATCCCTCACGTTGAGTCTTATCAACGCAAATTTCGATACCATCTACTGAGTCAATAATTTCTTCAAAGCCTTCAAAGTCAAAGCTTGCAAAATTTGTAACTCGTATTCCAGAAATGCTATATATGGCTGCAGCTAAATTTTCTGCTCTGCCCCCACACCCATTTTTACTATACGCTGCATTAATCCTCTCTAATTTCCCTGTACAATTGTTTTTTATTAGTAGATCACGTGGAAAAGAAAGTAAAGTAATTTCTTTTGATGATTTCTCAACAAGCCCAAGAATAATTACATCTGCTCGCTTCCCTGTTATTTCACCCCTTGTTAAGGCAATCTCTGCAGATCTTTCATCTGATCCAATCAATAAATACACGTCAAAATTGGTTATTTCCTTTTCAAACTCATTAAATACGAGAACTTTATCAATATCTGATATTTCTTCCTCTGTCAAAACTAATTCATCTATGGATGAAATAGATTCTTGAGTATTTTGTTCACTATTTTCCTCAATTGTTGTAGTGGTAACACCCTCTATAATGTTATCAATGACTTCTTGATCAAATTCTTCAGTTTCTAGATTTGGGATAAAATTAAAAATTATTATTGTTGCGATAACAAGTATTCCTAGAAATAGATAAGTATATTTATTAAAAATTTTCATACAATACCAAATTACATACTATAACTATGTATTCTTTAGTTGTGGAAAATATCAAATGTATTATTGCCGCAGGTGGCCTTGGAACAAGATTGCAAGAATTTAGAGGAAATAAATCTACAAAAATACTTTTAGATGTAAATGGAACCCCCATGATTAATCGACAGATTTCTCAACTTGTTAACTGGGGAATGAGAAAATTTGTAATTATAACTAACCCGGAATACTTCAATATGATACAAGAAGTTACTCTTGGTGAATTTAAAGATTTAGAAATAGAATTTACTATTCAAGAAGAACCAAAAGGGATATCACATGCTTTATATCAAGCAAAAGATTATGTAGATGAAAATGAGAAAATATTTTTTGTTTTAGGCGATAACTTTTTTGAAAATAGTCCATTAAATAATTTTGATTTCAAAAATTTTCATGAAGGGGCATGTATATTCACAACTGAAGTAGAGAACCCAGAGGAATTTGGAGTAGCTGAGATGGATATTGATGGAAAGGTTCTTTCAATTGAGGAAAAGCCAACAAATCCTAAATCGAATGATGCCGTTGTGGGTTTATACATGTTTGATAATTCTGTTTTTAATAAGATTGATACTTTAGAGCCATCGGCCAGGGGAGAATATGAAATTACAGACTTATGCAATATTTTTGTTTCAGAAAATAAATGTATGAACTTAAATATAAATGGCTGGTGGATCGATGCAGGAACTCCTGAAAGAATTATTGAACTCGAAGAAAAGTTAAGTTAAAACCTTCAATCTTATCGAAATTAAGTAAGTTAGAAAATAAACAGTAAATAAAACTCCAATAATTAAAAGAGATAATTGAGTTGAAGTAAAAATTGATAGATAAATTAATATAAATGTTCCAAGACTGTAAATTAGAAATATTGAAAGAACGGTTTTTTCAGAAAATCCTTTTGCAAGTAATCGATGTGAGATATGGTCTGTTCCACCGATAGTAGGTGATTTACCAATACTAATTCTGTAGGTAACAACAACAAGAAAATCTATCAAGGGAACGGAAAATACTAACAATATTGGGCTGAGTGTAGTTGAATAAACAGTAACATCTTCTGGGACCCAATTATAAATAATACTCATAAATCCTAGACAAAAACCTATAAATAAACTTCCAGAATCCCCAAAGTATAGTTTTGCAGGGGGGAAATTGAAAAATAAAAAACCTCCAATTGCACAAAGTAGAAGAATAGAAATATCTGTTAACTTATACTGGTTTAAATAATTTGTTAAGACCGCAATCTGTATACATATAGCTGAAGAGACAACTACGGCAAGTCCATCCATATTATCTATAAAATTTATTGCATTCATTATCAACATAATCCAAATAGTTGAAATTATGTAATTTAAAGAATTATTGAATTCTATCCCAATAAGCGATTCAAAATTTATGAAAATATTTAAGTTATACAGAGGTATGTAGACAATGATTATTTGAAAAAATAATTTAATATACCATTTAAAATTATACAAATCATCGAGCAAGCCAATAATTGAAATTATTACTGCAAAAAATCCTACGTATAAGAAATTACTTTCAGCCTGTCCTAGAAGTCTTGTAGATATCAAAAATGCGATAGAACATGCAATTCCACCAAATGGTGGAACATATCTTGAAGATAATCTTTCTTCATTTTTTCTTATACTTGGCACAAAGTTTTTTGTTCTTTGTAGAGTTATCCAATTAAAGAATATGGATAATAAAATTGTTGCTATCGCTGCACTTGTTATTGATACTTGGAAATTAGATAAATTCACTTTTGTAACTCTCGATCTCTCTTCTTAAATATCGATAAATTTTATTATATGCAGCTGCAATTTTGATAGATGTATAGTTTTCGTCAATTAATTCTCTATTGTATTTGGCATCTTCTCCAAAAAGAATATTTTGTGTATTATCTGTAAAAGCATCATGATTAATTATTTCATCAAGACTTCTTCTAAATTCTTCAATGTTATTTTCATCTATAAAGAAAGAATTTCTAAATTTTGAGCTTAGCTCTGAGGTACCTGGAATATTATTAGATAAACATATTAATCCTACATACAAAGACTCTAAAAGTATTCTTGAAGATCCCTCATACTTTGACATAACAATATTTATATCGAAATTTTGAAGCTCTTTCTTTATATCAATATGCCCTAAATAATTTATAAAGTTACTATTTTTTATTTCATTTAGCTGAGATTCACTTAGTGAATCTGGATTTCCATTGTCTAAATCACCAGCTAGATAAAACTCAAAATCTGAATCTTTCATCAAATTAGCTAGCTCAAGATATTCAAATATACCTTTGTCGTTAATTAACCTTGTAGCCATAATTACTTTTAAATTAGAGTTTCGGTATTCTTTTTTTAACTCAAGTTCTTTCACGGTTATCCCAGAAGTTGGAATTATCAAAGATTCACCATTATATTTAGAGTAATTATTAAATGTTTTTTGATCTTCTCCATTTTGGTACATCAAAAAATCAAAATTCTTATTAACTAGGCGTTTAATAAAAAAACCTAATAATATTTTTAAAATCTTCGCTTTGAAGTTGTCACTAAATAGATAACCTAATCCGGTTATAGTCAATATATTTTTGGTTTTATTATTTCTAAAAAGATTTGCAAAAGCAAAAAGAAGACCAGATTTTAAAGTGAATACGTGGACAATATCATCAGAATTTAAATCCTTAATTATATTTCGCAGATTTTTAATTCCCCAAAAGTCAAAAATTTTATTTCTATTTAATTTCCAATCAATTGTTTCTTTGTAATAATTTCCAAGTTCAATTTCGTTTCGATCAAAAGGGCAAATTGCCATAAATTTTGAATCGTTGATATTTGATACAATGTCTTTTCTTGATTGAGTTAATATCCAATCCCAATGTGCTAAATAAACAATCATTAATAACATTTTAAGTGTTAAAATTGATAAAATTGCAAAATATGAACATTGTCATCATAGGTACAGGGTATGTAGGCTTAGTAACTGGAGTAGGGTTGGCTAGTCTTGGTAACTTCGTTAATTTTATTGATTTGGATGAAAATAAAATTAAAGATCTACATAGTAAAAAAATTACCTTTTACGAGCCTGGACTCGAGGAATATTTCAATGATGATGAAACATTTAAAAGAATGTCTTTTTCGTCAGATTATGCAAGCATTGAATGGGACAACATTGATATTGTTTTTGTCTGCGTTCAAACACCAAACAATATTGAAACAAATTCTGTAGATACAAAGTTTTTAGAATCTGCCATTAAAGAAATAAATAATGTAAATAATAATGACTTAGTGATAACTGTAAAATCGACAATTCCTCCATACGAGATAGAAAAGGTATGTGAGAAAGTTGGAATGGATTCCAGTAAATTAACGTTTAATCCAGAATTTTTAAGAGAGGGTACAGCTGTTGAAGATTTCTTTAAGCCAGATAGGATTGTTCTTGGCGGGACTGACACTGAAAAACTTGCCAAATTAAAAGAGCTTTACAGTGGCTTTGACTGTGAGATTATTACAACTGATTCGATTAGCTCTCAATTGATTAAATATCTTGCAAACACATATCTTCCTCTCCGATTATCTTTTGTGAATGAAGCAACAAGGTTAATAGACTATTCTGGAGGAAATTTAGATGATGTTTTAAAAGGAGTAGGCCTAGATAATAGAATCGGACAGCATTATTTTAGACCTTCACCATCTTGGGGTGGATCATGTTTTCCAAAAGACCTTGTAGAAGTTAATAATTTTTATGATAAAGATAAATTAAATCTTCCACTTATTTCAAACATCATCAATTCAAACGATATTCATGCAGATTGGACTTCAGAAAATATTAAAGAATTGTATGAATCAAAAAAATTAGAAGGAGTAGTTCTTATTGGGGCAGCATTCAAAGAAGACACAGATGATTTGAGAAACTCACCAACAACAGAAGTATTTAAAAAACTGAAAAGTTCAATTGAAAATGTTGTTGTATTTGACGAAATAATTAATGATGAAAATATAGTCAAATTTGACTATCTTGAGGATCTCAATTCTCCCCATTTATTTGTTCTAATGTACCCGGTTAAAGAGCTAACACTTGACAGGTTGAATAAAATCATTGAAGATTCTAATTCTATAACCTATATTCCATGGTCACTATGAATATCGTAATTACTGGTGGTTCCGGATTTGTAGGATCTTATTTATGTGAAAAGCTAATTAATGATGGTCACAAAATTATCGTTATTGACAATTTGCTAACAGGTTCTACGGAAAATATAAATGATTTACTGGATAATGAAAATTTTTCGTTCATAGAGCACGATGTTCAAGATCATATTGAAATAGAAGATAAGGTTGATTATGTTTTACATTTTGCCAGCGCAGCTTCACCAAAAGCATATACTGAACATCCAGTCAATACTCTCAAAGCTGGTAGTGTAGGCACAATAAATACATTGGGCTTGGCCAAAAAACATAGTGCAGAATACTTACTCGCATCAACCTCTGAAGTTTATGGAGATCCATTGATCAGTCCTCAGAACGAAGAATATTGGGGTAATGTGAATCCAAATGGTGAGAGAAGTATGTATGATGAAGCGAAGAGATTTGCAGAGGCAGCAGTTGCAACTTATTCAAGGTCTTATGGTCTTAAAACTAAAATTGTAAGAATTTTTAATACATATGGTCCAAGAATGCAATTAAATGATGGAAGAGTAGTAACAAATTTTATTGTACAAGCACTAAGAAATGAAAATATAACGATATATGGAGACGGTACACAAACACGAAGCTTTTCATACGTAGAAGATACTGTTGCAGGAATTATCTCCTTAATGAACTCAACTGAATATGATGTTTTCAATATCGGCAATCCAAATGAAATGACAGTTGGCCAATTAGCTGAAAAAATTATTAAATTAACAGATTCAACATCTGAAATAAAATATTTAGAACTTCCAAATGATGATCCAAAGCAGCGTAAGCCTGATATCACAAAAGCTAAAACAAAGTTAAATTGGGAACCAAAAGTTAATCTTGATGAAGGACTATCAAAAACTATTAAATGGGTCGAAGAACAATTATCTAAATAATTGTCAAAACTCTCTCTACAAGATTATTAACAGACTGCTTTTCTAATTTTGATTGTGAAAAACTAATGATTTTATTGATTTCATCTATTTTTAAATTGCCAATATCAGTGATTTTTTTTGATAAGCTTTCAGGTGTTCCATCAAATTTAAATTTATCTCGATATTCTTCTGGTAAAAGATCGTCATAGTCAGAATTAGAATAAAAATTAACAAGTCCATGTGACATTGTTTCAAGAACAGATTTATCATAAAAGCCTTCTTCCGTATTGTTAATGTGAAAACTAAAATCTGAAATTTGATTTATTAAGTTTTTATGAGGCATACTTCCCAAAAAACTTATATTTTCATGTGAAGCATATTTTAATTTAAGGTTTTCATAATATATTTCATCTTCAGATGACAGAGGTCCTCCAATAACTGATAATTTATGACTAGATCCTTTTTCGCTATTGAGAAACCCTGATATTGATTCGTCAATTTTCTTTGATTTAGAAATTCTTGATATGATTACAAAATCTTTTTCATCGAAACTATTAATTTTTCTGAAAAACTCATCGAATTTAATTGCATGCCCAATAACGCGTAATTTTCTTTTATTGTTGAAAAATCTTTTGTAAGGAAATGAATTTTTTGATGCTGTTATTATCCTGTTGGAATAAATCGATGCTTTTAGTAAAAATATTTTTTTTAAGAAATCAGTAGGACCTTTATGTGTGTACCAAAATATTAATTTAATTTTTCTTATTTTTAGTATCGGTGATGAGATTATCACCAATAATGACGACATATGAGACAAGCAGAATTCATATTTATTTGATTTTGTTAGATTATTGATTAATTTATAAAGATTAATTATTTTTGAAATTTTTCCAAGTTCATTATCAACTGAGGAAACAACTACATTTTTTTCTAGTTCATCATCACTTCCTTTACTCAAACTAATGACATGAACTTCATCAAATTTTTTTGCAAATGCATTTAACCAAGATATTGCAAATCCCAGAGATGTATTTTTGGAATCAGTAGATATATTCAATACAAGCACTTTTTTCATTTATATTCTTCCTCAATTAGTCTTGTAAAAAGATTTTTATAAAGATTAAATGAATTTGTTAAGTTATATTTTTCATTAATAAAATCTTTACCTCTTTCACCTTTTTTATTTGCAATATCTTTTTCGCCAATAATCTGACTAATCTTTGATTTAATATTATTTTTTGATACAGGTAAATCTAATATATATCCTCTATCTTCATTTCCCAATATTTCTTTACATTCTCCAACAGGTGTACACAGAACTGGAATTCCATAACTCATGGCCTCAAGTAAGGAATGTGGCAATCCCTCATAATTCGATGCTTGTACGTAAATATCACTATTCAAAAAAATATGATCAATTTCATCTCTGTTTAGTTTCCCATGAAAAATAATATTATCTTTGTTATTGGATTCTAATGAAATTTTTTGAAGTTGATTTAGCTCAGGCCCATCTCCGATAATATTTAAATTAATTAATGGACTATTTAAATCTGATATTGCTTTAATTATTTTTTCAATATTTTTATGTGATACAAGCCTGGATACAATAGTGATATTAATTTGATCATTTGTAAATATATTTGTATTTTCTTCAGGTATTAATACACCATTATTTATGATCTCAATTTTGTTTTTAAATCCTAAATTTAGAATAAAATTTTTTAGATGTTGAGATGGTGTTACTACAATGTCAGTTTTTTTAATGCTAAAGCTTCGCACCTTCTTTTGGAGCGATATTGAAAATCCATAATTTTTAACTTGAAATTCATCAAAACTTTCTGATATCTTTGCTTTGCTGTATGCTCTTTCCCAGACAGGGTCACCAACAATTTTTCTTATTATCTTTTTTTTCAAAAAAATATTGGCAATTGTAGCCTCTGTACCAAGACCATTTACAAATATTAAATCTTTATTCTTCCCTAATTTATAAATAGTAAAAATTGTTTTTAACCAACGGTATATTATTGGTAAGTTTCTATCAATACGTTTCACACTAAAATCATCTTTTATATTTGAATTTTTATTATCAGACAAAGTTAAGATTTCTATTTCATAATTAAGTTCATTTTGAAAATATTTTGCAATTTTTGGAACAAAAGTTGCAGGTCCACCAATATCTGGAGGAAATATTCCTACAGTCACTAATACCCTCATAATTTAATTAATCTTGTCTTTTAAATTCCACAATTTCTTTAATCATTGTTTGGATATCGTAACCCGGTTTAATTCCGGTTGCTTTAACAATTTTATCTATATTCGGTGTGCGCCTTGTAGGATCTTCAAATTTATCACCAAACACATCTTTATGACTTAAAAACTTAATTTTTGAATTTGAATTCGATGTATCAATTATTAGTTGGGCTAAGTTCTTTATCGATATTTCTTCGGTTTGACCAATGTTATATATTTCTCCATAACTTTTTAACTCAGCTAGTTTCACAAAGTAATCAATCACATCTACAACCCAGGTAAATGATCTCGTTTGAGATCCATCACCATGGATAACTAAATCCTCGTCTTTTAATGCAGATTCCACAAATCTTGGTACAACCATTCCATAATCAGAAACCTGATTTGGACCTATCGTATTGAAGAGCCTCACTATTATTGGTTTAAGATTACCGGCTTCGAATTCAGATAGAGCTAAGAATTCATCAATCATTTTTGATACAGCGTATGACCATCTAAGTTTTGTCGTAGGCCCAATCAAACTCTTTGTTTCTTCATCCCAACTTTCTTCTTTAGAGGTTCCATAAATCTCTGAAGTAGAAGTTATTAACACAGGTATGTTGTTTTCTTTACACGCTTCAAAGACAATATGAGTTCCTTGAATATTAGTTAATAATGAATCACTCAAATTATCCATTATGTATTGAACGCCTACTCCAGCTGCTAGATGAAAGCAAAAATCATATCCCTTAAATTGACTTTCTAAATCATTAATATCCTCAAGTTTTGATTCAATGAGATGTACTTTTGAGGAGTCGTGAAGGTTTTCCTTCTTTCCGGTTGAAAAATCATCAATTATAAGTATTTCTTCAGCACCATCCTTCAATAACCTTTTTATAAGGTTCGAACCAATGAAACCTGCACCTCCAGTGACGATTACTTTATTCATTGACATATATCAGATCTTTCAGATAGTCTTCATTTTCTTTGTACCATGAAACTGTTTTTTCAATACCCTCCTGTATCTTAGTTGTCGGCTCCCATCCAATAGCTTCATTTATTTTTTCTAAATTTGGACGAACCACGTCAGGATCTTTATATGCACGCTCTAAGTTTTCAATATTTGCATTTTTTCCTGAAAATTCCTCAATTAATTTTATAACTTCGTTGAGTGAAACTGTAATATTTGATCCAACATTGAAAGTATGTGAGTTTTCTAAACCTGACATTCTTTTGAGTGCATCGACAACATCTTTTATATATGTAAAAGATCTTTGCTGTTCTCCATTCCCAAAAACTTTTACTTTTTCTTCATTTATTATCCAATGAATAAATCTTAAAATCGACATATCTGGCCTTCCATAGGGTCCATATACTGTAAAAAATCTAGAAATTATTAAGTTTGTATTGGTGTCTTCAAGAATTATTTTTGACAAAGTTTCCCCAGATAATTTTGTACTTGCATAAACAGAAGGGGGTTTTATTTTTTCATCCTTCTCTTCAACCATTAAACTTTCACCACTGTCCCCATAAATTGATGATGTTGATGCAAGAATTATTTCAGGAATCTCTATTTCTTTACAGAAATTAGCAACATTGGCAGTTGCGTATGTATTGTCCTCTATGTAACTTTGTGGATCTAAAAAACTTTGTCTTACTCCTGCTCTTGCCGCCATATGATAGATTGTCGATATATCATATTTCTTTATTTCGTTAAGACTATTCTCTTGACTTAAATTGTTATTAAAAAATGTAAAGTTATTATTTTTATCCAATTTTTCAAGTCTTTTTTGCTTTAGCTTGACATCATATGCTGAATTTAAAGAATCAATACCTATTACTTGTTTATCTGCCTTTAATAGAGAATTTGATAGATGAAAACCAATAAAGCCAGAACAGCCTGTAACTACTACTTTTTTATCCACTTAATACATGCTAACAAAACTAATTATTATTCTTTAAAAAGATTTAAATACTATTTATAAGTATTTATTGGTTAATATCTTAAATGATGGGGATTAAAAATAAATAGGCTTAAAAGTTTTTCGCCTTTATACGTTTTATTTTTTATTTCAGTAATTCCTCACTTCGACGTTATTCCAGGATTTGTTCATACCGATGACTTACCAATTTTAATATTTTTTTCATTAGCAATGTATCTTCTTTTTAATATAGAAAATGTCTCTTTAAAAATTGAAAAATACATGTATTTTGTATTTTTTATTTTTTATCTAATAGTTCAAAATTTTTTTGTGAATGGCGAATTATTTCATTCTGAAATTCTGCGATTTGGATTTTATCTTTTTTTATTTATATTTATATCACTTGTAGGTGAAAAAAATTATATAAACACTTTTCCTTTCTACTTATTCCTGTTTTTAAGTTCGTTTTCAATTCTTTCATATTTATTTTCGATAAATCTTGGCAAAGATATCTATCAGACTTGGAATATAGGAATTAATTTAAGTGATATTGAATATATCAAAGGAAGAACAAATGGATTTCAGGCGGGGGGGCCAAACAGTTTTGCTGATTTGATTACCGTAACAGGAATATATTCAATGTTCAGGATGGAAAGTAGTTATTTACGTGTAATAATTCCTTTCTCTATTGTTGGATGTTTCTTTACATATTCTCGGTTTTCTCTAATTGTTTTGGTTTTATTTATATTATTTAGAATCATGCTTCAAGATAAAAAACTAAATACTGTTTTATTATTAATTGGCTCTTTATTGATATGTGTAAATTTTGGTTTAATAGATAGATTCATTCAAGATGATAACAGCGGTATCCAAGACAGAGTTGAAATGCAATCAGGTACATTACAATATGTTTCAGAAGATTCAATAATCAATAATATTTTTGGAAGAGGATATGATAATTTCGTAATAAAAGGAAATGAGGTACTTGATTCCAAAAACTTTGATGATAATCCTTTTTCTTACGGTCCTCACAATTCATATTTATTCATACTTCTAAATTACGGGATTGTTGGCCTGTTTTTGTACGGATTAATTTTCAAGGATCTTATATTAAGTCTTTTTAAATTAAGAGATTTAACAAACTACTCACCAAATCTTATGGCAATCATGGCATTTCTGTTATTGAGTTTATCAAGTGATTTATTACAAAATCACTCTGTATCTTGGTTTTTTTACTTTAGCTACTTTCTATATCTTAATGAAAAGGAGAATTCTACATTTTGAAATACTGTTTTATTAGAAAACTCAAACATATACTATATTTAAGATGAAAATTTTAGTTGTAGGTGGTGCCGGATATGTTGGAGGAGGAATCGTTGATAAGCTTTCTCAGGAACATGAAGTTACTGTTTACGATTCATTAATTTATGAAACATCTTATAGAAAAAAGGTAAATTTTATTCTTGGAGACATAAGGGATACAACAAAATTAAATGGTATTTTAAATAACTTTGATGTTGTTGTTTGGCTTGCAGCGTTAGTTGGTGATGGTGCGTGTGCCATTAATCCAGACCTAACCTTTGATATTAATTCTGAAAGTGTGAAAAATCTTGTTGAAAATTTTGATAAAAGAATAATATTTTTGTCGACTTGTTCGGTTTATGGGGCTCAAGATGGAGTTCTAACAGAGGCTTCCGATACAAATCCATTATCTGAATACGCATCATCTAAATTAAAAGCAGAAGAATATCTGCAAAATGCAAATGCATTAATTTTTAGGCTTGGAACTTTATTTGGCATAAGTGATGAATTTTCAAGAGTACGTCTTGATTTAGTAGTAAATATTCTTACAGCAAAAGCACTTATAGATAAAAAAATTAGTGTTTATGGCGGTGAGCAGTGGAGGCCCCTACTTCATGTAAATGACGTTTCAAATGCAATAAGTCACTGTCTAAACACTGATGTAAGTGGTATTTATAATCTTCATCATAAGAACTATCGAATCATCGATATAGCAAGAGAGATAGAAAATAAAGTAAAAGATGTTGAAGTAGAAGTGACTCCCATGAGCTTTGAGGATGCTAGAAACTATCAAGTATCAAGTCAAAAATTATTGGATGAAACAGGATTTGAAGCTTCAATAGAGCTTATCAATGGAGTTAATGAGATATATGATTTAATTTTTCACAACAGGATAAAGGACATAACAGATCCTAGGTATTCAAATCAGAACTTTTTGCAGAAGTTTGGTGTATCTTGAACCTAGAAAGATATGAAAGAGGGTTTTCTGAAGACCACAGAGGAAATGTTGAGTTTTTTAATGAATTAAACCTTAGTGATTACAAAAGATTTTATACAGTAACAAATCCAAAAATAGGAACTGTGAGAGCATGGCACGGTCATAAAAATGAAAAAAAACTTATCAAAGTATTATCAGGCAAGTTTTTGGTCGGTGTAATAAAAATAGATGATTGGGAAAATCCAGATAAGACAATTGATCCAGAGATGGTCGAAATGGATATAAATTCAGACTTATTATCCATTCCAGAGGGTTATGCAAATGGAGCCATGAATCTTGAAGAAAATAGTAAAATAATGTACTTTTCTTCTTCAACTCTAGAAGACTCTCTAAATGATGATTATAGATTTGATTCAAAATATTGGGATCCTTGGACAAGCAATGGAGGTGAACTGTTTGAGTAACCTTCTTATACTTGGCTCAACAGGTATGTTAGGAAAAATGGTTTCTTTAGTTTTTTCTGATTATTCCAAAGATACTCTTTTTTTTACATCACGTTCTGAAAATAAATTTATTAGTGAATTGAACGGTGAAAAGATTAACTTTGATCCTAGCAAAGATAACTTTGATGACTTATGTAAATTAACAAATCCTAGTTTTGTCATAAATTGTATCGGAGCAATAAAGCCAACCATCTCCGAAACAAAAGAATCAATTAGCAATGCAATATCTATAAACTCCTTTTTTCCACTAACAATTGCGAAAGCAAGTTTGGATTTTAATTTCAGCTACATTCAAATTGGAACAGATTGTGTATTTTCTGGATTAAAAGGAGAATATATTGAAACATCTATGACAGATGCCACAGATGTGTATGGTAAAACCAAAATTGTTGGAGAGGTTTCTAGCAATAATAAAACCTTGCTGCGTTCGAGTATTGTTGGACCTGAAACTGGGAGTGGAAGGTCACTTCTTAACTGGTTTTTAAGGACAGATGAATCAGTAGTTAATGGATTTACAGATCATGAATGGAATGGCATAACAACATTAAACTTTGCAAAAATTGTATTAGGTATTACAAAGAACGAACAAACTCAAATTAAATTGCAACACATAGTGCCAAGTGACAAAGTTAACAAGTATGAGTTGTTAAATCTTTTTAAAGAATATTTCACAAAAGATATAGAAATTAATAATGTTTTATCAGACAGCAAAGTTGATAGAACATTAAAGACATTGGATTCAAAAGCTAACCAAGAACTTTGGGCATTAGGTGGATACAAAGAAATTCCATCTATAAGAGACAATATATCTGAATTAGCTGAATATGAAGGAACTAAAAAGATATTGGAATTTGTATGAAAGACCTTGGAATCATTCTAGGAATTAGACCTGATGTTATAAGGGCAAGTAAAATTATCAGACTTTTGTCTGAAAATAAAAATATAACGTATGATTTCATATGGTCTGGCCAGCATTATTCCGAGAATATGAAAGATGTTTTCTTTAAACAACTTAATGTTCCAAAACCTGATGTTGAATTTGAAATAGATACTACTAACGATGCATCAACAGTTTCTTCAGTGATTAAAAATACATTCAATCACTTAGAAAACAATAAGTATCAAGCTGTTGTTTTTCTTGGTGATACAAATACGGTCATGGGTAGTATTGGAGCAGCACAGCACAATATCCCAATTGTTCATATTGAAGGATGTATGCGTTCATACGATTGGAGAATGCCTGAAGAAAAATATAGAAAAACTATAGATCACTTGTCAGACAGGATATATGCTTATCTTGATTCATACAAGACGCAAGGTCTAAATGAGGGAATTTCTGAAGATATAATAAAAGTAACTGGGAACCCCATAGTTGATATAATTCAAGAAAATCAAAATATTTTTGATTCGGGACATGAAAGCTTAGATAATAATGTTTTAAATTTTATTGGAAAAAACGAATTCTTATTAGCAACATCTCATAGAAGAGAGAATATATTAAACATCGATTCTCTTAACAATATTGTAAATCTATTTAATTCTTCTGATATGAAAATAGTATTTCCTGCAGGGTACAAAACTCAAGAAATGCTTAAATCATATGATCTAAAACTCAATTCGAACGTTTTGATGATTGACCCCTTAGGATATCTTGAATTTATGTATCTTCTTAAGAACTCTACCTTTGTAATGAGTGATTCAGGAACAGTAGTTGAAGAGGCATGCATTATGAATGTACCTTCTATTCAAATGAGATACTCAACAGAGCGTCCAGAGGTATATGATGTTAATGCTTCTATAAAATTTGATCCATCTGAGATGATAAGTGACTTTCAAAGTTACTTAGATAAGGCTATGAAGTTAGTTGATACAATATGGGCTCAACCATTTGGTGATGGGAAAGCATCTAATAATATTGTTGATGACCTTCTGGAATTATCAGAATCAAACAGTTTTCATAAACACAATAAAGAAAATTATCCATTTGACATTTCAAATTCATTTAAAGAATGAAAAAAATTTTATTTCACTCCTTAACAATACCTCCAGATAACGTCTCAACAGGAATGTTAGTTGCTGAAATTGCAGATGGATTTAAAGAGCTTGGTGTTGATGTTGAGATATTGGCAAGCTCACCACAATACAATATCGAAAATAGTAAGAATCTAACTTCAGATAAATATTACACATCATCATATAAAGACATAAACATAACACATATAAGTTCAGCAAGCAGGAGTTTTAACAAAGTAACTAGGTTTTTTCAATGGATAATGTTTCACTATCAAACAATTAAATTTTTATCTAAGAACAAAAAAAATTACTCTCATATTTTCATATTTAGTTATCCACCAACTATGAACTTAGTTGTAATTTATATAAAGAAATTTCTAAGGATTAAAGTTACATACTCGTGCTGGGAACTTTATCCTGAAATCGCTAACAAAACATTGAAAACAAATTCTGGAATTATATTTAACATTTTTAAAAAAATCGATACATACGCGATGAAACTTGCTGACAATTTGGTTGTAAACTCATCAGAATTAAAAGCATTTCTTATTAACAATCGTGGATTAATAAATAAAGACATAAAATCAATTTATCACTTTTCCCCCTATGAAATATCAAATGAAAATCCAAATCTAGATAAAAAAACAATTTTGTATGCCGGTAATATGGGTAAACCTCAAAATATTAAAAAATTTATCGATACGTTTAATTCTATTGATGAGAAGAATTGGAAATTAAAATTCTTTGGAGCAGGTGAAGAATTTGATTCTATTAAAGATTTAGAAAGTGATCAATTAAATGTTTTTGAGCGTTTACCAAGAAACGAATTATACGATAAAACGAAAGAGATTCCTGTTGGACTTATTTCGCTAGATAAAGAAATTACAGTAGAAGGTTTTCCTGGTAAAACTTTTGACTATCTTTCAATGAATAAAATTTTATTGTGTTTTGCAAACAGTGATTCTGCTGTTTCAAAGTTTATAGAGAAATATGAATTAGGTTTTACCATTGACCCCTATGATGAAACTTCGATGATAAAAATATTTGATAAACTTAATGATCAATCACTACTTTTGAAATATCAAAAAAATATAAACAATCTAAATAAAAATATTTTAAATAAATCAAAGGTAGTTGAGGACTACTACTCCTTAATCTAATTTGCGCCTTTTCTTGATATAACAGAGATAATTGTCTGAAAAAGTATTTTGAAATCAAGGACAATGTTGTAGTTTTCAACATATTCAATATCCCAATAAAGCCTCTCTTGTAGGCTTAAATCTAATCTTCCCTGGACTTGAGCAAGACCAGTAATTCCAGGTTTTACTGAATGTCTCTTTTTTTGATAATCACCAAGTAATTTTGATTCATAAACAACTAATGGTCTTGGACCGACAGTTGACATTTCTCCTTTTAGAACATTTATTACGTTAGGCAATTCATCTAGGGAAGTCTTTCTTAGAAAAAGACCAATTTTTGTTATTCTGTCATCGTTTTCAATTCGTATAGGATTTCCAGGCTCTAAAGATGGCTCAATTGTTTCTTTTTCAGCTAATTTTTTATAATGCTCTTCGTGTAGATCCTCATCTGAGCTTTCATCCATAGTCCTGAATTTAAATAATTTAAAAATTTTACCGTTTTTACCAACTCTTTCCTGAACATATATTGCTGGATAGCCATCTAAAATAATTATCAACAAGTAAATGATAGGAAAAAAGAATAAAAAAACTGGAATGAGAAAAACCATGATTGTAATGTCAAAAATTATTTTCATACAATATTTACTCTAAACTATTCAAATTAATTTACTTGAATAAAAAATATAACATTAGAGTTAGAGAAATGTGTGGAATTGGTGGAATTGTTAGCACTAACAATTCTAAAATCGACCAAAATATTGCAAATGATATGAAAGTCTCCCTAGAACACAGGGGACCCGATCACTCTTCCATTAATTATATTTCAGATTCAGAATGTTTTATTCACAGCAGGCTTTCAATTATCGATTTAGACTCAAGATCAAACCAACCTTATCAGGATGACGACAAAAGATACACAATTGTATTTAACGGTGAAATCTATAATTTTAAAGAAATTAGAGCTGAACTACAAAGTAAAGGTTTTAAATTTTCTACGGAAGGCGATACAGAGGTATTACTTAAAGGATATATTGAATATAAATCTGAAATTTTAAAAAAATTAAGAGGTCAATTTGCCTTTGCCATTCATGATGCAAAGACGAGCTCTATTTTTTTAGCTAGAGATAGAATCGGAATCAAACCTTTATACTTTGCTAGGAATGATGATTGGTTTATATTTTCTTCAGAATTAAAGACTATAGAACAATCTAATTTAATTCCATTTGAACCTGATATTGAGTCTTATATTGCATATCTAAGGCATCTTTGTGTCCCAATGAATAGAACAGGAAATTTAAACATATCAAAAGTACAACCTGGTGAGTACATAGAGTTTTTTTCCGATAATTCAATAAAATCTAATCAGTATTGGGATCCATTTGATATTGAAGTTAATAATGATATCTCAGAAGAAGAAGCAATTGAAAATATAGATAGATTATTAAATGAATCTGTTGAGTACAGGAAAGTAAGTGACGTTGAAGTAGGACTATTTCTATCTGGAGGGCTTGACTCATCCTTGATTGGAAAGCTCATGAAACAAAATGAAAAAGCTGGACTGAAAGGTTTCAACATAGATTTTAAAGACCATTTCCCAGGATATGAGGGTGAGTTAAACGAAGCAAAATTTGCGGCAAGTAATAATGACATAGATTTAATTGAGGAGAATATTTCTTATCAAGAATTCCAAGAGCTTCTTGATAATTATTCATTTTATCAAGATGATTTAGTTGGGGATGAGGTTGGAATTCCACTTTATTTTCTTGGTAAGAAAACTAAGAACAGCGAAATTAAAGTTGTTCAAGTCGGGGAAGGTGCTGATGAATTATTTTATGGATATGATCACTGGAATAGATATCTAAAATTGAATAAATTTTTTAAACCTTTTTTTAAATCTACAAAAAAATACTCTAGTTTTAAGAATCATAGATTAAATATGCTTAGCAATATTCTATTTAATAGAACTTCATTTGCAGGTGGAGCTTTGGGTTTTAATTTAAAGGAATTAGATAGCTTGATAGTAGATGGTTTACCAAATCATTCTGATCTAATATTTTACGCTGAAAATAAATGGAGAGATTATTTTTCTAACAAAAATTCAAAAATTTCTAAGTGGATGACTTTAATTGATTTAAAGATAAGGCTTCCGGAACTTTTACTTATGAGAATGGATAAGCTTGTAATGCAATCTGCTGTTGAGGCAAGGGTGCCTTTTCTTGATCATAAATTAGTAGAATATGTACTTTCCTTGCCGGAAGAATTACTTATTGACTTAACTAATACAAAAAGTCTTCTCAAAAAGGTTGCGTTGAAATATTTACCTGATCAAATCATAAATAGAAAAAAACAAGGATTTAGGGCTCCAATAGGTGAGTGGATCAAGAAAGATGAGGAAAAATTCTATGATACTGTGCAACAGTTCAATTCTCTAGTAAATTTATTTAATGAAAGAGAATTAAATCGTATCCTTAATGGAAATGACTACCAAAAAAAGTGGTATTTAATTAATCTTTCAAATTGGCATTTAGCAAGGGTTGCGAATTGATAAAAAATTGGAAAGAAAATACAATTTACATATCTCTAATGCAATTAACTCTTTTAGGAGTTAATTTTTTTTTAATCACAATAATAAGTAGAGAGTATGGAGCAGAAATATATGGTGAATATGCAGCTTCAAAAAGTCTTTCTGTATTAATTGGAACAGCAACCGTATTATCTCTTGCATTAGTTGTTACAAAGCTAAGAGCTCAAAATGTTGGTTTCAAAAATTCTCTTTTTGCTAACTCATATTTTCTGGTTTTAAGAAATCTTGCATTAGCCTTGGCGACAATTTTTCCATTAACAATTTTATTTGGCAGAGATTACCCAATAACAGCAATTTTTCTTACAAGTTTTGTTTTTAACGAAATGATTCATATTGCACTGGCATATTTTCAAGCAGATGGCAATTTTGTAATTACTTCTAAGCAGATAATCGTTAGAACGATCCTTTATGGATTTGGTGCTTGGATTATTGTGATTAACAGTCTAGAAATAATATGGGTTGTATTGTATCAATCGGCTATATTATTTCTATTTTTTCTAGTTGCTCATTACTACATCCCTAAAACTGAGAAAAAAAGAGATTCAGATCTAGATAAGTCAACAAGGAAAGAGCTGAATAATTCGGGAAGAAAAATGGTTCTTACAACATTCTCAAGTGCTTTGATTTCTGAGTTAGATATAGTTTTGTTAGGTCTATTTTATTTTGGTCCAGCTTTGGGTGTCTTGGCATGGTCCAGAAGAATATTAGAAATTATTTTTCAACTTTTAGCAGCAAGCCTTGATATATTATTTCCAGAATTGTCAAAAGCAAAAGACAAAGACGAAATTCAAAGTATACGAGAGCGTCTAAAGAAAGTTTTCTTTTTTTCATTTATTATTCCAGTTACGTTTTACTTGTTAAGAGATACTGCAGGAAATATTCTTGTATCACTTCTTGGCGAAGAGTTCAGAGATGTCTCTTTTCAAACTTCTTTAATACTTTTTTCATTACCTTTAATGGTGTGGTCTAGAATCAATATTATTTTTTCAAGAGCTCTAGGTTTTGAAGTTAATATAACAAAAATTATCATTTCAGGATCAGTAATTTCTTATATAGTTTATTTTGCACTTCATAATTTAAGTATTTCCAATCCGGCAATTTTGTCAATTATTTCATCACAAATGATTATTTCAATGTTTACTTCTTATAGTTTTAGGAAATCTTATGCTTAAACTTTTTTTACAAAGAACAAGATTCAATCTAAGAAACTTATTTGCAAAAAAAATAGTTATTCCCACTAATTTTAAATCTTTTGAGTACACCAATCCAAATTATCATCAGTTGCTGGCTTCTTACCTATTAACAAATACAGATGACAAAATTAATTATTCTAAAAAAATTTTTGGAAAGGAAACTGACGATTTAGTAACATCAAGGGATATTTTTAGTGAAAATGATTTCCAATCACACAATAAATTTATTCCGGCTTATTTCAACAAGGGTGATGTAAAAGTTCCTTATGAAGCCTCTAGGCTACAATTTTTACAAAAATTAGATTTATTATCAATCTTGAATAAAGATAAAAATTTGCATGAAAATGTTGATGTAAACAATTTTCCATTAATTTATTGGAATAGTCCAATGGATGTAGCAATCAGAAATATAAATCTAATTTTTCATCGAAATTTTTTAGAAAACAATGATTTAGATTCAAAAATTCTTGGCAATAACAAAGACTTAATTGATACATTTATTAGTCAACATTATCAATACATTACCGAAAATCTTGAAAATGATGGAAATGTTATTGGAAATCATTATTTAATTGAATTATGTTCAATAATTTTGACTCTAGCAACTTATAAATTTGATGGTTTTGAAGATGACACTACATATTATTTGAATGAACTTAAGAATGAATTAAATCGACAGTTCTACAAAGATGGAACTAATTTTGAAGGATCATCCCATTATTCTGCATTTACGACTGAAGCTTTAATCATTTTCAAGCTTTCTTTAGATGCAATTGAACCTGATTCATCATTAATAGAATTAATTGAAAAGTTAGTATTTTCAAATAGAAGATTACTAAATTTGCTTTTAGTTAATGGAGAACTTTCTCAGATTGGTGATAATGATTCAGGGAGACTTTTTTACTTTTATCATGATGAAGATGATCCTTTAAAAATGGATTGGTTAATAAATCTCATTGATCATTTCTTCAATTTTGAAAATAAAAATTCAATTGAAGTGCCCAATCTAAAAAATGATTCTATAGATTTAACGAGTTTCTCAAGGGTTGACCATCCTTTAATTAAAATATTTCAAAAAGATTTTAATCTTTATACATTTCCCGATTTTGGTATTTTTATTTGGCGCAATAATGATGGTTCCGAATATTTTAGTGTCAGATGTGGCCAAATAGGACAAAATAGTGTTGGTGGACATGCTCATTATGATCAACTTTCAATTGAGTGTTTTACTGAAGGCAAATGGATAGCAAGAGATCCAGGTACGGGAACATATACAGACGATATAAAAACAAGGAATGAATTTAGATCAATGAAATTTCATTGGGGTCCAAATGCGGATATAAAATTTCCAAAGGAATCAGAATTTGATTGTTTTAAGCTTAACTATATGGAAGATGGTAAATTGTTATTTTTAGATAAAAATAATTTTTTAGGTAGTGCAGTTTTTAATGGAAATAAAATTTATAGAAAAATAGTAATAGAAAATGGAAATATACTAATAAGTGATTTTTCTAATGATACGAATTTAAACCCCTATGAAAACTGGGGAGAATTGAATGAGGGAGTTAAATTTAAATTCTCGAAAGGATACAAACGTATAAATTGAAAACAAAAAAAATTACACCACTTTTCTATCTTTTTCTAATTGGTATTTTCTTTGAAAGCCTTGATGCTTTTAGTTTATTTTCAATACCCTTGCCTTGGATAGGAGTTTCTATTTTTATATTTATTTACGTAATATATTATATTTTTGGTTTTGAAATTGAATTTAATCAATTTGATTCATTGAGAGTGTTACTGTTATATTTTACCTCTATCACCCTAATTAGAGCTGTAGCTTACAGTCCCGATCTACCTGAGTTTGCTACTACTTCATTCACTCAATACATTTCACTTAGACTAATCAAGCTTCTTGGATTTATTGCTGTTATTTGGTTTGTTTATACTTTAAGCAATTACTTCGACCGAGATACGATTATAAAATTTATATCTTTCATTGGCATTACAGTTTCGCTTTTGTCACTAATATCATATTTTTCATATATATTTGATTTTCAAGACTTTTCAAGGAATAGACCTGGTTCAGGAGGTTGGTCTCAACCAATAAAGAGGGCATGCTCGATACTTAGGAATTATGGAACTTTCAGAGAGCCAAGTTTCTTGGCAGTATGGTTAGCACCTATCGTCCCGTTAAACTTCTATTTAGCACGAAAACGAGCCATTTGGTATGGGTTGTCAATATTACCAATCCTTGCAATTATTTTATCAAGAAGCTTAACAGGAGTAATTAGCTTAATTCTTGGAATACTATTTGCAGCTGTTTTATGGACATTAAAAAATAAAAGTTTTGACCTTCTATTAATTATTCCAATAATATTTTTATTGTTTTCCAGTGTTATAGGTAATAGTCTTGGTTATAAATTTCCAGCATTAGACCCTTCAATGTGTCCACCAGAGTCTCCTGATAAATGTAACTGTTCATTATATGACGATAAATTAGATGAAGCTAAAAATTCAGAGAGTGTAACAAAAAGTGTATTCGAGAGAATCACCCTAATCACAAGGGGAGGGTTAGATGGCTTTGAAAATATATCTATACTAAATCAATACATTTCTAGTGAAAATTTTCAAATTTTTGGCCAAGGATTAGGGATTGCTAATTTAAATTTTTCTCCAACTTTTGATGATTTAACAAAGGAAAATGTAGATGAAGAAATTATTTATAGAAATCCAGGACAGATTGTTTCATTTAATAATTTGTATATAAATCTTTATTTTTCAGGTGGAATTATAGGGTTAATATGGTTTCTGATATTTTTATTTAACGTTTTGAAAAAACTTTATAACAACGGAAATGAATATTCATTTTATATTTTTTCAAATTTAGTTATCATCTTGCTAATGTATTTTTTTCAGGCTGAGGAATTAAGTACAATGTTCGGAATTTCATTAGGCTTAATGCTTTTAGAGTTTAAAAATGAAAAAGTATAAAAAAATATTAATTGTTACACATCAATACTTACCACATGTAAGCCCCCGAACTACCCGATGGAAATTATTGGTAGACGAACTTATCGCCAATGGACATAATGTAAGTATTTTAACTGGGATGTATCCAGATTTTGATACAAATAATGTTGAAATACTATATTTTGGAAATACAAATAATATAAATATAGTTTCAAATCTAAGAGAAAAATCAAAACAAGTTGCTTCCGGTGATGCAATTAAAAAAATATTTTATGGAGTTTTGAAAAAAATATATCGTTTTTTTATCAATTATCTTGCTTGGCCTGATTATTCAATGTTTTGGCTTTATCAAATCTACAAAAATAGAAATAAAATTTCTAAGGATTACGATGTCATAATTTCTGTGAGTTTACCTTTTTCTTCCCATATGGCAGCTTACTTTATTAATAAAAAAGTTAAAAAACATTGGATAATGGATGTTGGTGATCCATTTTCTTTAAAGCTTGATGCGCCAGAAAATAATCGCTTTCTTTATTCAGGTTTAAATAAACGATATGAAAAAAAATTTTACTCTCTTGCTGATAATATTTTATTTACTCACCAAGATGCATTGGATAATCACAAGCAATTCTTTGGTATACCAAGTGATAAATTAATAGTCGCAAATCCTATTAGTAATTTTGACAATGATCATTTTAATAGTGCTTTATCTTACGATTATTCATCCAAACCAGTAAAAATTTCTTATTTTGGAATATTCACAAAGGGTGTGAGGTCCCCAAATTCATTCTTAGAATTAATTAAAAAAAATAATGAAATGGAATTTTCATGGTATGTAAACGAGGATTCTGAAAAAATAATAAAATCATGTGAATTAAATATAGATAAACACAGTTTTTATTCACAGGTACCAAGAGAAGAAGCGCAGAAATTAATGGTAAACTCAGCACATTGTTTACTTTCTATTGGAAATAAAAATCCAAATCAAATTCCAAGTAAAGTTGTTGAATATTTAGCTACCGGAAAGCCAACCATTCACTTCACAGAAATTGATAACGATCCTGTCATTAAATTAAGTAATGAATTTGATAACTTAATCACTTTAAATAAAAGTGTTAAAGAAGAAAATCTATCATTATTAATTGAAGAAATGTTTAATAAAATTCAAAAATTTGATAGAGATAAATTTATTGATAACTATACAGCTAAGTCTATTATTAATAAGTTAGATATTGTCTAATACTATTTTCCAGTTCTCTGAATAATTTAATGTATCAATTTTTTCAATACTTGAAGACTTAGCATCATCAAGTTTTTTTAGAGCATCATCGGGATCATTGATATTGTACAGAAAGACACTTTCTGGACTGAAGTACTGAGTATATGAACTTATTGGTGCAACAACTTTTAAACCAAGGTTTTGTGCTTCATAAAGTGGCAAACCTACTGTTTCATGATCACTAGCATGAAAATAAATTTCATTATTGGATAATACTTCTAAAGTTTCATCGTGAGTTTCTGTATTTACAATATTAAAACTTTCCATATCGCTTGGTGGGTTTATAACTGTAACCTTATTTTTATTTGGTAATTGGCTCAAAACATTTTTCATAAAGTTATAGTTTTTATTTGCAACATCACTTCCAAAAAAAACTATTTTTCCACTTTTATTTGATATTTCAACCTCTGAACTTGTTGTTTCACCGATTTGTATAATTTTTGAATGAAATTTTTTATCTATATCTTCTTTTAAATGATTTAGCTGAATGAGTATAAAATTTGATAAATTCATACTTCTATTTATTAGTAATTTAAGAATTGAGTTTCTAATACCTTTTTTTACAAGAGGAAGAATATTCTGAATTAGTACGAATGACTTTTTTAGTGTTTTGAACCCAAAATTACCAAAATGAACAATTGCATCTGAATTATTAATTTCCTCAAGAATTTTTGTAGGTAGAAAATAATTTAAAAATGGATGAAGGTATCTTTTGTTTGTTGTTTTGTAAAACTTTACCCTTGGATTTTCATAAAATTGATTGTTTAAATCTTTGTAAAATTCTACCTCTGAGTACAAAACAAAGATTCTTGATTCAGTCTTTGAAAAAAAGTCAAAAGACTCAAGGAAAAGCTTTAATCCACCTAGAGATTTTACACCGCAAGCATTTAATACTATTTTTTTCACCAATTCAATAATAGTTGTTCATTAAGCATTAATACTATGACTAAAATCATAAAGTAGTGATAAAAAATTATGACGCAATATTAGTTGTTGGTACTAGGCCAAACTTCATTAAAGCTGCACCTCTACTTGAATATTTTGAAAAAAACAAGATAAATACTCTTTTTATTCATACAGGGCAACATAAAGATAAAAGTATGTCCTCAAATATTTTTGATGATTTAAATATTCGTGAACCAGATATTTATCTTGATACCCCAACAACAAACATGAACAAACAAACTACTTATATCGTTGATAAATTAGATACATTGTTTGACACAAATAAATCAAAGTATGTAGGTGTATTTGGCGATGTTACGTCAACACTTGCTGCTGCTATATCTACAAAAAATAAAAAAATGGAGCTATTTCACGTTGAGTCTGGATTGAGATCACGAAATATGGATATGCCAGAAGAACGAAATAGGATAATGGTAGATTCCATTAGCGACTATTTATTTGCTCCATCAGATGATGCAGTAGATAATCTTAATTCTGAAAATTTGTCAGCAAAATACATGGGAAACGTTGGTAATATTATGATTGATACACTTGAAAAAAATTTAGAAAAAATATTACAATCTTCTGATCAGATTAAAGAAAAATTAAACATCACTGACAAATATTTTGTGGTCACGATACATAGGCCATCAAACCTGTCCGATGAAAATTTATCAAAAATATTTGCAGGCCTTAAAGAATTTAGTGATGAATATCAAATTGTCTTACCAGCTCATCCAAGATTAAAGAACTATATAAACGATAATGATGTGGAACATGAAAATATATTTATATTAAATCCACTCTCGTATATTGATTTTCTTGGTCTTGTAAGTAGTTCAGATTTAGTTTTGACTGATTCAGGCGGGCTTCAAGAAGAAACAACACATCTAAATGTTAAGTGTCTTACATTAAGAAATGAAACCGAAAGACCTATAACTGTCTCCGAGGGTACAAATAAGGTAATTGGTATTGAGACAGAAAAAATAATTTATGAAATAAATACCACTATTCAGAGTAAACTTTCAAAAGGTACAGAAATTAAATTCTGGGATGGTAAAACATCTGAAAGAATATACAAAGAGTTATATGAGCAAATTTAATTATGATTTAGGAATAATTGGACTTGGATACGTTGGTCTTCCATTAGCAGTGTATTCAGTAGATGCTGGTTTAAAAGTCTTTGGATATGATATAAATTCTGAAAAAGTTTCAAAACTAAATCAAGGTGTCTCACCAATTGAAGATGTTAGTGACAAAACATTAAACTCATCAATTGAATCAGGACTTATATTTTCAGACGACTCAAATTCATTAAGAGATTGTGAACACATTGTAATTAGTGTTCCAACGCCACTTACAGATTTCAAACCTGACTTAAGCTATGTAATTAGTGCAGCTCAAGAAATCGCGAAAAATGTTGTTAAAGGACAAATTATTATTCTCGAATCTACGACTTATCCAGGTACAACTTTAGAGGTATTGATACCAGAAATTCAAAAAATATCAGATCTAAAACCAGGTGAGGATATCTATTTTGGATATTCACCAGAGAGAATTGATCCAGGAAATAAAGAATGGAATTTCAAAAATACTCCAAAAGTAGTAAGTGGGATCGATGATGATTCATTATCAAAAATTAAATCTTTTTATGAAAAAATAATTGATACCGTTGTTGTTGTATCTGGAACTAAAGAAGCTGAAATGGTAAAACTTCTTGAAAATACTTACAGACAAGTGAATATCGCGCTTATTAATGAGCTTGCAATCTTGTGCAATATGTTAGATATTGATATTTGGGAAGTTGTCGAGGCAGCAAAAACAAAACCATTTGGATTTGAATCATTTAGACCTGGACCTGGTGTAGGTGGACATTGCATACCTATAGATCCAAAATATTTGTCATTTAAAACAAGACAAATAGGAAAGCCTGTAAGATTTGTTGAACTAGCTCAGGAAATCAACAATTCTATGCCAGCATATGTTGTAAGCAGAATAATTGAAAGAATGAACAAATTAGAAAAACCAATGAAAAATTCAAAAATATTAATCTTTGGGGTTGCATATAAAAAAGACATAAGTGACACTAGAGAATCTCCTGCATTGGATATAATAGAAAACTTTAATTCAAAGGGTGTTGAAATATCATTTTACGATCCATTTGTTGACTCTTTGATAGTTGATAATAAGCAAGTTAATAAGGAAACTTCTCAGGAAAATTTTGAGAAATATGATATGTTATTAATGCATACTCCACATTCAGAATTTTCATCCATTAATTTTTCAAAAATAAATGTACCAATTTTTGATGCAACAGGTAGCGAATTTATAGATGATGCAGAAAGAATCTAAAATAAAGCCAGATTTCAGTACTTTATCTAAAACTATAAATATTCTTGGAAGTGAATTAGGTAATGTAATTAAACAACAAGCTGGTAAAAACAACTTTGAACTGGTTGAAGAAATAAGGCTTAATTCAAAGAAATACAGATCAACAAAAAATTCTAAATTTTTAGAGTTAATTTATAAAAGATTAAAGACCTTAGATGAAATTGAGCTATTGACTCTGACTAAATCATTTACATTATTTTTTTATCTTTCGAATATTTCCGAACAAGTCTTTAGAGAAAAATTTCAATACAAAATTGATAAAAATGATTTAGATAAGAATAAGGACAGTCTTATATTCTCACCAGTTTTTACTGCTCACCCAACTGAGAGTGCAAGGCAATCAACCTTAAAAAAGCTTTATAAAATTGCAAAAATTATTTCCGAAAATAATTCAACTGATTTAAATGAAATTAACAATTTAATAACTCAACTTTGGTATACGAGAGAAGTTAGGTCAACAAAACCAGATCCCATTGATGAGGTCAAAACTCTTTTGTATTATTTAAGCATTTTATATACAGATGTTTACGATGAAATTGACCAGACATTCACCGAAAATAAAATAAACCAAAAAGATATAATAAAGCTGGGTACTTGGATTGGTGGAGATAGAGACGGAAACCCATTTGTTACTTTAAAAGTAACCGAAGAAGCTTTAAAAATTTACTCAAATCAGATTATTCAAATCTATAAAGAAAAAATTATAAATCTATCAGAGAGTTTTAGTATCTCGACTTTATATGCAGATGAGCCTCGACTACTAATGTTAAAAATTAAAGAATACTCAAATTTGTTAAATAAAGAATTTCGTCACTACACAAAAATTAATTTTGACGAGCCTTTTAGAATATTTCTTTCACTTGTTTTTCATAGACTTGACAATTTTCAGAAAAATAAAAAAGGATATAATTCATTTTCAGAATTTCAGGATGATCTCAACTTATTTGAAAAAGAAGTAAATAAATGTTTTAAGAACAATTCTTCGTCTTTAGATTTAAGACGTTTTATTGATTACGTGAATCAATTCAAATTTCATGGTGTCGAAATGGATATAAGAGAAAATGCAGATGTCTTGAGATTTAATGAAGATTTCAAAAAAGAATACTCTGAATTTTCAGCTCTCATAAAACGAATTCCGGAATGGAAAAAAATATACGGTGATACTGTCGTAAGTTCAATAATTTTATCAATGACTAAAAATGAGAAAGATATCTTAAATTTATTAAAATTTTGTAAAAAATTAATTAAAAATAAGTCTGATATACCTATGCTCGTTCCTTTGTTTGAGGAAATTGATGATCTTGAGAGATCTCATATTATAATTTCAAATCTTTTTGCGAATAAAGATTACAAAAAACATTTAACAAATTTCAACAATAATCAGGAGATAATGCTTGGTTATTCGGATTCAAATAAAGATGGAGGAATTGTTGCTTCACAATGGTCAGTGTATAAGTCTCAAATTGCTTTATTCAATACTGGTAAGAAACATAATATCGATATTTCATTCTTTCACGGTAGAGGTGGAACTATTAGTAGGGGAGGCGGACCTACTTATAACTCAATTCTGTCACAACCTAAGGGAACAATAAAAAACAAATTAAGATATACCGAACAAGGAGAAGTTATATCTGATAAGTACTCAACAACTAGTCTTGCAACAGAAAATCTGAAACTTGGTTTATTCGCATTCTTTAAGGCAAATAAAACAAAGAATCGTGAAATCAAATATGAACATAATTTTTTTGATGAGCTTTCTAAATTATCTTCAAAAAAATATAGATCTTTGATTGAAGACAAAAATTTAATTTATTATTTTGAATCTGTCACTCCAGTCAATCTCTTATCTGTATTAAATATTGGATCGAGACCCTCAAAAAGATCTAAAATTAGCTCTGTAAAAAACTATCGAGCAATACCTTGGGTATTTGGTTGGGCTCAAACTCGACAGACAATCACAGGCTGGTATGGCTCAGGAACAGCTCTAGAAGAGTTAATAAATAAATTTGGAATAAACCAGGTAAGAAAAATTTATAACTCATCATCATTTTTTCAAAATTTGTTGAGCAGTATTGAAATGACGCTTGCCAAAACAGATTTAAACATCTCAAAGTTTTATGCAGAAAATCTTGTAGAAAAAGAAATATGTTATTTATACGAGAACATAGTTGAAGAATCATTGAAAGTTGAAAATGCAATAAAACGAATTACGTTGTCGAAAGAATTACTCGATTCAAATAAAATTTTAAAGAACACACTAGCAATTAGAGATACCTACCTTGATCCTTTATCACTAATTCAGGTTTTATTACTAGAAAAATTACAGAAAAATGAATTAACAGATTATGAAAAAACATCCTTACTTCTTTCAGTAAATGGATTAGCCGCTGGCTTGAGAAATACTGGGTGACAAATCTCTTAGTTCAAAATGCATTTCATCTGGAGACGTCCACGTTCCTCCCCACGCAAATCCCCATGAATTAAAAATTTCAACAACTCTTGGGTGATATCCAGACTTAACATTTATATCAATTGCTATACCCCATGCATGTCTTGATATGGCTCCTCCGGCATTGAATCTATTTATTCTTCTTGGGGCATAACAACCACCTGATTTTTGGAATTCTTCTTTCGACAATGTGTCTTCCAAACCTTCCTCGATTACCTGATTAAGCGCTCCCAAAAGCGGTTTCCACATAATTTTGTTACAAGTGGCTCGACCAATTATTGGCATATTTTTTCTTTCAATATTCTCATTTCTCCATGATGGTTCAACAATTATCCAAGTCCCATCTCTCTCTTTAATTTGAAAATCACCAAAATAATTTTTTATTAATGCAGTAGGTAAAACCCAGTTTTTGTTTGGCTTAGAATCTCTAAATGTAATTCTAAGTTGTTTGTATTTAATATTTCTATATAGCTCTACAAAATGATTCTCCGTAACCTTTGTGTCCCAAATAATCGCTTGTATATTTCTATTGATTCCTAATTCGTAACCTATTTTTTTACTTACCAGTGCTTCGAACCATCCAATTTCAGAATCGGGAATTATTTTTCCTATCTCTAATTCTGTAATAACTTCATTCATTCCAACTAAAACCAATTTATCGCCGGTATTCAGAGAATATTGTTCTGCAGTTAGTTGAGACACTATAACCTTATTTTCTTTCAGTAAATTACTAACTTCGTCTGAATAAAATAAATCTGCATACTTGTTTTCAATAGTTTTCACAGAAAGACTGTAAAGGTAATCAGGATTAGTAATCAAAGTTTCATTGTTATAACTATCTAAGACTTTGTGCAGTCCAATATTGGCCCTTCCAATGAAAGTAACTTTACTCCCTAGGTTTTTTACAGATTCTAAAATTTGATTTGTAACGCTGTAGTAAAGAACTCCAGGTTGAGAAATTGATATGACATCATAATTTTCAATACCATTAAATATTTTGTTTTGTTCCAATTCATTTTCACCATCATGAGCAACAGCTGATGTTTGTAGTGATATAAATATTGCTATTAATAAAAGGCCTAACTTTTTCACGTCATAATTATAAGTAAATTATCAGAAAACATTTAACAAACTTTTAATGTTATAAATACAAGTAAATCTTTACGTTGTTTAATATTTAATAATGCAATTTAAGTATCAATCATGAAATTATTAACTAACTTCTTTTCATCTGCTGCAACTAGATTCCCTATAATCACAATTATTGTGATTTTAGGAATCACTGGATTTTTTGGATACATGACTACTCAAGCAGAGGAATTAGATACTGGATTTGGGGGAGAAATTGATACTCCAGAAATTGAAGCTCAAGGCAAACTTTCAGATTATTTCGGAGGATCAGGTACTCAAAGTGTTCTTCAACTTGTTTTTGAAGGTGAAGATGTCCTAACTGTTGAAGGCTATGAAACTTACACTGCAGCAATTGAAGTAATTGAAAATAGTGAGTTATATGATTATCTTGTAAATGATCCGAATCAAGGTTTAGTTCAAGGGTTTTTTGCACCTATAGATGTTGCTAAAGCATTTAATCCAATGCTAGATGTTAGTAGTTTGACTGATGAACAATTTAAACAACTTTATAAGGCTACATCAGCACAAATGCCTCCAGAATTTCAACAGTTTGCATCTGCACTTTTATCTAGCTCATATGATGAAGAGGCAGTAACAGCAACGGCAGGACTAGGAATAATCACCATCAATTCAGCAATAATTCAAGGTGAATATGGATTTGAGGGAGCTTTTGAAGTTCAACCAAGATTAGAAAATGAATTAAACAAAGAATTACTTGAGCTAAGTGATGACTTTGAAAATATTGATATTGCTGGATTTTCTTTAGCATTACTTTTTGGTGATGAACAAGATGACTTTTTAGAAGAAGTAGCCCAGCTTTTTGGAGCAGCTTTCGGTATTATCTTTTTAGTTCTTGCATTTATTTTCTTCATAAAACCAACAAAAACATTTGGATTTTTTAAATCTTCTAGAAGAACCTTTGCAGATATATTCAATAGTTTGGCTGCAATAATGCTAGCTATATTATGGATGCAAGGAATTGGAGTTGTACTTGGACCAGGTTATTTAGATATAATTGGAGCACCAAATCAACTTTCACAGATTTCAACGATAATCATCCTCGGTTTAGGAGTAGATTATGCAATTCACTTTACTGGAAGGTATAGAGAAGAATTAGGACTTAAAAACTCAGTAAATACATCTGCTTCGAAAACATTAAGTTCTGTTGGAATTGCTTTAACGCTTGCAACGTTAGGAACAATGGTTGGGTTTTTGACAAATATTGTTTCACCACTAACTCAACTTCAGGATTTTGGAATAACAACTGCACTGGGTATTTTCTACGCATTTATTTTAGTAATGACTCTCGTTCCAGCTATAAGAACATTACTTGATAAGAGATCAGAACGAAAAAACACAATTGATACGGATGCATTTGCATCATCTGGAGAAAAACTGTTTAATAAATTGTCAGAAGCAACTTCAATAATTCCTAAACGACTAAAGATTATCGCAGTTGCATTAATTTTAGGAATCGGTGGTTATGGTTACTATAGTTTTACAAACATATCAACAGTGTTTAATTTCACAGATTTCTTACCTTCAGACAGTCCAACTGTTCAAACATTTAATACTTTACAAGACGAATTTGGTGGAGGATTTGGAGAAACTACAAGTGTACTAATTGAATCAGACAATATCGCTACACCTGAAATTCATAATGCATTAATCGATTCGTTAAGCAATCTATCAGATGTTGAAAATGTATTAGTTTTCGCTGGGAATGCAGCCGCTGAATCAGTTGTTGGATCTCTAGGGGCTATGTTAGTACCACCTTCAGCAAATCCTCAAGCACCTCCACCAATGCCTGATATGGCTTTAATTGGACAGTTAGGAACCTATGGTGTTCAAATTATGAGTGGACAAGGATTAGACGCATTAAAGGTTAGTTCTAGTGGTGATGTAGAAGGTTTATATACATATTTGCTTGAAACAGATGAAGACACGTTTAGTACTAGTTTATATGTAAATGAAAATGATTTAATCTCAGCTATGCAAGTTAGAATTACAACCTCTGCAGGAACATCTGGAGCTGCCCAAATAAGGGATGATTTATATACTGCTTTTGAACCACTTTCAGATCTTGGAATATTTGTAGGTGTCACATCAGATAATATAGTCACAGAAAGTGTCAATGAACTAATTAACTCATCACAATTTCAATCCTTAGTGTTTGCAATCTTAGCTTCAATGATATTTTTAGTCTTATATTATTTGATTGATATGAGAAGACCCTTCTTAGGTGTGATAACAGTACTTCCGGTAGCAGCAATTGTTCTTGGAACCTATATGGGTATGTATCTATTAGACATACCACTCAACCCTGTAACCTCCACATTATCAGGATTGGCAATCGGTATTGGTGTTCCATTTGTAATTCATGTAACAAATAGATTTAGAGAAACAATCTCTTCGGGCATTGAGCCTGTTGAAGCTATCAGGACAACATTAAAAACCACGGGAGGTTCCCTATTTGGTAGTGCATTTACAACCATGGCAGGATTTGGTATTTTAACTACGTCTTCCTTAGTTCCGTTTCAACAAATGGGAACTGTTATTTTAGTTTCTATTGGCTTTGCATTGATTGCATCACTTATGATTCTTCCTACATTTTTAGTTATTTGGGCAAATTACCATAATAGGAAAACTGCAAAAACTTTATAAAAATCGTTATTACTATAAATTAAGTGAACGTTTCTATTCTTCTTGAGCATATAAATAAATTAACACCTTTTAATCATGCATTTGAAGACGATAGTGTAGGTCTTTTGATCGGGGATGAGAGTAATCAAGTAGAAAACTTGACAGTAGGTCATGAGCTTGAAGAATCCTTGCTTGAATACTGCAAAAACAATAATATTGATACAGTAGTAACTTATCATCCACCACCATACAAACGTATAATTGATGAAAATGAGGTTGAAACCTATTTGCCTGATCCGATTACGGAGAGTTTTGTTGATTCGTCAATAAATGTAATTTCAATACATACCGCTCAGGATGTATGCGAAGAAGGCAATGCGGAAACATTAGCTGAGTTATTTGAAATGTCTGATGTATCCATATTTGCTAACTCAGTTGATAATTTTGGAGCAGGACGTAAGGGCACAATCAATAAAATATCTCCAGCTGATTTCAAAAAGGATGTCGAAAACAAACTAAATACAAAAATTATTCGAACTAATGAGTGTTTTAATGAGATAAAAGAAATTCAAAACATTGCAGTGTTACCTGGATCTGGTACTCAGTTTATTGATGAAATAATTGACTCAGTCGATGTATTTATTACTGGAGATATTTCACATAGGTACTTGTTAAAAGCTGATGAGGCAAAATTAGGACTCATACAAGTAGGTCATATATCAACCGAAATTCCAGGTATGAAAAAATTTGTTGAAAAACTAGAAAAAGAATTAGATTTAAAATTAAATTATATTTATAGAAAATATTATGAATGAGCCGTTTTTATTAAGTAATTTAGTTGAGCTTCAAGATTTAGATAACAAAATCTATAAACTTATTGATTCAAAAAGTAATGGTGAAAATGTAATAAATTTGAAATCACTAGAACTTAACTACAAAGAACTATCAGAAAAAATAACTGAAAATAAAAGTGAATTAAGTGAATTTTTTTTAAAAAAAGAAGATAATGAAAAAAAAATTATATCTTTAGAACTTCAAATAAAGGAAGTTGAAAAAAAATTATCAGGTGATACTTTAGATCCAAGTGAAACATTAAATTACTCAAATCAAAAAGAATCTCTAAAAATACAAATTGATAAATTGAAATTAGAACTAGAAGAATTAAAAGAACAAAATGGGGATCAATTGCAAGTTATGAACGATTGGGAAAATTCTTTGGAAGATATTAAAAATCAATTAATAAATTTATCAAAAATTGTAAAAAATGAGTGGGATAAAATTGATAAACAAATTCCTGATTTAGAAAAAGAAAAACTAGAATTTATCTCAACTTTTCCTGATGAACTTAAAGATCTATATGATAATTTAAAAAAAAGAGGCTTAGAAGTTATAGCCGCATATCGTAATGAGAACCAATGTGGTTGTTGTGGGGTAGAGTTAACTTCTTCTGAGATTGAACACATTCTAAAATCAAAATTTCAGCAATGTAGTTACTGTGATGGTGTCGTTATATGAAGTATAAAGTTTTTTGTGATGGTGCCTCTCGTTCCAATCCTGGTGAAGCTGCAATAGGTGTAAGTATAGAAACTGATGGAAAAGAAATTCATACGATATCTAAAACTATAGGAATTGCCAGTAACAATGAGGCTGAATATTTAGCATTAGATAATGCACTTGAATATTGCTTAAAAAATGATTTCATGAATCTCGAAATATTTCTAGATTCAAAATTAGTTGTAGAGCAAGTAAACGGAAACTTTAAAGTAAAATCCAATAATTTAAAGCCATTAAGAGATAAAATTTTACAGCGTATTGAAATGCTTGAATTTGTAAGTATTAATCACATATACCGAGAAAACAATAAACGTGCAGACGAATTAGCCAACCTAGCATTAGATTCATAATATGTTATTTTGGCACGTTGGGTTTTCAATTTTTATTTTTAGATATGTTTATAAAGATTATGGCGCAGATCTACGATATTTAGCTGGAGGAGCATTACTTCCAGATTTTGTTGATTTTTTGTTCAACATCGTTGGCTTTAAAGTTGCTTATAATCAACCTGGTCATACATTAATATTTAGTGTTACGATATTGGTCATCACAATGATACTAACTAGAAGAAAGACCGCATTTAGAAATAATTTCTTGTTAGTAGCTATTGGTATTTTTCTTCATCAGTTTTTAGATTTTATGTGGTTAAATCAGCATATTTTATTTTTCCCACTTCCTTTCGATTCAGTTGAAACAACTTCAAGAGGATTTTTAATTTTACTTCTTCAAGAGGTGGCTGGCTTTTCTTATTTATATTCAAAAATTAATACCGTAGAAAAAGCGGATATTTTCTTTAGAGAGGGTCTAATTTAATCTTTTTTTAGATAAAGATTGACGCTTACTAATAAAAGAAATATTGCAAAAATTGTATTTAAAATATTTTGACTAAGTAAAAAAGCAGTATTTGCTCCAATAATTGAGCCGATGATTCCAAAAACACCAATATACGTTCCTTGCTTAATTAAATCTGGACTACCTTTAAGTTTTGTTATTGCGGCAGTCATTGCAGTAGGAATAGTAGCTATCAGTGAAAATCCCTGAGCAACTATATTTTCAAGTCCACCGAAAATAATTAGTAAAGGGATTCTTACAATACCTCCACCAATACCTAATAATCCCGACAATATACCAGTTATTAAACCTATAAAGATATAAAACATAGGATTTTCGTTGAAAGCAGATTGGAAACTCGTATTCAAAAACATTCGAATTGCAACAATTATCAATAATATTGAAAATATTCTTTCGAGAGATTTTGTTTTGATTATTGCTGTAATTTTACTTCCAATATACCCACCAAAAATTCCTCCAATTATAAGGTAAAAAATGTTAAAAGTAAAAGAAATACCATTGAGTATGTATGTAAATCCACTTGCAGATGCGACAAATATGATTGCCATAGATGAAATTCCAGTGTTTATTTTAAAATTTTTATTTGTTATGTAAGTCAGAAGTGGAACAAATATAACACCACCTCCAACACCTAACAAACCCGAAAGTAAGCCACCTACTAGCCCAATAAAAAATAATTTAAACAAATTTTATTTCTTTAACTTAGGCAAGAGCTCTTTACCTAGTAGCTCAATTGTTTTTTCTTGATTAATTGATGATATTTGAATTGTCACAATTTCTGATTCAAAATCATCTACAAGTGGTTTATAGATATCCATAAGTTCATCAACTGTTCCTGCTCTAGAGAATTTAGACATAAGCTCTTCACGATCTAACGAATCTGCCGTTTCTCTCAATACCATTGGATCTAATTCTTGTAATCTATTAGGCGCTCGAAGACCTCTCCAGGATTTTAGTGATTCCCATGCGTCTTCATCATTATCAGCAAACATTGTCCACCTATATGTATGAACTCTTAATTTAGACTTACCAAGCTCCTCAGATTTTTGCATAGAGGGATTAATTACTTTTTCATATGCTTCAGCAGGATTCTTTACACTAATCATAAGTCCATCCGCATATTCTGCAGCCAGCATAGATGATTTAGGACCTCCTGCTGCCAGCCATATTGGAACTTCTTTAAGAGGAGGGGAGTATAATTTTGCAGAATTAGTTGAATAATATTCTCCCTCAAATGTTAATTTTTCTCCAGATAGAAGTCTTCTTATTATTGTAAGAGCTTCCTTCATTCGATTAGCTCTCTCATCATATTTTGGAAAATTGTAACCTAATGGTCCTTCATTAATATTTTCTCCTGTACCAACACCAAGATGAAAAGATGAATTTGTTAGTCTATCAACTGTTGCTGATGCTTGAGCAATCACTCCAGGATGAATTCTCCACAATGGTGTCGTAACTCCTGTTCCTAAGTCCATATCTTTTAAATCTTTTGCAAGAGCTCCAAGTGTTGTCCATGTAAAATTTGATGCTGAGTGATCGTCAACCCATGGATGAAAATGCTCAGAGATTGTGACCATATCAAATCCTGCTTTTTTTGCTAATTGTGCGTGCTTCAATAAAGTCTCAGGTTGCCATTGTTCAGAACCCAGAAAATAAGAAAATTTTGTCATCTTTGTAGATTAATAACATTGAATTTTTAGGTGGGTGCCTCAGTAAAGAGGCACCCAAGTTTTTGTAAGGCTATAAGCCGGATTCTGTTTACACATAGTGTAAGATAATCATCCATCTTGTATATTTGTTACCAAATATATCTAGCTACCTACCCACAATTTTTAGCCGAGCAAGCTAATTGCTTTTTGGTATTGCTCCGAGAGGGGTTTACAAGCTAATTTAATTTCTTAAATTACTGGTAGTCTCTTACACTACCTTTTCACCCTTACCTAACCAAGTAGGCGGTTTACTTTCTGTTGCACTTTCCGTCAATTTCTTGCCTGGGAGCTACCCAGCTCTCTGCTCTTTGGAGTCCGGACTTTCCTCGATAAATCGCGATTATCCGCCTCACAATTTAACAATAGTATTAATTCGATCTCTTATGGAAAATTATTTATTATTTCTTCAACATTTGAAAGGCTTAATGGACCGATAAATTTTTTTACGATTTCTCCATTTACAATTATATGTGTTTCAGGAACACCGAAAACACCTGAATCAATTGCTAATTTACTCTGAGTATCTACTGCATAAATTATTTGGCCATATCCATAATTATTTAAAAATTCAATAGCATTATCTCTGCTATCCTGAAAACTTACCATTGCAACTTTTCCTTCTAATTTTTTTGTTTCTGCAAGAGAAATTAATAGTTCATGTTCCTCTATACACTCCAAACACCATGAGGCCCAGTAATTTATAATTAAAAAATTAGTATCCAGTTCATTTACATCAACATTTTCTATCAATGGTTCTAGATCAAGATTTGAAATTATAATTTTATCTGAATTTACATTAGACGAATTAGAACACAAGGAAAAGAAGAAGACAATAAACAAAATTGAAAATTTACTTTTCATAATTTTCAAGAATTTCACTGATAAATGTTTTATCGTCTTTGCTTAACTTATCTGATTTAATAACTGAGTTTAGTATTTCTATTCCATCAGCTTTTGTTTCAGGATCTTGTATGTATATGATTCCAAGATATGATTTGGCAACTAGAGAATCACTATTTATTTTTAGTGATTCGTTTATATAAGTTGTTGCTACTTCAACATTATTTGATTCAAATACCATCCAACCAATCTGGGCTAATGCAAAACTTTTTAATTCACTATCAGCGCTATTTTCTGCAATATACATGTAGTGGGGAAGAGCCTCAGAATAGTTGACTTCATCGAAATATCTGTTTGCTAATGCCATTCTCATAGGATGTATATCAGGATTTTCTGATATGACAGCTTCCATTTCATCATTTGATACATTTGACAAGTTTGTATTGAACTCATCATTAAACTCTGAATTGTTTCCAACATTGATGAAAAGAATAACGACAAATAATAGTACAGAAAGAGAGGATAAAATCCATTTAGTCATTGCTTACCTTTTTATAAAAAAGTACTCCAAAAACAAGACCAAAAATTATTGGAAATAAAATTAAAAAATAATTTGAATCTTGAGGGTTGGTATTTATTCTTTCACCAAACCTTGCTGACCAATAGTCCATTATTTGTTTGTCACTCATTCCATTATCAATCTGCTCTTTTAAAACTGATCTCATGTCATCCGCATATTCTGATGGCGAATCAAAAAGAGTCTCACCTTGGCATACTGGACATAATAAACTCTTACTTAATTTTTCATATCTTGAATTATTATCTTCATAAATAACCAAAGGTAAAAGTAAAAGAGTAAGTAGTAAAATAATGGATATGTATTTATTCATTTTCTTACTCTTGTCAAAAAAGAAGAGGAACTTATAGCCAAGCCAAGCCAAAGAATAAATATTCCATAATTTTCTCTGAAAATAAGTTTAAATTTATCATCATCGATAACTTTTATTGTTATATAAGTATCACTCTGAATATTTCTGAATACTGCGGGTGAGCTTATTGCCTGTTGTGATGAATTTTTAAAAATATTTAACGATGCATTTTTTTCTTTATCATTAAATTTGATAGGTAAATTTATGACATTTTTTTCTTCTTTAATTTCTTCATATGGTGATAAAATGATAAATTCTTTTTCTCCAAAATTTACAGTATCGCCGGTAGATATTATCAATTCATTTGAAAAACTTTGGGTTACATTGAGAACTAATCCTATTGCAAAAATACCAATTCCCAAATGAGAAATTTGACCAGTCCAATAAGATCCTTGTAGCTTTGTTTTTTTATATTTTGATATTACATTTTTTCCAATAATTATTATTAGTAAAACAGATCCAAATATTGTGAGTACAAATTTATACGATGCTCTATAGTAAATTGTCAAAAATATAGAAATAATGAGAGAAATGTTTAGTTCATTCTGATTTTCAATTATCCATTTTTTTAAATTCATATTGACTTTTGCTATTTTTGTGGAGAACACCATAAGGTAAACAAGAATCAAAAGCAGGGGACCAACTAAGATATCATAAAATGATCTTCCAACAGTAAGTTGTCTTGAAAAAAATGATTCATAAAATATTGGATAAATTGTGCCGATTAAAACAATTAATGCAGATGCAGATAAGATAATGTTGTTTGCAACAAAAAAACCTGATCTACCAAAAATATTTTCAACTTTTCTTGATGTTTTAAAATATTCAATATTCTTTATACCTATGTACATAAATAAAAACGTAAAAATTAATAATCCTATCAGTAGGTAAGTTCCAATATTTCCATTTGAAAAAGCATGAACAGAAATTAATACACCAGACCTAGTAATAAATGTTCCAAAAATAACTGATAAAAACATTAAGCAGGCCAAAACGTAATTCCAATTAATCAGAGTTTTTTCTTTAATTTGCGTTTTTGAAGAGTGTAAAAAGGCAGTTGCAAGTAACCACGGTATAAATGAAACATTTTCAACGGGATCCCAAGCCCAATAACCACCCCATCCAAGAACTTCATATGACCATGCAGCTCCTAAAGCAATACCTGCTGTTAGAAACACCCATGGAAAATAAGTTGCTTTTTCTGCAATTTTTATCCAATTTTCATCTTTGTATCTATTAAATAGTTCGCTTGTAGCGACTACAAAGGGAAGAACCAGCCCGATATATCCAAAATATAATATAGGAGGATGTATTGCCATCAATGGATGATTTTGAAGTAAGGGGTTAGGCCCTCTTCCAAATTCAGATAATACTAAATCTTGAAAGGGTAATAATGTGAAATCTTGACATCCAATAGATGCTAACTGTATACATCCTGAGAAAGGAGAGGAACTAAATATAGTAAATCCATTAAAAAAAAGAATTATCATTGCAAAAATTTTTATATCATAAAGCTCTGTGGTAGCTCGATAAAATTTAACATATACATAAAAATAAATACTTAAAACCAAATTCCACAAAAGTATTGAACCATCTAATGAACCCCAAAGTGAGGCAAATTTGTACATTGGCGGCGTACTCGAAGCTGAGTGATTTGCTATATAGTAAAGTGAAAAGTCGTCTAAAAAAAGACCAACTTCAAGCAAGCAAAATAGCAAGAAATGAATAAATAAATTTATTCTTACAAGAGTTTGAAATAAATTTTTTTTATTTGAAAAGCACATCAAGATCAAGTTCAAAAAACCAAACCAAGTCAAAATAATTCCAATTGAAGATATCATTCTTTATAATTTTCTACGTTATAAACTTCTCCATCCTCTGAAATATACTCATTATCATGCTTAACCAACATATCATCAGAGTAAAAAATTCCATTATCAAAATAACCATCTAAAATCACTCCCATTTCATCTTGAAATAACTCTGGAATGAAACCATCAAAGCTTATTTCCATGATTATATTTCCGTCAGTGATTGAAAATTCGGTAACTCCAAGGTCTCCTTTGACTACTGAATTAGATACTACAAATCCACCAAGCTTAATTCGTTCATTGGAGGTAGTTGATAAGTAGTTAGCCTCGGTAGTTGTGTAATAATATATGGTATTATTCGAAGCAATTCTGATACTTGCAAAAACAATAATTACAATTCCAATTAGGATAAAAAATAAATTTTTTTTCACTTATTATTTAGATTTTAGCCCTTGATTTGGGATTTAGATAATCATCCCATATTTGGTCAGCAGTAACTCTGAATTTTTTTGATAAGAATAAATGAACCAGTGTGACCAATACAACACTTATCAAAAGAGTCGTAAGTATATCTGGAGACATTGGTGCATCTCCACTTGATACAGTTTCCTGGCTTAATATGGATGCTTGTTGATGAACTGATCTCCACCAAATAACGCTGAAATGTAAAATTGGTATTTGAATAATTCCAAAAATACCAATGAATGATGAATTTTTTGCAGTCTTGGCGATATCATCACTGAATCTTCGTGAAGCTAAATATCCAAGATAAACAAGTAACAGAATTGCAGTTAAATTTAGTCTTGCATCGCCCCAAACCCACCATGTTCCCCATGTAAATTTACCCCATACAGATCCAGCTATAAGTGTAGTTGCAGTAAATAAAACACCTGATTTTGCATTTGCTACTGCTCTTGAATCATATTTTGGATTTTTTTTAATTAAATAAAGCAATGAATAAATAAAAGTCAGGGTGTATGCAAGATAAGCAATCCAAACAGTAGGGACGTGGACATAAAGTAGTTTTGATGAAGGCCCTTGAACAGTATCAAATGGACCCAGCGCACTTATTAGCAGCCAAACAAGAAGTGGTCCGTAAAGCATCATCGATAATTAACTTTCTCTATGTAGTAATTTGTTGTGCCAAATATAAAAATAGTTATACCTAAATACATCAATAAATAAATATTAGCTAATTCCTGACCTAACCCTAGCCATAAAGGACCTATAAATATTGAAAGAGCAAGGTACATTGGAACGATTAATATAAATTGTACAAATCGATTATTAAAACTTGTAAATATTTGAAAAATTATATTTATCATACAAACGTTAACAGCAAAAAAGACCATAGATAAAATTAAATTAATTAACGAGGTGTTTACGTTTGAGTTTGTAAATCCTGAAAATAGTATGTTTAAAATAAATACCTGTGGAAGAAAAATTAAAAATTCAGCAAGTGACTTACTATTGAAGAACTCTGTTTTCATGTAATTACCAAAATTTAATTCTTTGGTTAACTGATTTAACACTATAGGCTTTCTAATCGCAAAAAGGGTTGAAAAAATAATTAAAAATAATAAACGTGAAATTATGAATAAATCTTCATCTACCGCAAATCTATTCTCAATCAAAATTGGAAAAATTATTATCAAAACAGACATCGTAGGCGTTATTAAAAAGAGAGAAGAACTATTTTTCAACTCAATTAAAAGTTCTTTTTTTAAGATATACTTGTTAATTTTCATCTAAATCTATAACCTCAAAATCTACGTCATCAAGTTTTACAAACTCTTGGGATGACAATATATTACATTTATTACTTGAAGATCTATTTTTAATGAGGTTCGTTAGTAATGAGACTCCTTCTATATCTAAAAAGTTTAATGGTTCATCAATACAAAACACTGATGGATTTTTTATTTCAATTATCGATAATTCAACTCGACGAATCATTCCGCTAGAAAAATTTTTTACTTTTTCATCCAAATAATCTCTTGGTATATATTTGAATACTACATTTAATTTATCTTCTGTCGATATCGATGAATCTGAGGTGAAGTAATTCAAGTTTTCTTCAAGTGTGAGATCATATATTAATGTTGGGGTAGAAGATATCTGATTTACAGATATTTTTAATCTATCAACTTTTGACTCAAAATTTGTACCATCAAAATTTGATGAAATAAAGTTCATAAGGGTAGTTTTACCAGCTCCATTCTTTCCAATTATTTGATAATTTTTCTCATCAAACAAATTAAGATTTATACCTTTTATCACTATTTGGTTTGAGTAACCTAGACTCAAATCATTCGATTTTAAAAATATTTCTGACACGATTTTATTCTATTGACGATAGTTTTTTATAAATTTCAAAAGTTGTAATTACATCATCCTTTGCGGAATGCGTTGGTTTAGATACATCAAAGTACTCCGCGATTGTTATCAATTTGTGATTTTTAACTTTTTCATTAAGTTTTTTTCTACTTAATTGAACAGTATCGATTGTTTTATTTTTTAATGGTTTTTCCAGATAATAATTTAGAAATTTCAAGTCAAAGTAGTTTATGTTGTGTCCAACCAAGATTGTATCTTCTACAAAATTAGTTATCTCATTATCCATTTCTTGAAAAGTAGGTGCGTTTTCAACCTTCTCATCAGTGATTCCATGGATATTAGAATTTTCTATTTTTTGATTTGGTTTAAACAAGCTATAAAATTCATCGATAATTTCATTATCAGCAACTTTAAGAATGTAGAGTTCCAATATTTCAGAATTCTCTGGTTCAAAACCCGTTGTTTCGATATCCAATATACATAATTTTTCAGTCATGGTTTTTATAAAGCTCCCACATTCCAATTGCCGCAGCTCCTGATGCATTCAGAGAATCAACTTGAACTTCTGAATCAATTTTTAGCATTTCTGTTGAATTTTCCTTCCATATATCTGATAAACCATACTGCTCTGACCCAATCACTAATGCGTAATTAATATTTGTTTTATAAGATTTTATACTTTTTTTTGAATATGGATCTAATGAAATGATTTCGTAATTTAAATTTTTTAAAATTGTAGCAATTTTTTCTGATTTTTCTGAGAATAGATTTATGTTAAAAATATGACCAATTGAGGCTCTTACTACATTCGGATTGTAAATATCCGTAACTCCATCTGACGATATTATATTAAGGAAATTGAATGCTCTTGCAGTTCGAATCATTGTTCCAAGGTTTCCTGGTTTCTCAATGGCGTCTGCAACCAACACTGGTCCAGATAAATCAACATTTTCAATATTTAAATCTTTTGTAAAGAATAAAGAGATTAATCCGTCAGGCTTGTCACGATATGATAATGCACTAAAGACTTTTTTTGTTAACTCAACTATCCTTACATTTTTATTTTTAAATTTCTCTATTAATTCAGAATTATTTTCTCCCACAAATAACTCATTACATATATAAAGCGTATCAATATCATAATCTGAGTTAATAAGTTGGATATTTTCTCGATAACCTTCAGCTAGAGATTTCTTCTCTAATCTTCTTATTTTATTTTTCCTTAATGAGAATAAAAATTTAAGCTCAGGATTTGTAAGCGAAGATATCTCCTTATTTTTCATACTTTTCTTTGTGCACTAGTTTTTTCTTGTAAATTTTATTTTTTTTAACCATTTTTGAAGAATCTTCAATACCTGCTGTTACAAAGCCTAATATGTTTATTTCTTCTGGAATATCTAATAGAGACTTGATATTAGGTATATCCATATTATGCGAACCTAAAAACCCACTCTTTAATCCAGTCTCATCGATTAATAACATACAGTTCATCATTGCAGCCCCAGCGTCAACATACCAATATGGGACACTCCAATTTGTAGAGTTAGTTTCATTTTCTTTATCCATCATTTTATATCTTTCATGATAAGCTTCTTCGTTTATCAAAATTAAAAAAATTGCTTTTGAATTGGATATCCATTTACTAAATCCTTTATCTAAGTAATTTATTTCATTTGCAAAAATTGCTAATTTCTGTATATTTTTTTTGTCTTCTACTGAGATAATTTCTATCCCTCTTGAAAAACCAGCAGTTGGAATTTTTATTGTTAGTTTTGATATTTCAGATAGGTCGGGATAAGGCTTGTCTGAATCAATGTAGTTTCTGACGATTCTTCTATTTAGTATTAAATTTTGGAGATAAGTTTTTTCATTCTCCATTAGTCAAGATAAATTCTTTTACCATGTCTCCGACCTCTGAGGTACTCATACCCATTTTTCCAGCAGATAGAGAGTCAAGATTCTGAGCAGTTTTTATAATTGATTTTTCTATTTCATTGGCATATTCTTTTTCACCTAATACATCAAGCATCATTGAAGCAGCAGCAATGCAGGCAAGGGGATTTATCACATTTTTACCTGTGTATTTTGGAGCCGATCCTCCAATTGGCTCGAACATTGAAACTCCATTTGGATTAATGTTACCGCCAGCAGCGATACCCATTCCTCCTTGTATCATTGCACCCAAGTCTGTGATAATATCTCCAAACATATTATCTGTTACTATCACGTCAAACCACTCTGGATTTTTTACCATCCACATACAAACTGCATCAACGTGGCCATAGTCCGTTTCTATATCTGGATATTTTTCTGCAACCTCATAGAACACTCTTTCCCATAAATCATGTGCATATGTCAAAACATTTGTTTTAGCACAGAGTGTTATTTTTTTTCTATTATTTTTACTTGTAAATTCAAAAGCATACTCAATACATCTTTGTATAGCGCTACGTGTGTTTATAGATTCTTGAGTTGCTACTTCTTTATCTGTTCCATAGTGAATGTAGCCACCGGCACCAGCGTATAAACCTTCTGTATTTTCACGCACAACAACAAAATTGATATCATCTGGTGTTTTATTTGCTAGTGGCGTTTCAACACCTTCGTATAAAACAACTGGTCTAAGATTTATGTACTGGTCAAATTCTTTACGTAATTTTAAAAGAATTCCTTGTTCAAGAATTCCAGGTTTAACGTCTGGATGTCCTATAGCTCCTAAAAGTATTGAGTCACTATTACCAAGTTGTTCGATGTCTAAGTCTGTTACTAGATCTCCAGATTTTAAATACCTATCTCCACCTAAATCATTTTCAACAAAATCAAATTCAACATTAAATTTTGATTTTGTATGCTCCAAAACTTTAATTGTTTCATCAACTACTTCTGGTCCAGTACCATCTCCACCAATAACTGATATCTTATATTTTTTCATATTACCTATTCAATGCATTCAAAAAAGATTCAACTGAACCCTGTACCACATCAGTTGATACAGCTCTTCCTTGTTTAAGATTGTGTCCATCATTTATAATAGTTACAATTTCAGCTGTAGCATCAGCTCCTTTAGTTATACTCTCAACTCTGTAGTCTATTAATACAGCCTCAGACTGTAATATTTCTTTTACAGCTTTGAATGCTGCATGAATCATTCCATCACCTTCAGCTTCTTGTGTTTTATTTTCACCATTAACACTTAAAGTAATTTTTGCTGATGCAAATTGGTCCTTACTGTTTACTGATACAGATACAAGCTTCACTGGTGCTTCATTGCTTTCAACTTGACCAATAATTGCTCGAAGTTCATTTTCAACAATTTCACCCTTTCTATCTGCTAACTTTTTAAATTTTTCAAAACTTATATTGAATGTTTCTTCATCAATATCAATTTCAAGTTTTTCTAAAGCGTCTTTAAAACCAGCTCTACCAGAATGTTTACCAAGTACTATTTTTGACTCTTGTCCAACTGAATCAGGAGTCATAATTTCATATGTCATTGTATTTCTTAAATAACCATGCTGATGTATTCCTGATTCATGACTAAATGCATTTCTTCCTACGACTGCTTTGTTGTATTGAACTGGGTATCCAGTTAGTTTTGATACAAGTCTCGACGTCTCTGAAATTTCTGTAGTTTCAGCATTTATTTCAACACCATATTGATCCTGTCTGGTTTTGACTGCCATGATTATTTCTTCTGTTGATGTATTACCTGCTCTTTCTCCAATTCCATTTATCGCACCTTCAATTTGTCTCGCTCCAGCATTTATAGCTGTTAATGAGTTTGCAACTGCAAGCCCTAAGTCATTGTGACAATGTGTCGAGATGATTACATCCTCATTTTTTCCTCTGACTTCACTGTAAACTTTTTTCAATAGCTCAAGATAATCACTAGGTGTCGCATACCCAACAGTGTCAGGAACATTTATTGTGGTTGCCCCTTCTTCAACAGCAACCTTTAATATCTCTATTAAAAAATCATGGTCTGTTCTTGTTGCATCTTGCGCTGAAAACTCGATATCTTCACAAAGTTTCTTGGCAAATCTTACTGACTCCTTAGCATCTTTCAAGACTTCTTCTTTTGTTTTTCTGAGCATGTGTTCCATGTGAATATCAGAAGTAGAGGTAAATACGTGTATTCTTGATTTCTTTGCAACTTTTATTGCTTCATGAGCTTGTTCAATATCTTCTTGAACACACCTAGCTAGAGAGGCAATAGTAGAATTTTCAATATTATTTGCAATGAGATTAACTCCTTCCCAATCCCCGGGGGAGGAAGCAGCAAAACCAGCTTCTATAACATCAACTTTTAGTTTCTCTAATTGTTGAGCAATTAGGAGTTTTTCAGACGGCGTAAGAGCAATTCCTGGGCTTTGTTCACCATCTCTCAAGGTGGTGTCAAAAATAATTAACTGGTCAGAACTCATATATCTTTTTTGATATCTTTAGCATCTAAAAAAGGCATCATATTTCTTAATTCTTTACCAATATTTTCAATTTGATGGTTTGATGCTTTTTCACGTTCTTGTTTAAGATAGGGAGAACCTTCACGAGCTTGAGACATCCATTCTTTTGCAAAAGCTCCAGATTGAATTTCTTCCAACACTTTTTTCATTTCCTTCTTAGTTTCATCTGTAATTATTCTTGAGCCTCTTGAGAAGTCACCATACTCTGCTGTATCTGATATGGAGTGTCTCATCCATTCAAACCCACCTTCATACATTAGGTCTACTATCAGCTTGACTTCATGTAATGTTTCAAAATAAGCACTTTCAGGTTGATATCCAGCTTCCACTAATGTTTCAAATCCATTACGTATCAACTCAGTCAAACCACCACATAAAACAACTTGCTCACCAAATAAATCTGTTTCAGTTTCTTCTTTAAATGTTGTGTTTAATACTCCTGCTCTTCCTCCACCTATTGCCGACGCATAAGATAAGGCCAAATCTTTTGTGTTGTCATTTAAATCTTTTTCGACCGCAACTAAACAAGGCATACCAGATCCTTCTTCATAAGTTCTTCTCAATAAATGGCCTGGACCTTTAGGAGCAATCATTGCTATTGAAATATCTTCACGAGGTACAATCTCACCAAAATGTATATTAAATCCATGTGCAAAAAACAAAGTCGAGCTCTCTTTCATAAAGGGGGCTATATCTTTTTCATATACATCCGCCATAAGTTGATCAGGCAATAAAAGCATTACGACGTCTGCATCCTTTGTAGCATTCTCAAGATTTTCTACTTTTAAACCCATTTTTTTTGCCCTTTCGAAAGAATTTGATTCCTCTCTTAGACCAACTGTTACATCAACACCTGAGTCATGTAGATTCAAAGCATGCGCATGGCCTTGACTACCAAATCCAATTACACTAACTTTTTTTGATTTAATAAGCTCAACATCAATTGAGTCATCATATATAATTTTTGCTGACATAACTTCTCCTATAATTTTGTTTGTATGGCTATTCTGCCACCTCTAATCATTTCAATTATCCCGAATGGCTTCAATAAATTTTCTAACTTATCAAGGTCTTTTGAAGAACCAGTCATTTCAAAAACGGCATAGTCTTGTCCGACATCAACTGATTTTGCTCCTGATAAGGATGCTTTTTCAATCACAGAAGTTTGAGTATCTTTGTTTATTGAAACCTTTAATAAAAGGACCTCAGATTCAATAGTATTATCAGGGTCAAGTTCAACAATCTTTATTACATTAATTAATTTGTTTAACTGTTTTTTGACTTGTTCAACTGATTCAAGTTCAGTAACAATTGTCATTTTTGATCTACCTTCAATATTTGTTGGTCCTACTGCTAAAGAGTTTATATTAAACCCTCTTCTAGATATCGTTGAGGCAACTCGAGCTAATACACCTGGTTTATCTTCAACGAGTACGCTTAATATTCTCTCACTCATAATTTCTTTAGATCATCCTCATTTAGAATAACAACATCGTTACTTCCTCCTGCTGGAACCATAGGGAAAACCATATCTTCTGGATCAACTATGCACTCTACAAGGACAGGTTTGTCATCAATTTCTAACATTTTTTCAAAAACTTTTTTTACATCAGATTTTTCAATCATTCTTAACCCTGTAGCCCCCATTGATTCTGCAAGGGCAACATAATCAGGTGTATGGTGTGTTAATTCTGATGCAGAGAATCTATTTTTATAAAATATTTTTTGCCATTGTCTAACCATTCCATGATTTCCATTGTTAAAGACAACAATTTTTATAGGAATATTTTCAGTTGAAGCAGTGATCAATTCTTGACATGTCATTTGGAAACATCCATCACCATCTAAAGCTAAAATTTGACGATCTGGATAGGCTGCTTTTGCACCAATAGCTGCAGGTAAGGAATAACCCATTGTTCCTAAACCACCAGAATTTAACCAGGTATTGGGGGACGTAAAATTCCAATGTTGTGATATCCACATTTGATGTTGACCAACCCCTGAAACAACAATTGCATCATCGTCGGCTAGTTTTTGTAACTCTTCTAGTACAAAAGGAACTTTTAAAGGCCCTTTTTCTTCTTGATTATATGAAAGAGGATATTCCTTTTTCATTTGATTTAGTTCATCAAGCCAATCTGATGTATTTAAATCTGTATCAGCTAATTTTTCAATTAATCCAGTTATTACACTTTTTGCATCTCCAACTATTGGAACTTCAGGCTCTCTAATCTTTCCAATTTCTGCAGGATCAATATCTGCATGAATGACTTTTGCATTTTGAGCAAAGAATTTTGGATTTGCAGTAACTCTATCATCAAACCTCACACCAATAGCAATTAAGAGGTCTGATTTTTGAATTGATGTAGTCGCTGTATAGTTACCATGCATTCCAGGCATTTCAAAACATAGTTCATTTCCATCTGGGAATGCACCTCTTCCCATCAATGTTGTTACAACTGGAATTTTAAATTTCGTTGCCAGTTCAAATAGCTCTTTATTTGCTTTGGAATGAATAATTCCGCCACCTACATAAAGAATTGGTTTTTTTGATTGTTTTATCAATTCAGCCGCTTGACTAATCATTTTTGGATTTGGTTCTAATGTTGGCTTGTATCCTGGCATTTCTATTAATTTAGGCTCAATCCATTCAACTTTTTGATTTAATATGTCTTTTGGTATATCAACAAGAACAGGGCCAGGTCTTCCAGTCGTAGCAATATGTTTTGCTTCAAGTAACACTTGTGGTATCTCTTCTGCACTAGTTATCAAGTAGTTATGTTTTGTTGCAGCCATAGTTAATCCAACAGTGTACGCTTCCTGGAAAGCGTCATTACCAATTGCTTCGGAAGCTACCTGACCAGTTATTGCTAGAAGAGGAGTAGAGTCCATCAGTGCATTTGTAAGTGGGGTAATTAAGTTAGTTGCACCTGGGCCAGAAGTAGCAATTACAACTCCCAATTCACCCGTTGCTTGTGCATATCCCTCTGCCATATGTCCAGACCCTTGTTCATGTCTGGCCAAGATATGTCTTATTGGACTGTCATATAGCGGATCATAGGCAGGTAATATTGCACCACCAGGTAAACCAAAAATAGTTGATATATTCATGTACTCTAAACTTCTTACGACAAGTTCAGCTCCACTTAATTTTTCTTCACTCATATCATTTCTTTCAAAAAAAAACCTCCCTATTTTGGGGAGGCGCTCAATACTAGTAAATGAGCGCTACATAAGCACTAATACTAGTAAAGAAATTAAAATTACACTTTTTTTCATTATGAATAACTATAGTTAAACCTTATAAAAATGAAAGACATAAATTTAATTAATTATTTAAATAAACACAATATTGATGTTCCCGAATATATGAGTGTATCAACTGTGAGTTTGCCTTCACTTGTTAATAAATCAGAGGAAATAAAACACGTCAAAAATGAGAACAAACATGCTGACATGAAATTTACCTTTTCTAATCCTGATTATTCTGGGTTAGGAGATAAATTTAAGTGGGCAAAATCTTGTATTATTATCAGTTTTAATTACGGGGAAAATTATAAAACAAGTATTGCTAGCCCTTTAGGTAAAGGTTCCATAGCAAGATTCGCTGTTAACGACTATTACGAGCCAATTAAACAATTTATTAATATTTTAAAGAATCATTTTGATGATCTAAATATAAAAACTCATGAATTTATCGACAATCCAAGTCACTATGACAGGTTATTTTTTGAAAAGTCTGGAATGGGTTGGCAAGGTAAAAGTTCGATGATGTTGACTCCTACTGTGGGGCCATGGCAGTTAATTGGCAACTTATATGTTGAAAAAGATTTTAAATCACCAAGTGAAGCATCATATTCATGCGGTACCTGTAATATGTGTCAAATTTCATGCCCAACCGGTGCGATTGATAACGAATATCAAATTGATTCAAATAAGTGTATATCTTATTGGTTGCAATCTCCAAAAATAATTCCTCATGAAATAAGAATCAAAATTGCAAATAGGTTTTACGGATGTGATGACTGTCTTTTATCATGTCCTCCAGGTCAGAATAAATTAATCAATATAAATAAAACATTCGAAGTAGATCTTATAGAAATAATAAATATGGATAATTATGAACTAATTTCAAAATTCTCATGGTTTTACGTTCCAAAGAGAGATGCAGATTACTTGAAAAGAAATGCAATAATTGCACTTGCGAATAATCCTCTACCAAACAGCCACGAATTATTTAATCAACTCCTTTATTCAGACAGTGAGATAATACGGTTATATTCTGTATGGGCTTTATGGAGAGTCGACAGATTAAATACAATAAACAAAGAAACATTCTATAAAAGAGAGGTTTCTCAAAATGTTATTCATGAATTCGACCTTTTAATTAAGTGATTTTGTAGTATATTTTATCTATTCTTAATTTATGGTTAAATTTTCTGATGACGTAACACAAGGAGTTGAAAAATCTGCTGCACGAGCGATGCTCAGAGCGGTAGGTTTGCAAGATGATGACTTCAATAAGTTTCAAGTTGGAATTGTCTCTGCTGGAAATGAAGTTACTCCATGTAATCTTACTGGACCAGAATTATCAATTCATGCAAAAGAGGGAGTAAATGGTACTGATTCAGCTGGATTGATTTTTTCTACAATAGCCGTTTCAGATGGAATATCAATGGGGCATGAGGGCATGAGGGCTTCATTGGTTTCAAGGGAAGTCATTGCAGATTCTGTAGAGCTAGTTATGCATGCAGAAAGGTTTGATGGAATGGTAACAATTGCAGGTTGCGATAAATCATTACCTGGAATGTTAATGGCATCAGCAAGAATAAATAGACCAGCAATTTTTTTATACGGTGGAAGTAGCCTTCCGGGAGTCTACAAAGGAAAAGATATATCTATAGTGGATGTTTTTGAGGGAATTGGTGCTTTCGAAAAGGGGATAATTAGCGAAGAAGAGTTGTATGAAATAGAATGTAATGCCTGTCCAGGACAAGGCTCTTGCGCAGGGATGTTTACAGCTAACACAATGGCTTCTGTAGGAGAGGCTATTGGGATGAGTTTACCTGGCACTGCGTCAATCCCAGCTGAAGATCAAAGGTTAAGAACAGCAGCAAAAGAGTCAGGTTTGCAATTAAATTATTTATTGAAAGAAGACATAAAACCAAGAGATATCATGACCCTAGAGGCTTTTAAAAATGCAATTACAACAGTATTAGCCCTTGGAGGCAGCACAAACGCAGTATTGCATTTGTTAGCTATATCCTATGAAGCAAAAATTAATCTTGATCTAAATACTTTTGATGATCTTGGTAAATCAGTTCCACATCTTGCAGATATGAAACCGTTTGGAAAATATCATATGGTTGATCTTGACAAAATTGGAGGGGTTCCAGTAGTTTCTAAAATCCTTCTTGAGAATAAATTAATTGATCCTAACTGTTTAACGGTAACTGGAAAAACTGTTGGTGAAAATTTAGAAAATATTGATATTCCAAAAAATCAAGATGTAGTTTCGTTCCCAAACAATCCAATTTCAAAAGAAGGAGGAATAGCTATTTTAAATGGGACACTTTCACCAAACGGATCTGTTGTAAAGACAGCGGGTATTGAAGTGAACGAATTTTCTGGCCCTGCAAATGTTTTTGAAAGTGAACAAGATGCTTTAGATGCCTTATTCAATAACAAGATTGAAAAAGGAGATGTCGTTGTAATTAGAAACGAGGGGCCGAAAGGTGGTCCAGGTATGAGAGAAATGCTTCAAATTACAGCTGCAATAAAAGGTGCAGGTTTAGGAAAAGATGTCCTGTTGATTACTGATGGTCGATTTTCGGGTGGAACTACTGGTTTATGTATTGGCCACGTAACACCAGAAAGTTTTGATCTAGGACCTATTGCAATATGTCAAAATGGTGATCTAATAAATTTGAATTTATCAAAAAGAGAGTTGAACTTGGAATTGACAGAATCTGAAATTAAAAAAAGGTTTGAGTCCTATAAACTTCCTGAACCAAGATACAAATCTGGAGTTTTAAGTAAATACTCTAAATTAGTTTCAGGAGCTGATTCAGGAGCAGTTACCTCATAAATTAATAATGATTTTTATATCAGATATTCATCATGGATTAGATTCCTTAAGTACATTGCCTAAAGACAAGGGACCATTGGTAATTTTGGGAGATTTAATCAATTGGATAGATTATAGAAATGGAGAGGGTATCGCAAAAGATGTCTTTGGTGAAGAAAATGTAAACGAGTTAATGAATCTTAGAAAAAAACATGATTTTTCTAAAAGAAAAAAAATGTGGGAACAATTATTTTCAGAAGATAGGGAATTAAAACAGCAAAAAATACAAGATTCAATATACAAGCAGTATGAAGATGTATTTAAGTTACTCAAAAATTTTGAAGTATTTGTAATCCCCGGCAATGTAGATAGTCTTGAAATACTTGAAGAAACTAAAACAAAAAATGTTACAAATATTGACGGGAAAGTTCTTGATTATAAAAACATTAAACTTGGTTTTGCTGGTGGAGGAGTTCCAACACCAATAAATGCAAGAGGAGAAATTTCAGAAGAAGAGTTTAAAACTAAATTAGAAAAATTAGGAAATGTAGACATTATATGTACTCATGCACCTCCTTTTATTGATGAATTGATAACGGATGTTATTACAAATAAAAAAGAACAAGGGTGGGAAAGTTTAAAGACGTTTATAGAAGACAAAAAGCCAAAATTTTCATTATTTGGAGACGTACATCAACCAAAAGCATATGAATGGATACTTGGAAGTACAAAATGTATTAATATTGGATATTTTCGCTCAACTAGTAGCTATTTAGATTTAGAATCATTAAAAATATGAAGGTTTTAGCATTCGATGTTGGTGGAACGACAATTAAAGGTGGACTTGTCGATGAAAAACTTAAAATTCGAGAAAAATTCATAGAAGATACCCCAAAAAGAGAAGATACTTTCATTTCATTAATTGAAGAAATTCATGATAGATTCTCTGATGAAACTCATAAAGTTTCACTCGGCATGCCAGGTTTTGTAGATAACGATAATCATATTTTTAAATATGGTACAAATATGAAATTTTCTATCGATTTTAAAAAACTTGGATTTGCTAAAGAGAAAAAAATTTACTTAGAGAATGATGGAAACTTAGCTGCATATTCTGAATATTTATCACATTTCAAAAATGATTATAAAAATTTGATAATGCTTACATTTGGTACTGGAGTAGGAGGGGGGATAATTTATAATTCAGAAATATTTAAAGGCAGTGGAAATGCAGGTGAAATAGGACGTATCTTGATTAATGAAAAATCCTATTTAGAAGATGTAATATCTGCAAAAGCTTGGACAAAAAAGTGTCAGGAATTATACGAAATAAACAAAGAAACAAAATTATCTAATATTTTTTATGAAGAAAAAGTTGGCTCTCTATTATTTGATCGATCAATTGATCTTGAAGATTACGAAAAGCATGCGAGAGATGAAATAATACAAAATACTTCAAATGCTTTAATTTCCTTATTTGAACTGTTCGATAATGATATATTTGTTATTGGTGGCAGCATGACTAAAAGCCCATATGAGTTTCTTCCATTACTAAATGAGTACATCAGTAAAAACTTTGAATTCCCAAACAGAAATTTTCCAAAAATTAAATTAAGCAAAGCCCGTGAAGATTCAGGGATGTTAGGTGCAGCACTATTAGCTTTAAATAGTGAATAATAACTCAGTACTTTTAAATGGTTCTTTCTTTGAGGAGGAATACCAAAAAAAAATTGATAAATTAAATAATTTAGAAATCAAAACAGTTTATGTTTTTGATCACAGTATAAATCCAGAGATAAAGAAACTTCCTGTTTACAAAATAATGGATGCATTATCGAAATTAGATAAATATGAAAGAAATTTCAAAATAGGGTCAATGGTATTAAATATTAGAAAAAGAGAAATAAATGATTTAATGGAAAATTATATAAATCCGCTTATGGAAATTAAAAATTTTAATCTAGGTATTGGCATTGGTGATGATAAATATGAAATACAAAAAGATATTTATGACAACAATATTGAAGAAGTCATCAAAAAAATAATTGCTAATAAAAATTATCAAGAGAATAACGTAAATTTAGTTATTGGTGGATCATCACAAAAATTAAATGCCCTAGCCCTTAAATATGGTTTAGGGACCAACCAATGGGAGGGAGACATAATTAATCTACTAAAAAAAATAGAAGTCCATTCTAAAGCTAAATCAAAAAAATTGAACGTAAGTTATTGCACAAAGGATCTCAGCTTCGATGGTAAAACAATTAGTCAAGAAAACTTTGAAATAATTTATGTACTGTCTGAAAAAAAATCATTTAATAAACAAATTGATGAGATTGAGAAACAGTGCTTGAATTAAAAAATGATTGACATAAGGTCTGATACCGTAACTAAGCCCTCGAAAGAGATGCTTGAACATATAATTACAGCAGAAGTTGGAGACGATGAGTATAAAGAAGATCCAACAGTTAATGAACTTGAAGAATTTACTGCAAACCTTCTTGGGTTTGAGGCTGGCTTATTTGTTTCGTCTGGTCTTATGGGTAATCAAATATCGTTACTTAACCATACCAATCCAGGTGATGAGGTAATTACAACATCTGATTCTCACATTCAAAACTATGAACATGGTGCAGCATCATTTTTGTCAAGAATTCAATTTAGAAATGTTCAGCATAAAGATGGCAATTTAGATTTAGAGGACTTAGATACTCAAATTAAAAAATCTTTTTATCATAAACCAAATATATCTACCGTCGCAATTGAAAATACTCATTTATCATCAGGGGGATCAATTATTCCTTTTGAGGATATACAAAAACTATACGAGTACACTTCCTCATATAATTTAAAACTTCACGTAGATGGTGCTCGTGTTTGGCATGCAATTTTAGAAAATGATACAAAATCTAATTATGGAGAGTACTGTGACAGTTTAACTTTTTGCTTTTCAAAAGGACTTGGAGCTCCAATAGGTTCAATACTTCTTGGAACAAAAAGTTTTATAAATGATTCCCGTGAATATAGAAAAAAGATAGGAGGGGGGATGAGGCAAGTTGGAATAATTGCATCTGCTGCTAAATTTGCATTAATTAATCGGGAAAATTTATTAGACGATCATAAAAAAGCTAGAAAAATCTATGATGAATTAACAATTAACAAAGATAAGATTAAAGGTTTGGATTCAGTTGTTTATAAAGGGACAAATATGGTTTTATTAGAATTTGTTTCTCTTGAAAATTCAGATAAGTTTTTAGAAAGGTTATTGGAAAGCAAAATTAAAGCAGGATATCTGAGAGAAAAAGTTGTTAGGTTTGTTTTACATAAGGATATTGATTCGAAAAATATAAAAAAAATAATTAAAGTAATTCAATCTTTTTCATAGTAATTATCGTCATTCCATTCTGTAATTGATTTTTCGGACAACCTAACAAGTGTAAAAACACCACCTACCATAACGACATTTGTTATAAAAATGTTAATAAAAATTGTAGTTTGACAGTTTTGTGAACAAAAAGTAATACCCAATACGTAACCTATATAAATAGACAAAAGAATTACTACAAAATATACAATAAATTTAAATTTTTTACTAAATACCATACGCATGAGTATTGTAATATAAGATGAATTTTGTAAATCCATGGTTATCGTTATTTAGTTTTGTATATTTCATCGCTGCAGGGTTCCTATCTTTTCTTGGAAGTAAGTATTTAGTTTTATATTATCTTGAAAAAGTAAACTCAAAAATATTAAGAACAATAGAACCATTGGTTGGAGTAATTAGTTTTTGCTCATTTTTTGGAATTTTTTTAATTATACTTTATAATATACTTACCTAGACAGGGTTAGTATATTTTTGAAGAGTATCATTTTCAATATATTGTAATTCACAATGGCCCGGTTTATCTTGGTTAAATTTCTTAGACTTTAATTTATAAAACATGAATGATCTAATTGTGTCCTGATGTGTTACAAATAATGTATGATTATTATTGTTGTACAACTCCTCAACTCTTTGAAATGTTTCAAAAAAAGATTCATTGGTACTAAGTTCAGTCGGATCATCGTTGTAGATTAAATACTCATTAGTTTCAGTAATTTCATCAAATGTATAACCTTTCCAATTTAACAATCCATCCCATTCCGTTATCTTCTCAGATATAGAAAATTCCATTTTTAATTTATTGCTAACTATTTGAGATGTCTGTCTAGCTCTGAGGAGTGGTGAGGAAATAATCTGTTCTATTTTAAAATCTTTTGATAAAACTTCAGCAGAATGTTCAGCTTGTGACTTGCCGAGTTTTGATAGTTCATATCCAGGTATATTGTAATATAAAATATCTTTAGGATTTTTAACTTCTCCATGCCTTAAAAATATATTCATCTTAATTACAGAGTAGTTTCAGAATATATTAAAATCTTCATATGGGTTTGAATAAAGAAGAAGAAGAAATATTAAAGCAAATTGAATTGGGTTTGTCTAAAGATGATCCAAAACTTGAGAAAGCTGTTGAGAATTTAACATTGTCAAATTTTTCAAGAGCTAGAATATCAATTTCATTCATAACTTTTATTCTTGGATTTTTCACAATGATTGGAACTTATACAATACAAGCTGCATTTGCAGTTGTTGGATTTGTAGTAATGGCCCTGTCAGGATATGTTTTTGTCACCAACACTAGATCGCTACTCAATGCTGAAAATATTCAGGAGTGGAATTTTAAACAAATCTATAAATTGGTAAGAAACAAAGATACCTCTAGACAAAACAAATAGTATTAATTAAATTAAATAATACGTCTGATTTTAATAAGGAGTAAGGGATTGAAGAAAGACGCGTTTACATCTAAACAAGCATGCTATTTATCAGGATGCACATCTCATCAATTAAGGTATTGGGACAAAGTTAAATTAGTTTCTCCAAGTATTCAGTCTTCTTTCGGTAAGCCAGGAGTTCCAAAACTATATTCATTTAGAGATATTGTTTCACTTAAAGTAATCAAAACATTATTAGATAATGGAATGAGTATTCAAAGAGTAAGACGTGCATGGAGGTATTTAACCAGAAATGGTGATTTACAAGATCAGTTATCAAAAACAAAACTTATTTCTGACGGAGAAACAATTTATTCAGTTGAGGAAAACGAAGTTTTTGACGCTCTAAAGCAAGGGCAATTGGCATTCTTTGAAACTATTGATTTTGTTGCCAAAGAAGTTGAAGAAGACATTTCAAAGTTCGAGCTTGATAAAGAGAGATTCTTAAATCTTTTAACAAGAGTTGAAGATGATATCCAATCTCAACAGTTACAAGCGTAATTACTTTTTCTCTTCTAAAATCTAATTATGAACAATTTTGAAAATCATAGAACGTTGATACTTAATGCAACTTATCAGCCACTTTCTATTGCATCAGCCAAAAGATCTATATCACTTTTACTATCCAACAAAATAAATGTCATAAAAAATTCAAATTTTGAAATAAGATCTGAGTCATCAACAATCACTATTCCAAAAGTTGCTGCCTTGAATTATTACGTAAAAGCACCATATGCAAGAAGAGTTGCTTTAAATCGCGAGAATATTTTTATACGAGACAAATATATTTGTCAATATTGTGGTAGCCAAGCAGAGTCAATTGATCATATAATTCCAAAATCAAAAGGGGGACAACATGAATGGCAGAATGTTGTTGCATGTTGTAAAAAATGTAATCTTATAAAAGCAGATAAGTATTTAAATCAAACAATATTAAAGCTAGTTCAAGCACCTTTAAAGCCAGAAGGTAATTTTTGGATTAAAACAATTATTGGCTCTAATCCCGATCCGGAGTGGAAAGAATTTCTCATATCAGCATAAAAAATTTTTTTTAAATTGTGTTGCAAAGTGTCATATAGTGTCATATAATGACACAAAGTGGTTCAAGGCACGAAAGGCGGATAAAAGTGTTCCTTGGTGAGTATCAACACACAATGGACTCGAAGGGTAGAGTAGTTATTCCATCGAAGTTTAGAAGAGAGCTCCAACAGGGCTGTGTAGTCACCAAGGGACAAGATAACTGTCTACAGATACTTACAAAGAAAAGTTGGTCGCTTCTTTCAGAAAGAATGGCTGACCTTCCTGTAACTGAAAAATCATCACGTCAACTAAGAAGAGCTATATTTAGTGGCGCTGTTGACTCAAAACTTGATTCAGCCGGAAGGATTCAAATTCCTGAGAACTTAAGAGATTACAGCAGTATTCCAATTAATGGTGACGTTACTGTTACAGGTACAGGAAACACAATTGAAATTTGGTCTTCAAAGGTTTGGAAAAAAATTCAAAATGAAGCAGATCATGAATTTGCAAATATTAACGAAGTGAAAGGATAAGTTCATAGCCAGCTCTCTAGACAACTAAATTGGAACACCCTTACTCCGCCCAACTTTCCAATTGGTGCCAGTTCTAGAGAGCTGGGTATGAACAGTAACAGGGTTGGGTACATGCCACATGTTGGCGTTATGAAAGAAGAAATCTCTTCTTTACTAAAAGATGTTCCAGAGGGTTATTTTATTGATGCAACTTATGGCGATGGCTCTCATTTTGAATTTATTGATTTAGAAAAAAAATTTACTGCGATTGGTTTTGACCGTGATTATGATTCGATTGCAAATAAAAACAATAATCACAATGTAATTCAGTTAAACTTTTCAGAAATTAAAGATTATTTAGAAAAGAATTCATTTACTCCAATTAGTGGAATTCTTTATGATCTTGGAGTTTCAAGTCATCAAATAGATACACCATCTAGAGGGTTTTCATACTCAATTAATTCTGATTTAGATATGAGAATGAATCAACAAGAATCTTTAACTGCTGAAAATATATTGAATTCATTTTCTTATAAAGAATTAAAACTAGTTTTTCAAAATTATGGAGAGGAAAGATATTCAAGTTCAATTGCAAAAAAAATAGTAGATAATCGGCCAATTTACAAAACAAAGGATTTGGTAAAACTAATTAAAGATGCTTTACCAAAACAAAATCCAATTTATATTGAAAAAAGTATTCGAAGAATTTTTCAAGCGATAAGAATTCAAGTTAATGACGAGTTAGATGAGTTAAAAAAGTCATTAACCAGTATAAAAGATGTAATTTCAAAAAATGGAGTGATAGTTTGCATTTCTTATCATTCCATTGAAGATAAAATTGTTAAAAATTTTATGAACGAGCTAACCATTGGTTGTACTTGTGACCCTTCAATTGCAATATGTGTTTGTAACAATGTAGAAAGTTTTAAATTTCCAAACAAAAAAAAATATTACCCCAGCAATAAAGAAATAGAAACTAATTCAAGAGCAAAATCTGCAACATTAAGGTACGTGATTAAATTATGAGAAAAAAATATATTTTTCGTTTAATATATTCACTCTTATCAATATCTGTTATTTTTTCACTTTTTATAAATATAAAAATGAATGAAATTTCAAATGAACTTTCATCAATTAACAATGAAATTGTAGAACTCGAACGCTCTAGAGCAAATATAAATGTTGAATACATTAAGAAATATTCGTTTGAAAATATTGAAAATTTATCCAAATTAAATTCATATGTCAGGCTAAGGGTTAATAACTTGAACCTAGATCTTGAAACCCCATACAAACTTAATGACATTGAAGAAATGAGTCCTACTGTAATGGGTTTTAGTAGATGAGATTTAGCAGAAATAGACTGAAATTAAATTTTTTATTCTTAACTATATTTTCTTTTGTATTGTTTGGCTCATATCTATTTATTCAAAAAGTATATTCTTTACAATTTATCGAATCTGATCACTTTCAAGATCAAGCGTTATCTTACAGGGAAAGGGTAGAAGTTCTAGAAGCAAAAAGGGGAACAATATATGATAAACATTTTAACGTACTGGCCAGTAGCATCCAATCTTACAATGTAGCGATTAGACCAAATGAGATAAACGATTTAGGCCTCATTAAAATATTGTCCCCAATATTAGGAATTGATGAGAATAAAATTTTAAATGAAATTACCGAAAATTCTGGCTTTTTTTATCTTAAACGTAATGTTGATTTTGAAACTGGTCAAAAAATTAAATCTTGGAATTATAAAGGTGTACATTTAGAGCAATCAAATAAAAGAAATGTTTATGATGAATCAACATCCAATCTAATAGGACTAGTTGATCCAGATGGAAATGGAATAGAGGGACTTGAACTATATTTTGATAATTTTCTTCAAGGACAGAATGGAGAATTAAGGTATGAATCAGCACCAAATGGAGCAATAATTCCACAAGGTGAAATTAAGACAATTCAACCAAAACATGGAGAAGATTTAGTACTTGCTATCGACTCTGAATTACAATATTTGACGGAAAATCTCTGCAATGATGCATTACTCGATACAGGAGCTTTTAAGTGTTCAGTTGTTTTTGCAAATTCTTTAACAGGCGAAGTTCTTATTTCTTCAGAGACATCATCCTCAGATAATAAATATTTTGATATTGACCTTATAAGTGCAAGAGCAAACTACGAACCTGGTTCAGCACTTAAAATATTTACCATAGGATCATTAATAGAATCGGATATCGTTGATGAGAATAATTCATACTTAGTCGAAGATGAGATAGAAATTATCGATGGATCATGTGATGATAATTATGAAGGATTTAAAGGATGCTTCAAAGATTTTTTAAAGCATGAACCACTAAATCTTACTGTTGAAGAAATTATAGAAAGATCTTCGAATGTAGGAACTATAAAAATTGTTAACAATTCTAATATTGACAATGTTGAGGAATTTTTGAAAAAATTTGGGTTTGGTTCTAGAACAGGTGTAGAGCTATCTGGAGAATCTAAAGGATCATTTACAGAATATAACTCATGTAAAACCTGTCTTAGTTCTCTCTCAATAGGTTATTCTATAAACACAACTCAATATCAAATGGTCAAGGGATATAGCATAATTGCGAATGGTGGTAAAGATATTCAACTATCTTTATTGAGAAATTTAGATCAGAATGTAAATCAAAAATCAATCATTTCTAATGATTTGTCCAACAGATTGAAAAAATTACTTATTAACGTTGTTGAGGGAGACAATGGAACAGGTAAGTCTTTAAGAATGAGTGGTTATGTAATAGGTGGTAAAACAGGAACTAGCCGGACATATCTGGAGGGTATTGGATATTCAGATAAACGCTTTAATACATCGTTTACTGGATTTATAGAGACTAATGAAGGACCAATAGTTGGATCAGTAATTTTATGGGGCGCACTAGGCTCTCCGATTTCAGAGTATGTAACAGGTGGCTCTACAGCTGCACCAATATTTAAGAATATTGTAAGAAACCTAGTACCGGATAAATAAAATGAGTGAACTTAATTTGTCAGAATTAAAATTTACTGAAATTGATATTAAAAATTTTGTTAACAGCTCATTAGATGTTGAGGAAGGGTCAGTACTATTTATTAATCATGACGATAAAGATAAGTTAGACAAATATGTAGACGAGTCCTTAAAGAAGAAAGTGAAGCTAGTCATTACATCTTTAAATTGCAGTTCGAATGATGATAAAGTAATTAAAGCAAAAAATTATAGTGAAGTTTTTCTTGATTCATACAATTACCTATGTAATGACTATGAATCAAAAAAGTACTTTGGCATTACAGGAACAAATGGTAAAACAACAACAGGAGCTTATCTTAAAGAATTACTTGGTCCGGAAAGTTTATTTATTGGAACTAATGAAAACGAATTATTTTCTGAAATAACAAATGAAAAACACTTAACCTCACCTAAATTATTTAATATTCTTAAATTACTCGGAAAGTCAGATTTTAAAAAATACAATAATATAATTCTTGAAGCTTCATCACATGCTTTAGATCAAGATAGATTTAACGGCATTAGATTTAATACCTCAGGTTTTACAAATCTATCTCAAGATCATTTTGATTACCATAAAAATATTGAAAATTACTTTAATTCAAAATTAAAGTTATTCTCAAACCAGCTATCAGATAAGTATGTATATATAGACAATGAATGGGGTAATAAAGTTGCCCAAAATTCATCTTTGCCATCTTTTAAAATAAGCTCAGACACTCAAGCAGATTTACAAATATTAGAGAAAAAGACATACCCAAAAACTAGTTTGAAAATAGAAATTAATAAAAAAATATACGATTTTGAATTAGATATCGTTGGTCCAAATTTTTATCAAAATTTTTTACTTGCTTTTTCTATGGCATATTATTCAAAAATAAAAAATGTAGACCAAATCATAGAAAATATTTCGAATCTGAAAAACCCAAAAGGAAGATTTGATTTAATTAATTTCAAAACTAATAAAATAATTGTAGATTACGCTCACACTCCTGAATCAATTTCCCAAGTTATTAAATATGTGAATCCTTATTTTTCTGAGGTTATTGTTTTGTTTGGGGCTGGAGGTAATAGAGATAAAGAAAAAAGAAAACTTATGGGAACTGCTTCCCAGTTAGCAGATAGTGTAATAGTAACGAATGATAATCCAAGAAATGAAGATCCTATTCAGATATCAAATGATATTTTAAAAGGATGCGATTTATCTAAAACTACTGTAATTCTTGATAGAAAAGAAGCAATAACTTCTGCAATTAATGAGCTCAAGGAAAACTCAGTTTTATTAGTATTAGGTAAAGGGCATGAAATGTATCAAGAAATAAACAATTCACATATTCCTTTTAATGATAACGATTTCATTAATGAGACCATTGGAGGCTTAATTTGATTGCAATAATTGTATCTGGTGCAATTTCTTTCTTGTTCGTAATTTTGTCAACATCCATAGGAGTTAACTATTTTAAATCTAGAAATATTGGTCAACCAATTCAAGAGGAAGTGGTTTTTCATGACCATAAAAAAGGTACGCCAACAATGGGAGGTGTATTTATAATTTTAGGAACTTATGCCGGATATGTTCTGTCACATATTAATTTTTGGACAATTGGTCAGGGTTTTAAGATTGAATTGATATCAATTAATCCAGTAATTTTTAATCTACTTTTATTCGGTACACTCATGGCTTCAGTTGGATTAATTGATGATCTTTTAAAAGTTAGAAAAAATAGAAATTTAGGCCTTAGAGCCAGAAATAAAATATTTTTACAAATATTGGTAGGTTCTTTTGTAAGTTTATATTTTTACTATCTAGATTACTCATCAACATTTTATTTTTTCAGCGGTTTTGGTTTTGAAGTTGGATTTTTAAAGTGGATCCTTATAGTCTTTCTAATTGTAGGTATTACCAATTCAACAAATCTTACAGATGGTTTAGATGGTCTTGTAGCAGGTACATCCTCAGTTTCTTTTGGAGGAATTTTAATTATTGCTTTTTGGATTTTTAGGCATCCAGATTATTACATAAATTTTATGAATAATGAAATGGTTGGTCTTGAGCTATCTACACTTATATCTGCTTTAGCTGGTTCTACTCTTGGTTTTTTATGGTGGAATACAAATCCTGCAAAAATAATCATGGGAGACGTAGGGTCTCATTTTATTGGTGCTATGTTTCCGATAATTTTAATATCGCTAGGTGCGGATGGCCTAATTTTCTTTTTTTGCTTCCTTTATATATTTGAGGCCTTATCTGTCATCCTTCAGGTATCTTCTTATAAATTGAAACAAAAAAGAATTTTTAAAATGACACCAATTCATCATCATTTTGAAATGAGTAATTGGGCAGAGACAACAATTATTGTTAGGTTTTGGATAATCAACGGAATTTTCATCGTAATGGGGCTTGGTCTATTTTATGGAGACTGGGTATTGTTTGGAAATTAAGTGAAGTCTTTAATTCTTGGATATGGCAATACAGGTCAATCTGTCAAAAAATATTTTGACACTACATCCAAAGATTATTTAATTCATGATGACAATCTAGATTTATTAAAAGATATTGGGGAAGAACTAGTTTTTAGAGATTCACATTTAGAGCAAGTTGATCAAATAGTCGTCTCTCCTGGAATAAAACCAGATCATAAATTACTTAAAGACTTTCCTGAAAATAAAGTAATTACTGATATTGATTTATTCTCAAATGAATTCAAAGGTACTTTTATAGGCGTTACTGGAACAAACGGTAAAACAACTTTTGTTAATTTATTATCAAATTTTTTAAATGAAAATGGAATTGAATCTATTGCATGCGGAAATGTAGGTGTTTCGCCACTTGAATTTGAATCAAATCAAAAAATTTATGCAATTGTTGAACTTTCAAGTTTTCAACTTTTTTATTCAAAAAATTTAAAGTTAGACTTTGGTGTATTTTTAAATTTTCACTCTGATCATCTTGATTGGCATAAGGACCTTGAAGAATATAAAAGTTCAAAAATGAAATTATTAAAATTTTTGGAATCAAAAAATAATCTTATTGTTGGAACAAATACAGTATCTAGTGTAAAACTTGAAAATATAATAGGAATTCCCTCAGAAGAAAAATCAAACAAAGATATAACTAAAAAGTTTGATCTCAAATTATCAAATTATCCAATTGATACCTCTATTGCATTCATTAAATTAATTGATAAATTAAATCTCAATATAGAAAATGCTTATAAATTTTTGAAAAATAAGTCAACTACAGAACATCGTTTTGAAAAAGTTGAAATTATCAATGGAACAAGATTTATAAATGACTCTAAATCTACAAATTTTCACTCTGTATCCTCAGCAAGTGAAAGAGTAAAAAACGCATTACTTATTATGCATGGAATTACAAAAAATATTCCTACAAGTGAACTTCAACTATCAAATGAAATAAAAAAAATAATTATTCCCAATGATATGAATTTGGATCACAATTTATTTCATTGTGAAGTACAAGTTATTAAATCAATTTTTGAATTAGAAGATATTTTAAAAAAGGATTTTCAAAGATTTGAAACCGTTTTGTTTTCTTGTGGAGGTTCGAGTTTTAATGATTTTGAAAATTATATTGAAAGAGGAGAATTTTTTAAATCAATAGTGATGAATTTAAAAGGTGGACAAAATTGAGATTTTCTTATTTATTTTTTCAAAGATTAAATTTATTCTCTATATGGTTTCTTGTAACTTTTGGTGTTTTAGTGAATATTTCAGCTTCATCTGTACAAGGAATGAATCAATACAACGATAATTTTTACTTTATAAAAAGACATATTGCTGCGGTTTTACTTGGAATTGTAATATTCAATATTGGGAAAAAAATAAATATTTCAATTCAGGAAAAATTAATAAATCTTTCAATTGTATTTGTAACAACATCACTTTTTTTTGTTTTAACTTATGGAATAGTTAGAGGAGGAAGTCGAAGATGGGTTGACTTAGGAATAATCAATTTTCAACCAAGTGAATTAGCTAAACCATTAATTATTTTGTGGATTGCTTATCAATTATCAAACCTTGATTCAAAATATAGTGATTTATTTTATTTAAAAAGAGCAATGTTCCTACCTTTAATGTGTTGTCTTTTTATTTACCTTCAACCTGATTACGGAACAACACTAACTATATTTGGAATAGTTTTAGCACAAATTTTGTTCTCAAAAATTAATTTAAAGTTTCCTGTCGGTATTTTGTCACTATCTGTAGTTCCACTATATTTCCTTGCAATTTCAGGGAACTATCGATGGAATAGAATTTTAACCTGGATAAATAAAGATTGTGATAATGGCATAGATTTATTAGGTGATTGCTTTCAATTAAATCAAAGCAGAATAGCTATAAGTTCTGGAGGGATGTTTGGCTTAGGACCTGGAACATCTCGCGCTAGATGGGGAATGCTTCCTAATTCTCATACAGATTTTATTGCATCCATTATTGGTGAGGAATATGGATTTGTAGGATTAGTAATTTTTATAATTATTCTAGGCATTTTAATTATCTCATTGTTTGGATTGGCAATATCAACAGAAAGTGAATTTAAAAAACTTGTATTTTCTGGATTAGGAGCATGGGTCTTAATACAAGTTGTAATTAATCTTGGAGGTGCGGTTGGTTTACTACCAATTACAGGTATTGTCTTACCATTTATTTCTTACGGGAGTAGTGCCATGGTGGCTTTGTTCGGCGGTTTAGCAATTGGTTATTCAAAATTATGAAACAAAATACAATAGTCTTTTTTTGTGTTGGCACTGGGGGACATGTATTACCCGTTATTAATTTGATTGATGATTTACGTCAAAGAGGCATAGAAAAAAGAAAAATAGAGGTAGTAACAGATAAAAGAGGATCTCAATATTTTAAACATAGAGATATAGATGTTCATTCAATAGACATATATAGATCAAAGACAGGCATGTTTGGTTATATGCTAAATATCCTAAAAATAATGAAATCTATTCGGCTTATTGAAAAAAAAATAGATTTAAAGAATTGTGGAGCCTTATTTACAACTGGATCATATATTGCACCTCTGGCTGGGTATTTGAGCTGGAGACATAAAATAAAATTCTTTATTCAAGAACAAAATATTTATGCTGGACTTGGTAATAAAATTGCTTCCTATTTTAAAAGTGATAAATTTACTTCCTATCCAAACACAATAAATATAAACCAAACAAATTTAGACAACACTGGACCAATTGTTGATAAAAAAATTCAAAATAACAAATCAATTAATAATAAAGAAATAACAATCGGAGTACAAGGTGGAAGCCAAGGGTCCGAAGAAATAAACTCTTTGATATACAGATATTTAGGCAACAACACTATAAAAAATATAAAGATAATCCACATCGTTGGTCCAAATAATCTTGATAGCTCAAAAAAATTCGAAAATTATAAGCAAATAGAGTTTATTCAAGATATGACCGATTTTTATTCTTCAATTGATCTTCAAGTCTCTAGAGCGGGAGGAGGAGTATTAGAAGCTGTATTAATAAACATTCCTTTACTACTTATTCCATACAAGCATGGCACAACATCTAGCCACCAGTCAATGAACGCAGAATATTTAGTTAAGTCAAAATTTGCTAAATTTTGTCCAAATTATGAAAGTTTAGAATATGAATTTAAGAAATTAGAACAACTTGATAAAAGTCTATTTAAAGAATTCTCTAAAAATAATGTCATAAAAATAGGCAATGATTCTATTGTTAATAAAATCATTGATGAAATTAACAAATGAGTTATAAAAATATTTATATTTTAGGTGTTGGGGGTTCCGGTATGAGCTCTATAGCTAAATATCTAAAACAAAAAGGTGATAATGTCATTGGCTACGATCAAAGAAAATCATACGTAACAAATCTGTTAAGTCAGGATGGTATAAAAGTTGTACATACGTTAGATGAAATTACATATAAGCGTGAGAGTCTTTATATTTATTCAAGTGCTATTCCAATTGAATCTGATAGATTTGAAGATTTTCACGATAAAGAGAACGTTTTGTCAAGACCTGAGTATTTAAAAAATTTATCAGAAATTCATAAGATAATAGGAATAACAGGAACACATGGCAAAACTTCCACAACTGCTTTGCTTTCACACATATTTCATTTTAATAATGTAAACGTTTCCTACTTATATGGTGGGATTACAACCTTTAATGGAATTGGTGGACACTATGGGGATCCTGATCAGCCACTTATTTTAGAAACCGACGAGGCATTTAACACTTTTGAAAAAATTAAGATATCCGATTTATTAGTTTTAAATGTTGATAGTGATCACTTAGACTATTTTAAAAATCTTGATAACTATAAAGATGCTTTCTACAAAGTCATGAAAAATGTAACAGATAATTTGGTTATTAATAATGATGATCTAAATATTAAATCTATGAAGGAGTTAAAAAACCCAGTAAGTTACGGCAAAGATATAGCAGCTGACTTTAAAGTAAAAAGTCCTGGAACCTTTATATACGAAAATAACAAATATGAAATTAAGTCTGACATTATTGGTGACCACTTTAAAGCTAATATGCTAGGTGCAATTATATTAGCTTTATTAAATGGTATTGAAATTAAAGATTCTTTGAATGCAATTGAATCATTTGCAGGTGTAAAAAGAAGAATAGAACTTATCGGTATATCTAAAGGTGTATTAATTTACGATGATTATGGTCATCATCCTACAGAAATGGAAGCAACTATAACTGCATTAAAGCAGCAAACTAAGAGTAAACTTTACGTTGTATTTCAACCTCACAGGTATACAAGAACAATGGAGTACTTTAATTCATTTAAAGATTCTCTAAAATTAGCAGATTTTGCAATTGTAACTGATATATATCCGGCTGGAGAGTCTCCAATACCAGGAATATCTAGTAAAAACTTTGAAGAAGAAAGTATAAAGTATTTAAAATCCATAAGGTATGTACCTGAATATTTATCCAAAAAAGTACAAAACGGAGATATAGTATTAACACTAGGAGCTGGTGATATTACCTTACTTGGTCCAAAAATATTAAAATATTTAAATGAATATTAATAGTGTAAATTTATCAGAAGTAACCACTTATAGGTTTGGTGGAATTTGTAAAAACTTTATAAGTATTGAATCTGAAGATGAGCTATCTCATTTAGAGAATATTATAAAAGGAAAACAAAATGTTATCTTAGGAAAAGGATCAAATGTTGCATTTTCTGACAAAGAATTTTATGGAAATGTGCTTACTCCTAAATTTGAAGAATTAACGTTATCAGATAATTTTGAAATAAAAGTAGGTTCGTCAGTTTTCTTACCTAAACTCTCAAGATTCTTTAAAGACAATTCACTATCTAACGCAGAGTTTTTGATTGGCATTCCAGGAACAGTAGGAGGGGCAATAAAAATGAATGCTGGTGCTTATGGATGGGAATTTTCTGAGTTATTAAAGGACTTAAGATGTTTCAACTTGGAAACATTTGAAATTGAAATTTTAAAAAAGGAGGAGTTAGAGTTTTCATATAGAAAATCTAAAAATCTTGACAATAAAATAATTTTAAGTGCAACACTTACAGTTGAAAAAGGCGATAAAAAAATAATTGATAAAAATCTATCTGATTTTAACGAGAAGAGAAAAAAATCACAACCAGCTGCTATTTATAATGCGGGTAGTGTATTTAAAAATACCAGTGATTATTTTGCAGGTGAACTTATCGATAATGCTGGTCTTAAAGGCTATAAAATTGATGGTGTTGGCGTAAGTGAAAAGCATGCTAATTTCTTTGTAGCTGAAAAGGGTGCAAAAGCTATATCATTATTTAAACTTGTTCAATATGTAAAAGATAAAGTATCAACAAAATTTGGAATTACTTTAGAAGAGGAGATTATTTTTATTGGTGACTTTACAAAATGAATGAGTTTCTAAATTTAGAACAAAGATCTTTTAAAACTTTCTCAATATTTTCGTTTTTTTTTCTATTAGCTTTGATTACATTTTTATCAATGTTTTCCTTAAAATATACAGTTACTGACATTAATTATGAAAAAAATATTGACTTAAATTACAGTTCTTTTGACTTCGTTAAAGGTAAATCAATTTGGTTCATTAATGAATCTGATTTTGGTCAATTTTATGAAGACAATTTAAGTGTTGAAAGCTTAGTAATAAGTAAACAACTTCCAAATCTTATATTTATAGATATTGTTATCCACGAAAAAATTATCGTTATAAGTGATCTAAGAGATACGAACCCAAAAGAAGTGATCTTATATAAAAATTTATATACAGAACTCGCAGAATCAAACAACCGATTACCACGTTTAACAATTACAAATGGACCTGTACCAGACGGATTTTATAGTGAAATAATTTCCCTGATTTTAACAGTAAATAAGTATGACATATCAATTCAAGATTTGAAGATGCTATATGATGGAATTGAACTTACCGGATCCTACAAAAACACCGCACTTAACATTGGTCGACCAGTTGACCTTTCAAAAAAAGGATCTGTTGTTGGATACATACTAGAAGAAGACAATTGCGATGGGGAAGTGACCATAATCGATTCAAACAGTCAGGATATTGAAACAATACTTAGTTGTTAAAATCTAAATCTATACTTTACATCTAGATAAAAATTAAAAAAAGTTTTGGATATACTTAAATTATTGATAATCTACAACGTAAGGAAAAATTATGGCAACAAAAAAACAAACAAAATCTAAAGCTAGGGTAACGAAACCCAAGGCAAAAAAGGCTGCGGCTAAAACTAAGTCTAAAAAAACTGCAGTTAAAAAAAGTTCTAAGCAAAAAGGAGTTAACTTAAATATGAGACCTAGAAACTATGCAGCAGTTATAAAAGTTGTTGGAGTTGGTGGCGGTGGAACCAACGCTGTTAACAGAATGATAAAAATGGGAATTAAAGGTGTTGATTTTGTAGCTTGTAATACAGACGCCCAAAGCTTACTTGGTTCAAAAGCCGATTTAAAATTAGATCTCGGTCGAAAATCAACTAGAGGTCTAGGTGCTGGTGCAAATCCAGAAGTTGGAAGACAAGCAGCAGTAGATTCTGAAGAACTTATAAATGAAGCTTTAAAAGGTGCAGATATGGTTTTCATCGCTGCAGGTGAAGGTGGTGGAACTGGAACAGGTGCATCACCTATATTAGCAAACATAGCTCACGAGATGGGAGCTTTAACTGTAGGTGTTGTTACAAGACCATTTGGTTTTGAAGGTAGAAGAAGATCAGTTCAAGCTGAAGAAGGAATACAAGCACTTAGAGATGTAGTTGATACATTAATTGTTATTCCTAATGATCGACTTTTACAAATTAGTGATAAAGATATCAAAATAAGTGAAGCTTATCTCAAATCTGATGAGATACTTGCAAATGGCGTAAGAGGTATTACAGGTTTAATAACAAACCCTGGAATAATAAATGTTGACTTTGCTGATGTAAAAACAATATTAAAAGATGCTGGTAATGCCGTTCTTGGAATTGGAAGGTCTACTGGAGAACAAAGAGCTCCTAATGCCGCACAAGCAGCTATTTCTTCACCATTATTAGAAGCAAATATGGACGGAGCTGAGGGTGTTCTAATAACAATTGCTGGATCAGAGGATCTAAAACTTCAAGAAGTAAATGAAGCAGCAAGAGTAATTACCGAAAGAGCAGATGATAATGCAGAAATTATATTCGGACATCTTGTTGACGATTCTTTAGGTGACGCTGTAGAAGTAACAGTTGTTGCAGCAGGATTTGGGCAAAGACCAAACAGAAGAGTGTCATCTGACTTTGATGAAAACGGAGGAGATAATCTCCCTGATTTCATCAGAGGATGATTAAGTCTAAGTTAATATCTAAAGCAACTTTTTATAACAAATCAGGCAACAAAGACATAGCCAGCTTTACTGAAGTTGCTTCAATGAACCAAACTCATAGCAACGTAGTTTTAGAAATTGAACGAAGCGGTGTTTATGATGCCGATGCTCTAATTACAACAAAAAAGAATCTCTTACTAGTTGTTTCAACAGCAGATTGCATGCCTGTTGTTATATCAGACAATAAAAGAATAGGAATTATTCATGCTGGATGGAAAGGCGTAGAGAATAAAATATTTTACAATGCAATCAAAGATTTTGATAAAAAAAAGTTGAAAGTATCGATTGGACCTCATGCAAAAGCATGTTGCTATGAAATTCAAGATGATTTGAGCCAAAAGTTTCAAGATTACACTATTGAAAGAGAAGAAAAAAAATTTTTAAATTTAAGTGGGGAAATAATTTTGTTCTGTAAAAAAAACAATATTGAGTTAGAAATAGCTAATGAGTGCACAATAGGAGATAAAATGTTTCATTCATACAGGAGAGACAAAACTTCATTGAGACAAGAGAGCACTGTATGGATGTAGCTATGCTAAATGAAATAAGTGATGAAGTTAAAAAATATAATGCAAGACTTTTACCAGTAATTAAAGGCCGAAAGACTGAGGAAATTTCAAAAGTATATAATGAAGGATTTAGAGAATTTGGTGAAAATAGATTGGAAGAATTATTAGATCACAAGAGTAATTTTAAAGATTGCCATTTTCATTTTATTGCACCACTCCAATCGAGAAAAATTTCTGAAATTTTAGAAAATTCTAAAAGTGTACACACAGTTTCAAGACTAAAAGAAGTAGAAAAAATTGATTTACTTTACAAAAACCATGAAATATTTGTTCAGATAAATATTGATAATGATCCAAAAAAAAGCGGGATCAACCCAAATGATGTTCAAAAGTTTTTTGAAAAATTTAAGAATTTTACTTTTTTTCCAAATGGAATAATGTGTATTCCAGATATCAATAGTGACCCAAGAGAATCTTTTAAAAATATGAATGATATAAATCAAAAACTTTTAGATAATTACAAACAATACAGTGGAGAACTATCTATGGGAATGTCTGCTGACTATAAAATTGCACTAGATTATGGTGCTACAATAATACGCGTAGGTAGTAAAATTTTTAAATAATGTTAGAAAAATTCTTAATTTCAATTGGTCTTAAACAACCAGAATATGTTGAAGAAGTTATTCCTGAAAACACTCGTACTGTAAGACCTTCTTCTGAAAATAGGTTCTCGAATGAAGACTATACGGGAGATTTAATGATTCATCAACCAAAAGATGAGGTTGAAATTAAAGTACTAAGGTCTTTTAGCGACAGTCATCTTATAGGATCGCCGATTAAGGAAGGGTTTATTGTTGCTGTAGATATCAGAGATATTCTTGATCAAAACATTAGACAAAGAATTGTGGATTTTATAACTGGTATTGCATTTATAAGTGATGCAAAAATGCGAATAATTCATAAGGATGGAGTTTATTTGATAATTCCATCAAGCATGTCACTACCGTCAAGTGAAAGAGAGAGATTACAATCTCTTGGCTTATACAAAATAAATGTGTAGCTTATTTTTACTCGGTTTCAGATTGTTAAGTTACTCCTTGTTTTTATGGATAATTCTAAGTTGGATTCAAGTTTCTAATGATCATCCAATCGGTCAGGTGAAAATGATATTAGACAGATTCTATGGAAGGCTTCTTGAGCCAATAAGATCAAGAATTGGTCCATTGAGGATTGGAATGGCAGGTATTGATTTATCACCAATCGTTTTGATATTAGGTATAAACTTTTTACAACCAATTATCTTAAGATTCGTTTGTTAATTTTTCAATATTGGTATCTAAGTTAAAATCAAGAAGTGTGTTTTTACCTTTTTTTTGCGTAATATTAAATTCCTTGGTTAAAGTTTCCTTACAAATGTAATCTTGGAACATTTCAACTCCCTGAAGAGCTTTGTTGTCATTTGAGATTATTTCTAATTTAATTCTATCTGTAATGTCGAATCCTAGTTCTTTCCTTTGATTTTGAACAACAGAAACAATTTCTCTAGATATCCTTTCAAAATATAACTCATCATTAATTTCAGTATCTAAATTAATGCTAAAATTATCGACAATTTCATGACTATCTGATGTATTTTCACGCACAATTCTTAAATCTAGTTCTGATAATGAGACATCATATTCTTCAAATATCAAAGTTTGTTTTTCAATTAAGGTTTTAATTTCTTTTTGTGAAAGTTTTTCCAAATAAGCCGAAAATTTTCCAATACCTTTACCCATCTTTGGGCCTAATTTTGAGAAGTCTGGTTTACATTCATATCTGTACCATTCTTCAACCTTATTAATGTACTCAATATCTTTTATGTTTAGTTCGTCAAGTATTATGTCTTTAACTGCTTCAATATCATTTTTAAGAGATTTGCTACTTGAAATAATTGATATTTTCTGTAAAGGTTGTTTATTTGGTAAATTCAAATTCAATCGAACATTTCTAGCAGTTCTGATAATGTTTTTAGCTATCTTAACTTGCCTCTCAAGTTCTTGGTTAATTACATCTATATTTGCTTCTGGATAATTTTCTAAATGAATACTTTTATTGTCCTCATTCGTTAAACCCTGATATATCTCTTCACATATAAATGGCAACACAGGCGCCATTGTTTTTGAAAACTCAAGTAGAACCTCGTGAAGTGTCTTGAATGCATTTAATTTATCAATATCATTAGCATCTTTTTCTTTCCAAAATCTTTTACGGTTAGTTCGAACATACCAATTAGTTAATTCATCAATAAAGTCAATTAATGGAGGTATAACCTCATAAAGGTAATAGTTTTCCATTTTCTCGTTTACTGTCTTTATTAAAGATTGAAGACTTGATACAATCCACTGATCCATGAGAGATCTTTCGTTTACAGGTGAAGCCTTTGATAATTCTTCATTCGTAATGTTGTCAGCGTTGGCATAATTTGAAAAGAAAGAAAAACTATTCCAAAGGGGAAGTATTACGTTTCTTGTAACTAGTTTTACACCTTCTTCTGAAAATTTAAGAGGCTCACCCCTAACAACTGGAGAGTTTATCAGATAAGCTCTCAGGCTATCACCACCATATTTGTTCAGTAAGTCTTCAGGGTCAGGATAGTTTTTAAGACTTTTACTCATTTTTCTTCCATCCTCTGCAAGAATCATTCCAGTTGTAATACAATTTTTGAAAGCGACAGAATCAAATAATGCAACTGCCAAAACAGTTAATGTATAAAACCATCCTCTTGTTTGGTCTAAACCTTCAGCTATGAAATCTGCTGGGAAACCATCCATGAATTCATCAGCATTTTCAAATGGGTAATGTTGTTGACCGTATGGCATTGAGCCTGATTCAAACCAGCAGTCAAGAACTTCGGGAGTTCTAGTATATGTTTTACCGTTGATGTTTATCTTTATTTCATCTAAAAAATGTTTATGAAGATCAGTTACTTCAACACCAGATAAATCTTTAAGCTCTTCAATTGATCCGACACAAATTATATCATCAGGGTCATCATCATTTATCCAAATAGGAATACAGCTTCCCCAATATCTATTTCTGCTTATTGCCCAATCTCTGGCATCGGCCAACCAATTTGAAAAGCGTTTTTCACCTATAAAACCAGGAACCCAATGTGTTTGAGAATTTAATTCAACCATTCTCTCACTAATTTTTTCAACATTCACAAACCAGGTAGGTATCGCCTTATATATAAGCGGTGTTCCAGTTCTCCAACAGAAAGGATATGAATGCATTTCTCTTTTTGAAGAAAAAAGTAATCCACGTTCTTCTAATTGTTCAATTATTTTTACATCAGCATCTTTAACATACATATCTTCTAAACCTTTTACGGTTGTATCAAACTTTCCAGCCAACGTTACTGGATCAACAATTACAGAAATGCCAGCATTCTTGAGTGAGTAAAAATCACTTTCTCCATAAGCAGGAGCTTGAGATACTAATCCTGACCCAGATGCAGTATTTGTGTCATCACTATGAATTAATTTAAATGCTTTCCCTAAATTTTCATTTTCAAATTCTGTATAAGCAGGTACATATTCTGCACCAATTAAATCTTTTCCAATTGAAGTTTCTATTTCTTTAATATCAAATTCATCAAGTTCATGCAGCCTCTCTGTTGCGATCCAGTAAAATTCATTTTCAATCTCAACTCTTGAATATTCAATATCTTTACCAACAGCAATAGCTAAGTTGCCTGGTATACACCATGGAGTAGTTGTCCAGACAAGGAAGAAATCATCTTTCAAGACCTTGTTAAAGTCTTTTCTTGCTTTCAGCTTAAAAAATATAGATGGATCTTCCACATCCCGATAGTCCATATTTGCTTCAAAATTTGACAAAGGAGTTGATGCTGCCCATGAATAAGGTAATACTTTATAATCTTTGTAAATTAAATTCTTATCAAATAATTCTTTGAAAACCCACCAAACACTTTCCATAAATCCAACATCCATAGTTTTATAATCATTTTCAAAATCAACCCATCTTCCAATTTTACGGGTAATTTTTTCCCAGTTTTCTGTATTCGTTTGTACCTGACTTCTACAAGCCTCATTAAATTTATCAATTCCATAATCATCTATATCTTGGGGGTCTTCTAATCCAAGTTCTTTTTGTACCTCCATTTCAATTGGTAATCCATGGACATCCCAACCAAATCTTCTTTCTACAAAGTACCCTCTCATAGTCCAATATCTAGGAACAATATCCTTAATTACGCCTGCAAGTAAGTTTCCATAATGTGGACTTCCTGTTGGAAATGGGGGGCCATCATAAAATCTAAATATTTTGGATTCTTTTCTTATATCTAGTGATTTTTGAAAAGCATCAATATCGTTCCAATAGTTGGAAATCTTATCTTCATTTTCAGCAAAATCTATATTATTTTCAATTCTTTTGAACATATCCTTAGAATTTTAATGTTTATTTGTGTAAAGACTTTTTATTTTTAAATTATTTAAAATCTCTTTGCTTTAATTTATTTTTTACTAATATACGTTCAATAATAAAAAACTATGGCAAGAAAATTATCACCAAATACTATTAATAAGCTCAAAAAAAAGTTATTGGCAGAGCGAGAACAGCTTGTTGCTATGCTGGAACAACACCAACAAGAAAGAGAAAATCTAAGAATTTCAGAAGCATCGGCTGAAAGGAGTCCTGATCCTACTTCTGCTGATGGTGGTTCTATGGCATTTGAGCTTGAGAAAGAACTCACACTTGATGAAAACACTAAACATTTACTTAATCAAATTGATCATGCATTGGTCCTTATTAAGAAAAAAAAGTACGGAAACTGCGAAAATTGTGGTGAACCTATTCCATTAGCAAGACTTGAGGCTCTGCCTTATGCAACCTTGCGTAAAGAGTGTGCAGAATTACTTGACTCTTAAACAAAATAGAAAACCCTTAATTCTCGCTATATGCTTAGGCATTTTGGATAATGTTTTAAAATCACATATTCGTTCACAAAATTATGAAGATTTTGTAATCCTAGAAAATATATTAGAAATAGATTTAAATTTCAATACTGGAATCGCATTTGGATTATTAAAGGGTAGAGCTGAATTTACATTTCTTTTATCTACTTTGGTATTAATTTGGCTAATTTTTCAATTTAAAAATACATTTGCAAACAAAATAGAAGAATATGCTTTCATGTTTGTTCTTGGTGGTGCTTTAGGAAATTTGGGCGAAAGATTTGTTAATTTACTTAATGGAAACAACGGGAAAGTTACAGACTTTATAGAACTTTTGTTTATACCTTCTTTTAATCTTGCAGATTCATTTATCACAATCGGTATTTCATTATTAATTATTTCGGAGTTAAAAAATTTTAGAAATTGAAACTATTTTTCAAAATGAAAATTTTATTATTTTCAATAAACCTAATGGGGTGTTGACCCATCCTGATAACTCATCAAAAAGTTTTACAGTTAGAGATCGACTTCTTGAGATTCAACCATCAGTAAAGCAATGGGGTATTCCTGATAGGGAAGGCATTGTACATAGGCTTGATAAACAAACATCAGGTTTAATTGTTTGCGCGTTAAATGAAGATATATTTACGTTACTTCAAACATTATTTAAAGAACGAACTATTTATAAAGAGTATGTTTGTATCGTAGAAGGAAAATTAAGAACCCAGTCAGGTAACATTGAAGTTCCTTTATCCCGTTCAAGACATAACAGGATCAAAAGAGAAGTTAGTAGTGAAGGAAAGATATCTTCATCAAATTTTGAGGTTATCTTAGAAGGAGACACCTATAGCAAATTGAAAATAGAGCTTTTAACTGGAAGAAATCATCAAATTAGATCACAAATGGAATTTTTAGGAAATCCGATAGTAAATGATGTTTTATATGGTGCAAAAAAAGTATTAGAACTTAATGAAAATCAAATTTGCCTTCATTCAAAAAAAATTAGATTCGAAATAAAAGATGAAAATTATGAATTTAAAGTTAATGAACCAAGTTTTTTTAATGCCTTCTTAAATGTTTAATTAAGTTATATCATTTAAAATATATTTATGGAAAATTCATTCGTACATCTTCATGCTCATACGGAGTATTCGATGCTTGATGGTGCAGCAAAAATTGAACCTTTTTTAAATCGAATTCTCGAGTTAGAACAACCAGGAGCCGCAATTACTGATCATGGCAATTTATATGGTGCTCTAGAGTTTTACAACTCTGCAATTGAAAAAAATCTTAAACCAATAATTGGTTATGAAGCATATGTAATTTCTGATAGTCGATTTGAAAGACCAGATCGTAAAAATAATAAGAGATATCATTTAACTTTGTTGGCAGAAAACACTGTAGGGTATTGGAATCTTGTTGAATTGGCAAGTAAAGCGTTTACTGAAGGTTATTATTATAAGCCAAGAATCGACTATGAATTATTAAAAAAATATAGCGAAGGAATAATTGCTTTATCTGGATGTCTTGGTGGAGAAATAGCTCAATTACTTGCACCCGATGGATCCGTTGAGGAGGGAAATCAAGGTCAAACAAGAAGCTTTGATGATGCATTGAAGAAAGCAGAATTTTATCAATCTATTTTTGGAGAAAATAATTTTTTCATAGAACTTCATAAACATGGCATCAAACAACAAGAAGATATACTTCCCGATTTGCTTAAGATTTCAGAAAAACTATCAGCCCCGCTCGTGGCAGCAAATGACTCTCACTATGTACATTCTGATGATGCTTCAGCTCATGATGCGTTACTTTGTGTTCAAACCAATGCAACTTTAGACGATGAAAATAGATTTAAATTTGATGGCAGTGGATTTTACATAAAATCATCTGAAGAAATGCGAGATTTATTTCCAAATGAAGAATTTCCTAATGCGTGTAACAACACATTAAAAATATTAGATAGAGTTGAATATGAATTTGAAAAAGATACATATTATTTACCCGATTTTCCAATAGACGACAGCAACAAAAATGTTGATGAGTATTTAAAGGATAAAGTTTATCAGGGAGCAGAAGGTCTTTATGGTGCGCTTACATCTGAACTTGAAGAAAGAATAAATTATGAGCTAGAAGTTATTGAGTCAATGGGATTTGCATCATACTTTTTGATTGTTGGAGATCTTATAAATTATGCAAAATCAAATGGAATTAGAACTGGTGCAGGTAGGGGATCAGCAGCTGGTTCAATAGTGTCGTACTGTTTAGGAATAACTGGAATTGAACCACTAAAGTACGGTTTGTTATTTGAACGTTTTTTAAACAAGGGAAGAAAAGAACTTCCTGATATCGACATGGATTTTGATGAAAGATATAGAAACGATGTTATAGATTATGTTTCAAAGAAATATGGACACGACAGAGTCGCACATATTATTACATTTGCAACAATTAAAGCAAAACAAGCAATCAGAGATGCTGCACGTGTTTTAGGTTTACCTTTTTCATCTGGAGACAAAGTAGCCAAGCTTATGCCGCCAATGATACTTGGAGTTTCTGCAACACTTGGAGAATGTTTAGATTCAAATGAAACAACTCAAAATGGGTATAGCAAGGAATTTTACTCCGCCTCTTCAGAGCTAAGAAAACAATATAAAGAAAGTGAAGAAGTTAAGAAAATTATTGATATCGCATTAGGCCTTGAGGGACTTCGAAGACAAGATGGAATTCATGCAGCTGCTGTTGTGATTTCTCCAGATAAAATCACAAACTTTTTACCTATACAACAAAAAGGAGAGGGAGCAGAACTTGTTACACAATACGAGATGCACACTGTTGAGCAACTTGGTTTGTTGAAAATGGACTTTCTAGGTCTTCGAAATTTGTCCATTATTGATAGAGCAATTGAACTAATTGGTGATAAAGAATTGGATATTGACAATATACCTTTGGATGATAAACCCACATTCGATTTGTTCTCACAAGGTAAAATGACAGGCGTATTTCAATTAGAAAGCAGAGTTGCACAGTCCATTGCTAGAAGCCTTAAACCAAAAAGATTTGAGGATTTGGTTGCTTTGGTTGCACTCATAAGACCTGGTCCATTAGGAGCAGGAATGCACACTGAGTTTGCAGACAGAGCAACAGGAAGAAAAGAAATAGAATATTTGCATTCAGATTTGAAAGAAATTTTAGAAGAGACTTATGGTGTGATACTTTACCAGGAACAGGTAATGCAAATAGCCCAAAGAATATCTGGTTTTGAACTTGATGAAGCTGATGATTTAAGAAAAGCGATGGGAAAAAAAATTCCAAAAGTTATGGAACAACAAAGAAATAAATTTACTGAAGGTGCACTAAAAAATGGTTACTCTGAACAGTTTTCCGTCGAACTTTTTGATCAGATAGCATATTTTGCTGGATATGGTTTTAACAAAAGTCACTCAGTTCCATATGCTTTACTGGCCTATCAAACTGCATTTTTGAAAGCAAATTATCCTGCAGAGTATCTTTCAGCTTGTTTAACTGCAGTAAAAAGGGATAAAGATAGAACTGCAATCTTTTTATCCGAAGCAAGGGAAATGAATGTAAAAGTAAATACTCCTGATATAAATTTAAGCCTCGAAGATTTTTCTGTGAACAATGGTGAAATTTTATTTGGTTTATCTGCAATTAGAAACGTTGGAGACATTACAGCTCAAAAAATAATAATTGAACGCGAAGGGTCCAAATTTGAAAGTATCCAAGATTTTTTATCTAGGATCGAATCAAGATCGCTTAACAAACGAGGTGTAGAAGCTTTAGTTCAAGGTGGTGCATTTGATAAGTTTGGTTTTCCAAGAAAAGGTATCTTTGAAAAAATTCCAGATTTAATTGAAGATGCAAAAGAATTAAAACAAAATAAAAACAATTCACAAGGTTCTTTGTTTGATTTAAACGACAATGTTGACAATGAAACAATTATTGAAAACATCGAATGGGAGAAGAAGGAATATCTTGACAGAGAAAGAGAAATGCTTGGCTTCTTCGTAAGCGAAGACCCGTTAGATGGTTATGGTGAAGTTTTACGATCTGAATCAACACATTCAATAACTGATTTACTAGAGTTTGGTGAGGACGAGGAGGTAAATGTTACTATATCTGGTCTATTCTCCAATGTTCAAAAAAGGGTCTCAAGAAGAGGAAATCCATGGATTCAATTTGATGTTCAAGACATAACCGGAACAGTAGGAGTTTTGTTATTTAATAAACTAGTTGATAAGTTTAACAATGAAATTGATGGAGAAAATTACCTAAAAGTCTCTGGAAGTTATGTTGGTGGATCAGAAAATATTATTAGAGCACGAGATCTAGTACTTATCGAACCATCGAAAATGTTAAACGACATGGATACCACTCCAATGCGAATTTCAGTTGAAGAGGAGATACTTGATAAACAAAATCTCTTGTTATTAAAGGAGTTGCTCCAAAAATATCCTGGTAATTCAAAAGTAGAATTGGAAGTTAACTCACGTGAGGGAGTTAAGTTACTCGAATTAAAATCGATCAAAATAAAAAAAACTCAACAACTTAAAAATGAAATTAATACATTACTTACTAAGTAGTTAAAATTTAATCATGTCCTTTAATGTTGAAGAATTTATAAATAGGTTCAAAGACAGAGCAAATGCTGTTAAAGATAGACCAATGCCTCCAATCGGTGGAGATGAGAGAATGCAGTTTATGAAACAGGCTGAGTTGGATTATCAAGATTATATGATTATTTCAGACTCAGAATTTGAAATAACTGATGAATATTTAATATTTAAATATAAATTAGATAATTAAGTTAAATCTTTACCCATTGGAAATATTTTATTTATAACCTCAGCACACGCCTTGGCAATTTCCATATGTTCTTTTTGTGTACCGTTAGCTTCTCTAAGTTGAATGTAGTGAATCCAACTTCTTAAAGTACCATTCATATAAATCCTACTAACTGTATTTCCTTCAGGTAAAACCGATCTTGCTTGTTCTTTTGCTATGCCGTTTTCAATTGCCCAATTGTAAACTTCTTTGGCATTTTCGATTAAGCTAATTTGCAATTTTTCCCATTCATTAATTATCTTCTGATCTTCTGTCTCTACAGAGTTCTGTCTGTTTTTTGGATCTTGTAATCTTGCCTCTCTAATAACAAACTCTAAATCTTCAACAGGATTTGCATATCTTTGACTAAATTCTTGAAAGCTGAATGATCTATGACGAAGAATTTGTCTAGCTATATCCCTTGTTGTTTCAATCTCAAGACAAGCACTTACCATTTCTAGTGGTGACCAATGTGCATTTTTAATTAAATAGTTAATTAATTTTTCACTTGTTTCAGTATTCAACTGGTTTGATGGATTTGAAACTCTCGCACAAAAAGCAACAAGCTCCTGTGCATTATCTATTCCTTCATCACTAATAGAATCAGTTGGCTTTGAATAACTTATTAACTTTACTTTCATTTCAAATAATATATTAAAATAATTTAATTATGTTTTTATTAAGAGTAGTAGTTTTTCTAATTTTAGTATCGTTAGTTGTCATTCTCGCATATCCACTTTTAATTATTTTCAATCTTGCAAATGGTGGTGATGGGTTTGGTCTTTGTAGTGATCTAATTACCTGTGAAATTCCATTTCTAGAAGGACCAAGAATTCTAGTTATTTTAATCATTACTTTTTTCTTTTTAGTCGCTGTTTTGAGAGTAATAATGAAATATTTGAACAGTATTAATAAGGAACAAACTATTCTTTAATTACATAAAATATTGAAATTAATATAACAATCACCCCGAGCCAATTAATTAAATTTAAAACTTCTCCAACAAAAAAAACACCTATTAGTAAAGCAAAAACTCCTTCTAATCCAAATAATAAAGATGCTGTAGATGCATTTATACTTTTCTGTCCAAAAAGTTGAAGATAAAACGCACAAAAATTAACAACAAATCCTAAAAACAAGATTGGAAATATAAAATCTCTAGCTAAGCCTAAGTTTGTAAAGTTTAAAAAGGGTAAGCAAAAAATCGCTCCTGATAATGATTGCATGAACATCAATTTTGAAATGCTCATATTTTTAATATATCTTTCAACCATAACTATATGTAAGGCATATCCAGTTGCACAAATTAATGTAAATAAATTACCAAATAATTGATCTAGATCGTTTAAAGCAATTAATAAAATTCCAAAAAAACCTGATACTGATCCAATTAAATTTTTTCTCTGAATAGTTTTGTTATTTATAAATTTTGAAAAAATAGGAGTTAAGACAATATAAAACCCTGTCACAACTCCAGAATTAATCGTTGAAGTTGTTTCAAGACCAATTGTTTGTGTTATATAGCCAATCCATAAAAATACACCCATAAGCAAGCCAGGAAATATGTAGGTTTTTTCAGGAATTCCACCAATGATTAAAAATAACATTGCTGCAATAACATATCTCAGGAAAACTACATTTACAGGACTAATTGAAGTAATTAAATCTTTTACAACAGCAAAGGTTGATCCAAATAATAAAGCGGATGTAACCAAAGCTATAATTGCAATATTTTTATTATTTAAAATCATCCGAATAAGTGAACATTAATATCTTGTATAAAATAATGATATGAAAAAACAAGATAAGGTAAAAAAAATTCATAAAATTTTAGATGAACTTTATCCAAAACCTCAAAAACCATTAAATCACAAAGATGCTTATACGTTATTAATTGCAGTTTTGTTATCAGCAAGATGTACTGATAAAAAAGTAAATGAAGTTACTCCTGAACTGTTTAAGATCGCAGATAATCCAAAAGACATGTCCAAAATAGATGTCAGGACGATAAGAAAAATCGTCAAACCTTGTGGACTTTCACCACAGAAGTCAAAAGCAATATCAAATCTATCAAAAATCTTAGTAAAAAAATATAATGGAAAAGTACCAGACAACTTTGATGATTTAGAATCTCTTCCAGGGATCGGTCATAAAAGTGCATCTGTTGTGATGGGCCAAGCTTTTGGAGTCCAAACATTTCCAGTTGATACTCATATTCATAGACTTGCTTGGAGATGGGGGCTTTCTACAAGGAGAAGTGTTGAGCAAACTGAAAAGGATTTAAAAAGATTATTTCCAGAAAATTCATGGAATAAACTTCATTTACAAATTATTTTTTTTGGAAGAGAATATTGCCCTGCGATTTCACATAAAAAAGAATTATGTCCAATATGTAGCAAGTATGGAAGAAAAGATATGAAATAAATGGAAGTCAATTTTTTTATTGCGTTTATATTTGGGTTTTTATCATTTGTTTCTCCTTGTGTTCTTCCCCTTGTGCCTGGTTATCTGGCTATATTTTCAGAATCAGAAGATGACATTAAAACTCGCTTATTTGGATCAGTACAATTTACATTAGGATTTTCTTTAGTTTTCATCTCGCTTGCAGCTATAGCAACAAATATAGGATCTTTTTTTAGCAGAAACTCTGAATCTTTGTCTAGGGTAAGTGGTTTAATAATCATATTTTTTGGCCTAATGTTAATGATTCCATCTTTAAACAATAAGTATTTTTATAGTTCGAATTACATAGATATTAAAAACTTTAATAGAATGAAAAATTTTGTTCTTGGTCTAACGTTTGCTTTTGGATTTACACCATGCATTGGTCCTGTGTTAGGAGCACTTCTAACACTTTCTTCAAGTAGTAACACAATTAACCAAGGGATATCGCTATTAATCTTTTACTCTTTTGGATTAGCGATTCCATTTATTTTGTTACCAATATTTTCAACAAAGGTAAATTTGAAATCAAAAATATTTACTTTTTTCAAAAGATACTCTTCTTATATATCAGGAACAACATTGGTTGCAATAGGTGCACTTATTTTTTCTGATAGAATGTACATACTTGCTTCTTTCTTTCAAGACATATTCATTCGTCTCAACTTAGAGCGTCTAAGTAATATTTAATTATGACTTCAAATATTCAAACTGAAAAGGTTTTAAAAATTACTGGTAGTGATAATGTAACATTCCTTGACTCTATAATTTCAAATAATATCGAAGTAGATAGCATCAAGCCCTCATTTTTACTCGGACCCGATGGAAAAATTAATCATTGGTTTTTAATAGAAGAAAATAACAAAGAAGTATTTGTATATCAAGACAAGAGAGAATTGAATTTTATATTGGATAGTTTGAGAAAATATGCCATAAGAATTGACTGTAATTTTGAAATTGAAGACAGCAAAATTACTTTACAAGTTGATCTTGATAAAGCAACATTTAAAACAATTGAAGCGAAAGAAGAGTCAGTCTCTTGGAGTGATTTTGAATTAATTAACGAACTACCCACTAAAGAAATAGTAAATACTGGCCTACTGCCCAATGAAACAAAATGGTTAGATTTCTTTGTTGATTTTGAGAAAGGATGCTTTCTTGGACAAGAACAAGCATCAAGAATAAAATTTAGAGGAAAGTCTAGAAGAATGCTTGTTACAAATGAATCAGGTATTCAAGAAATAATAAAAATTTGAAAATGGACCGTTGTGATTATTGCGGAAGAATTTTACACATTAATAGATCTGATAAATATTTTCTCTGCTCTAAAAAATGTAAACAAAAATTTAAAAATAAGAGTGATATTTTAAATACAAATAAATTTGTTCTTAATTTAGTAAGCAAGGAATGGATTTCAGTGAATGATATTGTTTTATCAAATACAAATAAATTTGAAATTGTCTCATCAATCTCCAGATTAATTTATTTTGAAAAAAAATTAATTAAGAAGGAAAAAGGTGAAATTAACTTAAAAACAAATATATCTATAAAGAAAAGATAGCACCTTTATCGTATCGTTTTAGAGAGAATTGAACTATTGGTCCAACAACTATAACCATAAATATTGTTCCGTATCCATACGAACCGCCAAGTAAAACTCCAGTTAAGAATGCTGTGAAATCAATTCCGATTCTTGTTGCTCGAACACTTGGGCCTCGCTTTGCAATGCCTGTCATAATTCCATCTCTTGGACCAGGACCTAATCCTGAACCTATGTATATTCCAACACCCATAGCAAATAGCACGGTTCCAAAATATAGGTATATATGTCTTATCCAAATTTCTTGAGGCGTTGGTATGAAATACATTGTTAAGTCAAGTACATTTCCAATAGTTAAAATGTTTAGAATCGTGCCAAGAAATGGCTTTTGTTTCAGTGGAATCCAACCTAATAAAACAATGAATCCAGTAATTACCCCGGCAAAGCCAATTCTTACATTTATTAACTGACTAAAACCATCATGGAATACATCCCATGGGTTAAGTCCTAACTTAGCCTCTATCGTAAACGCAAGACCTATTCCACATAGAAACAAGCCGAAGAAACATTGTGGAAGCCTCTTTAAAATTTTCTTACTCATTAATTATGAAAATTTGTTCAAGATAAGGGATATTCTCTGGACATAGTTCATAAATTGATTGAAACCTTAGAATTGGAATGATTCTATTTTTTTCATCGACAATGATCTCGTTATTAATTAATTCATTCCTAATAAGATTTTCTGAAGTCTCTACATCAGTCCAATCCCCAGAAGATATGCATATATTTTTTCCTATATTAATTAAAGTATTTTCAGGAATGTTATCTAGAGTATCTTCAGCATCTGCAATTCTAATTTGTTCAACAAATTCACTTCCAAATGAATCACTCGAAAAATTTTGATAAATTATAAATGAAATACTTAGGATTATAAAAACTATCACACTTATTAAAGGAATTTTCTTCACACTACATTATTGTCCATTAAATATTTTAGTTTTTAAAATGTACCCGGAGGGGGAGTCGAACCCCCACATCCGAAGATACTGGATTTTGAGTCCAGCGCGTCTGCCAATTCCGCCATCCGGGCCTATCTAAAGATTATATTTGATATATATAAAATAAGAGAATTTATTTTTTAAGTTTAAAATGGTGAAGTGATAGTTCTCATAGATGGTTTCAGTGTTGCGTTTAGAGCTTTTTATGCACTACCAGAGACCTTAATAACTTCAACTGGAACGCCTACAAACGTTATACATGGTTTTTTATCCATGATTAATAAAGTCGTAAATGATTATAATCCTAAACAAATAGTAATTACGTGGGATCTACCAGGAAAAACATTTAGGAATGACATATATAAAGAGTATAAAGCAAATAGGTCTCCAGCACCTGACAACTTTAACGTTCAAATTCCTTTATTACATGAACTCATTGAATCATTTAATATTCCACAAGTTTCAGTTGAAGGACATGAGGCTGATGATGTTTTAGGTTCTTTATCCAACCTTTTTAATCAAAATAATGAAAATGTATTGATAGTGACTGGAGATAGAGATACTTTTCAATTAATAACAAAAAAAACAAATATTTTATATACAAAAAGAGGGATTTCGGATACTGATAAAGTAGATGAATCATTTTTTAAAAATAAGTTTGGCATTAAGCCATCACAATACATAGAGTATTTAGCTTTAAAAGGTGACCCTTCTGATAACATACCTGGGCTTGCAGGGGTGGGAGAAAAAACAGCAATTTCACTTCTCCAACAGTATGAGAATATTGACAGAATATATAAAAACCTTGAAGAGTTAACTCCTAAGTTGAAAAACTCATTTGAAGAAAATAAAGAAATTTTATTTATAAGTAAGGAGTTAGCAACTATAAAAACTGATTTAGATCTGGAATTGCCAACAGTAAAAACTAGCGAAACAGCATATTTATCTGAACAGGTATTACTTGAAGCTCAAGAAAAAGTCTTAAATCTAGAACTTAATAAATACAGAATATCTCAAGATGAAAATATCGAGGTAGAGAATGAAAATGATTCAAAAGAAGATATATCTGAAAATAAAAACATAGAAGGTAAAGCATACTTACTAAATTTTGAAGAAGAGATATATTTCATACAAAAAGATAGTTTTGGAAAATATATTGGCAAAATTTCAGATCTAAAGAAATTAGTATTCTTAAACTCCCAAAGTATTTTGGAAATAATAGATGAAAAAATTAATTTTGAAGAGGCAGAGGCATATGATTGCATTTTATTTCTAAAAGATCCAAGCATAAGGCCTGATAATCTTTTAAGTATTTGTAAGCATATCAACAGAACATCAGGTCTAACTAAGAAGTCAGAAGTTTATGAATATCTTCAATTTTTCCAAAAAAATATTGAATTTATTGACAAAGAAATTAGTAAATTTAGAAAAGATAAAAAACTAAATCTAATCTATGAAGATCTAGATTATCCAATGTTAAAAATTTTAGATTCAATGAATAAGAAGGGTGTAAGAATATCATTAAAAAAAATTGAGATACTTTCAGAGGAGATAAATCATGAATTAGAAAATTATAAAAACGCTATAAAGTCAATCACAAAAAAAGACTTTAATTTAAATTCTCCAAAACAACTATCTGAAATTCTTTACGAAGACATGAAATATCCTGTTCTTAAGAAAACTCCAAAAGGAGCACCATCGACTGATGCATCAGTCCTAGAAGAGCTCTCAAAATCTCATGAGCTTCCAAAACTAATTTTAAAATATAGAGAGTATGAAAAGTTACGCTCTACATACATCGAAGGCTTAAAAAATGAAGTTGTTAAGAATAGAGTACATACCAGTTACAATTTATTTGGAACAACAACAGGCCGTCTTTCTTCAGAAAAACCAAATTTACAAAATATTCCAAATAAAACAGACATGGGTCAAAGAATAAGAGAATTTTTTATCGCAGATTCTAAGCATGTTTTTGTTATTGCTGATTATTCACAAATAGAGTTGAGAGTTCTCGCTCATTTAAGTAACGATAAATCAATGATTGATATGTTACAAAATAGAGAATCTGATATTCACTCAGAGACTGCTTCAAAAATTTTTCAAACAAATATTGAATCTGTAACAAAAGATATGAGAAGAAAGGCTAAGGAAGTTAATTTTGGTTTAATTTATGGAATGGAATCGTTTGGTCTCTCTAAAAGCTTAAATATTTCAAAAAAAGAAGCCGAGGAGCTAATAGAAGCATACTTTTCACAATTTCCAAAGATAAAAGGTTTTCTTGACAAAATAGTCGATGACGCAACCACAAACACCTTTACCGAAACGCTATATGGTAGAAAAAGATATATTAAAGAATTAGCATCATCTAACTTTCAGTTAAAAGCAATGGGAAAAAGAATTGCTATGAATGCACCTATACAAGGAACAGCTTCAGACATTATGAAAATTGCAATGATAAAGCTTAATAAAGAAATTCAAAAAATAAAATCAACCGATCTTCTTTTACAAATACATGATGAGATTATTATTCAGACACCCAAAGAATCTGCCAATAAAGTATCAAAGATAGTTAAAAAGGAGATGGAGGGTGCTTCTAAATTAAAAGTTCCACTTTTTGTTGATATAAAAGAAAATATAAACTTATCAAATTTAAATTAATTACTTGCAAATTACACAAATATGTTATCCTAAGAAACGCAATACTATGATTGGAATTAATAAAACATATGTCAGATAGCCAAAATGAGGCAGTAAAGCCAATCAATGACGTAACCCTTCCTGAAGACATCAGCCCTGATGATTTTCCAGAATTATTAGAACAAACACTTGTATCTTTTAAAAATGGTGATGTTATTGAAGGGACCGTGGTCAGGATTGACAGAAATGAAGTAATGGTTGATGTTGGTTATAAGTCCGAAGGTGTAATTCCATCCAGAGAATTATCAGTTAGAAAATCAATAAATCCTAACGAAGTATTTAATGTTGGTGATAAAGTACAAGCTCTTGTTCTTGAAAAAGAAGATGATGAAGGAAGGCTAATTTTATCTGTAAAAAGAGCAATATATGAAAAAGCCTGGGGAGACATTCAGACAATTTCAGATCAAAATAAGTCAGTAAAAGGAACAGTTATTGAATCCGTCAAAGGAGGTCTAATTGTTGATATTGGCGTAAGAGGATTTCTACCTGCATCATTGATAGATGTAAGAAGAGTCAAGGAGCTTAGTTCATATGTCGGTGAAGAGGTTGAAGCGAAAATATTAGAATTAGATAAACAAAGAAATAACATAGTTCTTTCGAGAAAAGCACATTTAGAAGAAGAACTTTCTGAAGAGAGACAAGGATTTTTAGGTGACTTACAAGTTGGCGATGTAAAAGATGGCAAGATATCATCTATTGTAAATTTCGGCGCATTTGTAGATATTGGTGGAATGGATGGACTTGTCCATGTTTCAGAATTGTCATGGAGACATGTTGAAAACCCAAATGAAATAGTAAAAGTTGGTGATGCAGTAACAGTTAAAGTTTTAGAAATTGATAATGATAAGGAAAGGATATCATTATCTATTAAACAGGTTACCGAAGATCCTTGGTTAGATTTTGAACTAAATTTTAATGATGGAGATGTTGTAGATGGAGAAGTTACAAAAGTTGTACCTTTTGGTGCATTTGTAACAATAGGCAAAGGTGTTGAGGGACTGGTCCATGTTTCAGAAATCTCTGTAGATAAAATTGAATCTCCAGAACTTGCGTTAGCCATTGGACAAGATGTAAAAATTAAAATTATGGAACTTGATATACCAAAGAGAAGAGTAAATCTATCAATTAAACAAGCCGATCCTAATTGGGAAGTTAAAGAAGAAGAAAAAAATAAGCCAAAAACTCACTCATCACAATCAGATGATAAACCTGCAGAAAGACAAACCGTTGAAGGTGTTGATGAATCCCTTGAAAATATATTGCAGGAACTTAAAGAAAGAGGAATTGGAAGTAATTAACAATTAAAGTTAAATTCTAATTTTCCTTAATCTTATATATATGTTTAAAAATGGAATAGTAATTACTGGACCTATTGGTTCTGGTAAATCAGAGGCTTTAAAAATAATTAAAAAACTAGGTTATCTTACAGTTGATCTTGATGTTATATCAAATGAAATCCTAGAAAGCGATGAAGGAATTAAATTTTTAGATTCAACTTTTCCTGATTGTATAAACGAAAATAGTATAGACAGAACAAGGCTGGCAAACATTGTTTTTAAAAACAAAGATCAATTAAATATACTTGAGAGCTTTTTACATCCAAAAGTAGAAGAAAAATTATTATCTGTTTTAGAAAAAAATGAGGGATTTACTTTTATTGAAGTATCAGCACCAAAAAATGTTATAGACTTATTTAAATGTGTTGTGATTTGGAGTCCAAAAGAGGTACGCATAAAGAGATTGCTTGATAGAGGAATGGATGAAGAAGATATTACAAATCGAATAAATAACCAACCTAATGATGAGTGGTGGCACTCCATTGGTACACTGATTGAAAATTATAAAATCGAAGACTTAGAAAATAAATTAATTCATGAAATTCAAAAGTTATTATGAAAAAATTTAAAGTCATTTCGGAATTTACACCCAAAGGAGATCAACCTTCTGCAATCAAAAAACTAAAAAATGGTATAGACAATAATATTGACTTTCAAACATTAATGGGGATTACAGGTTCTGGAAAATCTGCAACTATTGCATGGCTTATAGAGGAAATTCAGAAACCCACTCTTGTTTTGGCACCAAACAAAGCTTTGGCTGCACAACTTGCAAATGAATTTAAACAATTTTTTCCTGAAAACAGGGTTGAGTACTTTGTTTCTTACTATGACTATTACCAACCAGAAGCATATGTACCTCGAACTGATACATTTATTGAAAAAGATGCAAACATAAATGAGGAAATAGACAGGTTAAGACACGCTGCTACAAGTGCTCTACTTTTGAGAAATGATGTTATAGTAGTTTCCTCTGTTTCTTGTATTTATGGTCTTGGTTCTCCTAAAGAATATAAAAATAAAATAATCCCAATAATCCAAGGTAATGAATTTGATTTAGATGATTTGATAAGTCAGCTTATAAAACAACAATATATTAGAAATGACCTCGTAGTAACAAGAGGAACATTTAGATTAAAAGGTGATACATTGGATATATTTCCCGTCTACGAGGAAACAATATTTAGAGTTGAATTTTACGGTGATGAAATTGAAAAAATATCACGTATTGATCCAGTAACTGGTGAAATACTTGAAAAACTAAGTGAGTTAGCAATATTCCCCGCATCTCATTATGTGACATCTGATGATGAAAGAAAAAGTGCATTAAAAGAAATTGAAACTGATTTATCTAAGCAAATTGCAAAATTTGAGAGCGAAAATAAGTTATTAGAAGCACAGCGTATAAAACAAAGAACAATGTTTGATTTAGAAATGTTAACTGAATTAGGTGTATGTTCCGGAATTGAAAATTATTCAAGATATTTCGACGGAAGAAAACCTGGCGAAGCACCATATACATTGATTGATTTTTTTCCAAAAGATTTTCTAATGGTTGTCGATGAAAGTCATATTGCAATACCTCAGATTAGAGGCCAATATGAAGGCGATAAATCAAGAAAATCAACACTTGTAGATTATGGATTTAGATTGCCAGCTGCATTGGACAATCGACCATTAAAATTTGATGAGTGGAAAAATAAAGTAAACTCAACTGTTTTAGTTTCGGCTACTCCTGGAAAATGGGAAAACGAAAATTCTGAAATTTTTATTGAGCAAATTATTAGGCCTACAGGATTATTAGATCCAAATATTTTTGTTAGACCAACCAAAAATCAAATTGAAGATTTATTAAGTGAGATAAAATCAGTTATTGATAATGGTAATAGAGTATTAGTCACGACTCTTACTAAAAAAATGAGTGAGGCACTAAGTGACTATTTTTTAAAAATGGGAATTAAAACAAGATATCTTCATTCAGACATAGATACTTTAGAAAGAATTGAAATCCTAAGGGATTTAAGAAAAGGTGAGTTTGATGTTTTAGTTGGTATTAATTTACTCAGAGAGGGATTAGATTTACCAGAAGTCCAATTGGTAGCCATTATGGATGCTGATAAAGAAGGTTTTTTAAGATCTGAGACCAGTCTTATACAAACAGTAGGAAGAGCTGCAAGAAATAAAGATGGATATGTCATTATGTACGCTGATAAAGTTACAGACTCAATAACTAAATCTGTTAATGAGACAAAAAGACGAAGAGAAATTCAAAAACAACATAATGAGAAATACAACATCAATCCAACTACGGTAAAGAAAGAAATCACTGATATTCTAGAAATAGTTGAGAGAAATAGACCTTCTAAAGAAGATATATCATTTAGATCAAATATAAATCTAAAAAATGCATCGAGAGAAGATTTATACAAAATTTCAAAAGACATAGAAAAAGAAATGAAAGTAGCTGCAGATTTATTAGAATTTGAAGTCGCTGCTAGATTAAGGGACGAATTAAAAGAAATAAAAAAAGAAATAATGGAGCTTCCTAGTTAATGAAAAATGAGTATTTAAAAGTTAAAGGTGCAAAAGAACATAATTTAAAAGATATCAGTGTTGATATACCTAAAAATCAATTGGTAGTAATAACGGGTCTATCAGGCTCGGGAAAATCTTCTTTAGCTTTTGACACAATATATGCAGAAGGCCAAAGAAGATATGTCGAGAGTTTATCTGCATATGCACGTCAATTTCTTGGCCAAATGGAAAAACCAAATGTCGAACAGATTGAAGGATTATCTCCAGCAATAGCAATTGATCAAAAAACGTCTTCAAGAAGTCCTAGATCAACAGTTGGAACTGTGACTGAAATCCATGACTATTTAAGGCTTTTGTGGGCAAGAATAGGGATTAGTTATTGTCCAAATTGTGGATCAAAAATCGAGAAACAATCAACTGATTTTATCGTAAATCAAATATTAGAGATTGGAGAAGACATAAATGTAGAGATACTTGCACCAGTTGTAAAATCACGAAAAGGTGAATTTGAAACATTGTTTAAAGATCTTCTAAAACAAGGATTCAGTAGGGCTTATGTTGACGGGGAACTTATAAGATTAGATGAAGCCAAACGACTAGATCGATATTTTAATCACAACATATCAGTTGTTGTCGATAGAGTAAAAATAAAAAAAACAGGTGGTAGGAGATTGCCACAATCTGTTGAAGCAGCAATAAATCTTACAAATGGTTTGATTGATGTAAAAATCGATGAAGAAATTAAAAACTTTAGTCAAAATCTTGGCTGTAAAGAATGTGGAACTTCTTATGGAAAACTTGAACCCAGAGATTTTTCATTCAACTCACCATTTGGTGCTTGTGAGTCATGCAACGGGATTGGTATTAATTATGAAATAGATGAAAACTTGCTTATTAAGGATTCCGAGCAAGCAATTGATGACAATGTTTTTCCTGAAATGTCAAAGAGAAAATATTTTCGCGCTCAAATATATGGTGTTTGCGAATATTTCAATATACCTAGAAATATTCCATACAAAGATTTATCTGACAATGATAAATATATACTGCTGTTTGGATCAGATGGTATAAAAACTCCTATAAGATATACAAACAGATTTGGAAATTCCAGAACATGGGAAAGAGCTTTTCCAGGAGTAATCCCATTGTTTAAAAAAATATACGAAGAAACTGACTCAGACCATAGAAGAGAATACTATATGCAATTTATGAGAGAATTGCCATGTAGCGATTGTGAAGGTGAAAGATTAAATTCACGGTCAAGAAATGTAAAAGTAAAATCACTAACACTTGGCGAGTTTAACAAATTATCAATTCAAAAAGCCAGCGAAATAATTCAAAATCTCAAACTTACAGGAAACGAAAAAGAAATAGCTGAGACAATACTTAGGGAAATAAATGAAAGATTGCTTTTTCTTAATGAAGTTGGACTTAGTTACTTACAGTTAAATAGAGGTGCGGCTACTTTATCTGGTGGTGAAGCACAAAGAATTAGATTAGCCACTCAAATAGGATCCGGCTTGACAGGTGTCCTCTATGTTTTGGATGAGCCTTCCATCGGCCTCCACCAGTCTGATAACAAAAAATTAATAGAAACTTTACTTAGGTTAAAGAATTTAGGAAACACAGTGCTTGTTGTTGAACATGATGAAGAAACAATGAGAAGTTCAGATTTTATTATTGATATCGGTTGGGGAGCAGGTGAAGAAGGTGGAAATATAGTTGCCACAGGTGACTGTGAATCAATATCCAAAAATAAAAAATCTATTACTGGTCAATACTTATCAGGAAAACAGATTGTTCCATATCCCAAAAATAGAAGAAAAGGTAACAATGAAAAAATTGTTGTACGAGGAGCAAAAGAAAATAACCTAAAGAATTTAACAGCTGAATTTCCATTAGGAAAATTTATTTCTGTTACAGGTGTATCTGGAAGCGGAAAATCCACTCTTGTCTCAGAAATTCTATCAAAAGCAATTCAAAACGAATTTAATCGTAAAAACTGGAATCCTCCAGGTATTCATAAAAGCATTAGTGGCTTAAATTATATTGACAAGTTAATTGAAATAGATCAATCTCCAATTGGTCGTACACCAAGATCAAATCCTGCTACTTATTCAGGAGTATTTGACATGATACGTTCTTTATATTCACAAACTGAAGAAGCCAAGATTAGAGGATATAAACCTGGTAGGTTTTCATTTAATGTTCCTGGTGGAAGGTGCGAGCTATGTAAGGGAGACGGGACAATAAAAGTTGAGATGTATTTTCTACCTGATGTCTATGTAATGTGTGAAGATTGTAACGGTTCAAGATATAATAATGAGACTTTAAATATTCGTTGGAAAGGCAATACTATTGCTGATATATTAAATTCAACTGTTGAAAATTCACTGAAAATCTTTGAAAACCAGCCCCAAATTTCAAGAATTATTAAAACATTAGATGATGTTGGATTGTCATATATTACATTAGGACAATCAGCTACGACTTTGTCTGGTGGTGAAGCACAGAGAGTAAAGCTTGCAAAAGAATTAAGTAAGAGATCAACAGGAAGAACCATGTATATCTTAGACGAGCCTACAACAGGATTACATTTTGCTGATGTTCAAAAGCTTTTAGAAGTTTTACATATGCTTGTTGACAAAGGCAATACAGTATTAGTCATTGAACACAATCTAGATGTAATTAAAAACTCTGATTGGGTAATTGACTTAGGTCCTGAGGGAGGAGAAAATGGTGGAAAAATTGTCTCAGAGGGTACACCTGAAAGTATCGCTACTGATAAAACCTCTCTGACAGGGCATCATTTAAAGTTAGTCTTATAATGCAAAAAATAGATATCAAAGAAATTCCGACAAGTCCAGGTATTTATATTTTCAAAGATGAGTATGAAGAACCTTTATATGTTGGAAAAGCAAAAAATCTAAGAAAAAGAGTTCCATCATACTTTAGAGAAAAATCTTCTTGGAAAATAAAAAGACTTGTAGCTGAATCAAAAGACTTAAGTTTTGTTGTATCTAAAAATGAGGCAGATGCATTACTTGCCGAGTATTCTTTTATTCAAGAATATAAACCAAAGTACAATGTACAGTTCAAAGATGACAAATCCTATCCATACGTAACATTATCCAATGAAGAATGGCCTAGGGCATATATATCAAGACGAATAAGTCAAAGAAATAAAAACTTTGGACCGTTCCCTTTTATCGGCTCAGCTAGGCGTTCACTAGATCACTTAATAAATATATTTCCTGTAAGGACTTGTTCTAAAAATGTCTTTGAAAGACACCAAAAACTAGAAAAAGCTTGCTTGCTCTATGACATCAAAAAATGTGCAGGACCATGTATTGGCGCTATAAGTGAAACAGATTATAAAGAATTAACAGGTAAATTAGAAAATTTTTATTCTGGTAAGTCAGATCAGTATATTGATGAAAAAGTAAATGAAATGATGACTTTCTCTAAAAATCAAGAATATGAAAAAGCACAACAAGCAAAAAATATAATTTCGCATCTTGAAAACGCAAGAACTACACAAACACTTATGGTTGCTGATAAAAAATCTGTCGATGTAGTGGGTATTGATATAAGCAATTTTGACGTTGTGATTTCATGTCTGTTGATAAGAAATGGGAGAATAATTGGAGAGGTTAAAAAGACACTTGAACCAATTGATACAGAGCAGTACGAAGAATATCTACCACAAATTATTCTTTCAATTTTCTCAGAAAACCAACCATCGGATGAAATATTGGTGAGTCATAATTTTCCTTTTGTGGAAACAGTACAGAAAAGTTTATCAGACAAATGGGATAAAAGTATCGTGTTAAAAACACCTGTCAAGGGATGGAAAAAAGATCTTCTTGAAACTGCAATTTTAGATGCAAAAGAAATTAGAAGAGTTGTAAATTTTAGAAGAAGAACAGATCTTGAGTTCAGATCTCAATCTTTAGAGCAGTTAAGAAATAATCTAGACCTTAAACAGATTCCTTTTCGCATTGAAGCTTTCGACATCTCAAATTTAGGTGCCGAATACAGAGCTGGATCAATGGTTGTAATGGATGATGGAATTTGTAAACCTTCTATGTATCGCAAATTCCATATAAAATCATTTACTGGTCAGGATGATTTTAAATCCATGGAAGAAGTTTTGTTCAGAAGATTAAAAAGATTAATAAAACCTAATGAAAAAGATAAAAGTTTCAAACGTAAACCCGACTTAATTCTAATTGATGGTGGTAAAGGCCAATTATCATCTGCAAAAAGTGTAATTGATCATTTTGAATTAGATATTGAAGTAATTGGTTTAGCTAAAAAGTTCGAGGAGATTTTTAAACCTAATCGTAAAGACCCATTTATTCTTGATAAAAGTTCTGAATCAATGTTTTTATTACAAAATATAAGAGATGAAGCACATAGATTTGCAATTACCGAAAATAGAAGACTAAGAATAAAAAATTTTGATGATCAAACATTATTGAGTATTAATGGCGTTGGCGTTAAATCATCAGATATCTTATTAAAAAGGTTTAAGGACGTTTCTAGGCTCTCAAAAGCCACATATGAGGAGCTGAGAGAAGTAGTTTCAGACAGTATAGCAAGGAAAGTATATTCATATTTCAATGGTGATTTTTAGATTATTTTGTACCAAACAATAATAAATTTTTCCATGTAAACAGAGGGCAATTAGAATATCATTAGATTAAATATGGTATCAAAACGCCCTGAAGTATTATTACTAGTTGGAATGTCGGGAGCTGGTCGCTCTGCAAGTGCTAATGTTTTCGAAGATCTTGGTTATTACGTGATTGAAAATTTACCAACCAATTTAATTCAATCAGTTGTTGAGTCCAATGATGTTGCTGAAACAAACAAGCAATTAGTTTTAACTGTAGACGCTAAGGAGAGCTCATCACAAAGTGAGTTAGCTAAAAGTCTTGATAGGTTAAGTCAGTCTGGTGTGTTAACCAGAGTAATATTCTTGGATGCTGACAACGACACGCTTATAGAGAGATATGAAGAAAATAGACGTCCTCATCCAATGGCAAAAGACTCATTAGAACAATCTGTTAAAAATGAAAGAGAATTACTTAAGCCTATAAGAGAATTGGCTGACTTGGTTATTGATACATCTGATATGAATGTTCATGATTTGAGAAAAAGAATTATTGAAGGATTTCAAGGCACCGCCAGTAGTCAAGATCTAAAAATTTCTGTTACATCATTTGGATTTAAAAATGGATCTCCAAGGGACGCCGATTTGGTATTAGACGTTAGATTTCTTCCTAATCCACATTGGAGAGACGAGTTAAGAGATTCAACCGGACAAGCCCCTATGGTTAGAAATTATGTTCTCTCTTTTGAAGATGCTCAAACATTTCTTGATAAGACCAAAGATATGATTGATTTCCTTCTACCTCGTTTTACATCTGAAGGAAAGTCATATGTAGGTATTGCAATAGGCTGTACAGGTGGAAAGCATAGAAGTGTTGTTATGACTGAAGAAATTGGCAAATGGTTAAAAAGTGATGGTAAGGACGCAGTGATTATTCATAGAGATATGAAAGAATCATAATTGTTTAATTTAGATTACATTATTATCTTCAAACAATGAACAAGCTAAATAATCATACAGACTTAGGAGACGTTTTAATTAGGTCAGATTTAAATGTACCAATGATAAATAATGAAATTACTGATAAATTTAGAATTTCTAAATCAATCAACATTATTAATAGTATTTATGAATCCTCAAGAACAATTACTTTTACAAGTCATCTTGGTAGACCGAATAATAGTGACCCAAATTTCTCACTTATTAAAATAGCTGATGCAATGTCAGAGTTACTAGATAACGAAAAAGTAATGTTTATTGATGCAATTCACGGCAAAAAAGTTGAGGAGGCAATAAAAAATCAAAAATCAAAAATATTTCTTCTCGAGAACCTGCGATTTGATGAAGGCGAAATAAATAATAGTTTTGATTTCGCTGCGAATGTAACAAAGCCTTTTCAAACATATATTTTTGACGCATTTGGGGCAGCTCATAGAGAGCATGCATCAGTTGTAAGCTTTGGGAATTTTCTTAACTCTTATCAAGGACCACTGGTAAGTGAAGAATTAGAGGAATTAAACAAAATATTAAATACAAATAAATCTGGATATTCGGTTTTACTAGGAGGTGCAAAAATATCAGATAAGTTATCTTTAATTGAGAATTTACTTCCAAAAGTAGAAAAATTAATGATCGGCGGAGGAATGTGTTTCACATTTCTAAAAGCACTAGGTTATGAAATTGGCAATTCGATTTTTGAAGAATCGTTTGTTGCAAAAGCTAAATTTTTAATGGATTCAAAGTACGGAAACAAAATAGTATTACCTACTGATTTTGGAGTTACTGAATCCATCGAAAGTAATATTCGATCAAATATAAAAGTTGAAGATTTCCAAGAAAACCATATTGGAGTAGATATCGGAAATGAAACGTTATCTGAATTTTCAAGAATATTAAATGCTTCAAAATATATTTTTTGGAATGGGCCGATGGGTATTTTTGAAATTGATGAATACAGTACTGGTACGAGAGAAATTACAAAAGTTATATCAATGTCTCAAGCATATTCCTCTGTTGGAGGAGGAGACTCTGTGAGTGCTATCAACAAGTTTTCTGACAGAAAAAACTTTAATCATATTTCTACTGGTGGTGGAGCCTCCCTAGAGTTTTTAGAAGGTAAAAAATTACCGGGAGTTAACATTTATAAACCACTTATAATTTGATAATGAAAAAAATAATTATTGGAAACTGGAAGCTGAATTTAGATCATTTAGAGGCTATACAGCTTTTCCAAAAATTAAATTACTCACTAAACAACGATGTAGACAAGAAAATTGATATTGTTGTTGCTCCTTCATTTACTTCACTTAGGTCTATTCAAACAATAATTGAAGCAGATAAGTTAAATTTATTTTTATCTTCTCAAAATGTTTCGGAGTTTGTTGAGGGCGCATATACTGGTGAAGTTTCATCCGAACAGTTAATAAAATTAAAAGTTTCATATTGTATTGTTGGTCATTCTGAAAGAAGACAGCATTTTAAAGAAACAGACGAGTCAATTAATCTAAAGGTCCATAATTTAGTAAACAAGAAGATCACTCCAATAATTTGTTTTGGCGAAAGTATTGAACAAAGAAACAGTGGTAAGTATTTGGATTACATAATTAAACAAGTTGATAGTGCTACAAAAGGACTTAGAAAAGATAAGGTTGATGAGATAGTTTTTGCTTATGAACCAATATGGGCAATTGGAACAGGGGAGATGGCATCATTACAAGATATTATTGAAGTAGTTTCTAAAGTTAAAAAATTTATCGAGTCCAAGCCTTTTTATAATGAAGAAAAAATAAAATTCGTATACGGAGGTAGTGTCTCACCAAATAATTCAGAGGAAATTTTAAACTCTAATATTATTAATGGTGCCTTGGTAGGTGGAGCATCACTTGATGTTGAACAATTTGTAAAAATAATTGAATCAATTGAATTATGAATTTAATTTTTGTTAGACATGGGCAAAGTGTTTGGAATTTTGAGAACAAATTTACTGGATGGGTTGATGTAGGATTATCAGAAAATGGGGTAAAAGAAGCCTCAAATGCTGGTGATTTATTAATTAATGAAAAATTTATCCCAGATATTTGCTTTACGTCGTTTCTCAAAAGATCTATAGATACTGCTGATATTTTGTTAAATAAATATGAAAATAAATTAAATAACAATTTTCAATTGATTAGAGATTGGAGGCTAAATGAGCGTCATTATGGATCTTTACAAGGCTTAGATAAATCAGAAACTGCAAAGAAATTTGGAGAAGATAAGGTCCTTCAATGGAGAAGAAGTTTTAATATACAGCCACCACTAGCAAGTGAGAATTCAGAATTTGATCCAAATAATGACGATTTATATAAGGGTATTGATATTCAATTACCACTAGGAGAATCATTAGAGGATGTTGTATCAAGAGTTGAAAAGATATTGGAAACAATCATTGACAAAGCAAAAAATAACAATGTTTTAGTCGTTGCACACGGTAATAGTATTAGAGCTATTTTGAAGATAGTTGAAGATATTTCAGATAAAGATATTGTTAATGTAAATATTCCAACTGGAATACCATTGGCATTTAATGTTCAAGATGATAAAGTATCTAAAATTGGTTATCTTGGTGAACAAGAACAAATTAAAAAATTACAAAAAGAAGTTGAACAACAATCTAGAATAACAAAGGGTTAATTTATGGATACAGTAACAGCAGTACTAATAGCAGTTCATATTGTCGTATCGATAGCACTCATTGCTTTGGTCTTATTAAATAGTGGAAAAGGCGGTGGGTTATCTGATATGCTTGGTGGACCTGGTGCGTCTGGAAATATTGGGCAAACTCTTGCAGAGCGAAATTTAAGCAGAATAACAGCATTTGTTGCATTCTTGTTTGCTGTTACAACGTTATCTTTATTTTGGTTTTTAGATTGACACAAGCGCGGGTGGCGGAACTGGTAGACGCGCAGGATTAAGGATCCTGTGGGGTAAAACCCGTGGAGGTTCGAGTCCTCTTCCGCGCACATATTTATGAATAAGTCTCAAGTTATTGGAATAATAAACGACCCTGAAGTTACTTTAGGACATCTTGAAAAAAGAAACATAATTTTATTAAATGCTTGGGAGGTTAATTGGAGCGATCTCACACCAGAGTATAGTTATATCCTCTTAGGTGGTCATATGGGAGCTTACGATACTTCTGATTATCCATATTTGGAAGAAGAAAAGAAGTGGATTTCAAAAGCTGTAAATGATAACTATAAAGTTTTAGGTATTTGTTTGGGAGCTCAACTAATTGCAGACGCACTTGATGGAAAAGCATATCTTTCAGACAATATTGAATTTGGATTTAAAAAATTAGAGTTCTTGGATACAAACTTTATTTTTGAAGATTACAAAAATATTGAAGTCTTTACATGGCATAGAGATACATTCAAACTACCTTCAAATGCAAAATTAATTGCTAAAACATCATTCCCTCAAATATATTCAATAAAGAAAACTTTCGGAATTCAATTTCATCCTGAGATAAACGAAAATTTATTTGAAAAATGGTACGTAGGTGAAAAAACTAAAAAAGAACTTGAAAATTTTGATATTGATAAGGAATTAAAGAGAATCAAAACAAACGAGTCCGAAATTTCAATTTCTGTGAATTCTTTGTTTGATAAATGGATAGCTAGTTAAATGACTTTTTTAATATAAGTTGTACATAGTTATTTAATTCTTCAAATCGATCGTCTATTGAATTATGTGAAAGAAGTTTATTTCTCATCTCTATTGACATTGGTACTTTTGTACATAAATTCCAAAGACTAATAATTCTACTCTCAGTGTCTATTTCAAAATCAGGTAATTGCATATCTAAACCTTGTTCAATCAACATACTTATTACTTTTTTTATGTCTGATTGTAGTTGTAATAATTCTTCTTCAGATGGGGGTAGACCAACATCTATGATTTCATCAACAAAACAAGTTGGATATTCTTTTTGAAGGTCTATATCAGATACTTTATAAATATTTATACATTGAACTACTACAAGCTGTTCAGCATTTGAAATGTCTTGATGTTCAACAATTTCAACTTCAGACACTATCTGTCCGATGGATTCTAAATTACCACCAACACAAAAAGTTGTTTGATTTTTTATTGAATCAGCTATCAATAGCAAATATCTAGGTTCAAAAACTCTTAATGCTGATATTTCGGTAGGAAAATAATTAATACCAGCTCCAAAAAATGGGAATTCAACTATCATAATTTCTGGTATTTAGGATAAGGGATATTTAAAAATAATGAGAATTGAAGATGAGATTAAATTAACTTTTGATGATGTACTGATTAGGCCAAAAAGAAGTACATTAGTTTCAAGATCAGAAGTTATTTTAGAGAGAGATTTTAAATTTAAACATACTGATGAGACTTGGACTGGTGTACCAATTTTTTCTGCAAATATGGATACAACAGGTACATTCGAAACAGCAGTAACTTTACAGAAACATAAAATGTTAACAGCTATCCACAAATTCTATTCTTTGGAAGAGTGGGAAAATAATATCGAAAAATTAGACCCAGAATTTATTTCTGTAACAGTCGGTCAATCAGATGATGATTTAAATCTAGGAAAAAAAATATTTGAGTTAAACAATGACATAAAATATTTATGTATTGATGTTGCAAATGGATATAGAGAAGATTTTATTGATTCAGTAAAAAATTATAGAGAAACATTTCCTAACAAAATTATAATTGCAGGTAATGTAGCAACTCGAGAGATGACAGAGGCTTTAATTCTTGCTGGTGCAGATATTGTAAAAATTGGAATAGGTCCAGGTTCTGTATGTACCACTAGAAGTGTTGCCGGTGTAGGTTACCCTCAACTATCTTCAATTTCAGAATGTTCTGATGCTGCTCATGGTTTAGGAGGTCATGTAATGGCTGATGGAGGTTGTAAATATCCAGGGGATATTTCAAAAGCTTTTGGTGCAGGAGCTGACTATGTAATGTTAGGCGGTATGTTTGCCGGACATAAAGAATCCGGGGGAGAGCTGGTCACAGATGATGATGGGATTCAATATAAAGATTTTTACGGAATGTCCTCGACAAAAGCTCAACAAACTTATTATGGTGATCTAGCTGAACACAGAGCTGCTGAGGGTAAGAAGGTAAGGCTTAAATATAAAGGAGACTTAGATAACACTGTTCAAAAAATATTAGGTGGAATGCGTTCAGCCTGTTCTTACGTTGGTGCGAAAAAACTCAAAGACCTACCAAAAAGCACTACATTTATAAGGGTTACACAAACTACGAATGAAATTTACACAGGAAGCGAAAACAATTGAATATAAGAGTTTTTTCAAAAGATAATTGTGTATGGTGCGATAGAGCAAAAAATCTTCTCGCTTCTGTTGATTTATCCTATGAGGAAATTGATTTATCTGATGATAATGAAAGACAAGCATTTTATAAAAAAGTAGGGGAAGGTATAAGTACAGTCCCTCAAATATATATTAATGATCAAAGGATTGGTGGTTTTCCACAACTTGTAACATGGTTTGAGGATAATGGCTTCTAACGGATCTTCGAAGACTGTTTTTTTAGCATTTTCAGTTAATTTTTTCATAGCTGGTGTAAAGACTGTAATTGCTGTTATAACGTCATCATCTGCAATGTTTTCTGAAGCTGTACACTCATATGTTGATTCAGGCAATCAATTCATATTATGGTTTGGGATAAAACAGTCTAAAAAGCCAAACAAATTAATTTATCCTCTTGGAAGAGGGAAAGAAGAATATTTTTGGACATTAGTAGTCGCAGTCTTAATTTTTACTATCGGTGGACTAGTTTCTTTAGAGCATGGTATTGAAGCTTTATCTCATCCAAAAGAATTAAAGAACTTATTTATATCCATTGTTGTATTGTCAATGTCAATAGTTTTAGAGCTCTATGTTCTTTATAAAGCAGTAAGAGAACTTAGGAGCAAATCTAAAACAGATACAACTTCAGTCTTTAAATTACTTAAAGAATCAACAGATGGACCTTTGATAGCAATCGTTGTTGAAGACTTTGCAGCTACGCTTGGATTGGGAATAGCATTAATTGGCTCGATTCTTGCAAATGTAACATCTAACCCTGTATATGATGCTGCAAGCTCTATCTTAATAGGAATACTTTTAATGGTTTCTGGATTGTTTCTAGGATATGAAATGAAGCATTTAATTACTGGAGAAACAGTTAATACTAAAACTAAAGATAAGATTTACAATACTATCGAACAAAATGACATGATAAAGAATATAGAGTCATTAAAAATTATTTCTATAGGCGCAAATAAATATTTGATACTTTGTACTTTAGATTATTTAGATACAGCACAAGATAGCGATGTTGTAAATGTGAATTCAGAACTCAAAAATAAAATTTTTGAAGATTTTGAAGAAATTACAGAAATTTACTTTAATCCTGCTTGATTTAAAATTACCATATGGAATTAAATAAAAATCATTTAAGCCAGGAACAATTTGAAGTTACCCAAAACTGCGGTACAGAGCCACCTTTCTCGGGCGAACTTCTTTATGAAAAGAGAGAAGGTATTTATAGTTGTGTAGTTTGTGACTTTTCACTTTTTGAATCAGATACAAAATTTGAATCTGGAACCGGGTGGCCTAGTTTTTATGACGCACTTGATGATACGATTACAACTAAAGAAGATCTTTCTTATGGTATGAAAAGAGTTGAAATAAGTTGTCGTAATTGTAATGCTCACCTTGGTCATGTTTTTCCAGATGGACCCCGTCCTACCGGACTCAGATATTGTGTAAACTCCTTAAGCTTAAGCTTTAATGAAAATGAATAAAGCTTATATAGATCAAGAATGTGTAATGTGTCAAACTTATGGAAATTTTCTTCAAAAAAGATCCTCACAAATATCTATAAAAAATCAATTAGAACTTTCCAAAGAAGATATTGAAAGAGACGAAATAGTTTATGAGAGAGATAATCTTAGATATTATGGTGCAGATGCTTTCATACAATCTACATATGATCTAGGTGGCTTTTACAAAGTAATTATTGCTTTAAAGATATTCCCAAAAATTTTTAGAGATATCATTTATAAATTTATATCTAAAAATCGACACAGAATATTTAAATCAAATTGATATTCCAAAAATTTTTAAAGAATCCTATATTTAAATCATTTTTTATATTTTCAATTTTTAGAGCAATCTATGGTTTATTTATTGTCATATTTGCATACTATTTTTCAAGAGAGCTATCTTTAAATGCATATGAAACAGGTATGATCTTTATATTCTCAATATTTTTATCACGAATAGGATATAAGGCGTTTAAGAATAAACTTAATCTCTAAAATTTCCATAATTTAAGTATATGTTGTAATCATTTGATTTTATGAATGAAATAACTTCTTGCAATTCGTCCCTTTTTTTCCCAGAAACTCTAATTGACCCATCTTGAATGCTAGTTTGAATTTTTTTAAAGTTGCCTTTTAAATCTTTAACTATTTCTTTTGCTATATCTTTGTTAATACCAGATTTTAAAGTATAAATTCTTTTTGATTCAGATGGTGTTTTTTCATCTTGAAAGTCAGATAAAAATTTAATTGAAATATTCCTTTTAGCAAATTTTTCTTTCAGAACTTGATCTGCTGCATTTAATCTTTCATCTGTACTGCTTTTTATTGTTATGATATTTTCAGATAACAAGGCAGAAGTATTCGTATCTCTAAAATCATATCTGTTTACTAATTCTCTATTCATTTGATCAACTGCGTTTGTTACTTCTTGTTTATCAAATGTTGAGGTTATATCAAATGTTGGCATAAGGTAATTTTACGTTAATTTTTATAATTTTGTCTGAGAAACTCATAGCTTACTATTGAAACAGCATTTGCGAGATTAATACTTCTAGAGTTTTCATTCATTGGAATTGATAGTGTCTCATATTGTAATTCAAGAATATCATCAGGCAGACCAACTGACTCTGGTCCAAAAATCATATAATCGTATTCATTTAAATTAGCATCCCAAATGTTTTGACTACCCTTTACTGATAAAAAACATATTTTTTTATCTTTATTTTCGCTATAAAAATTATTCCAATTCTCAAAAACACTGACCGAGGCTAGATCGTGATAATCCAATCCAGCTCGTCTGATTTTGTTTTCTTGAAAACTAAAACCAAATGGCTTTATGAGATTCAAGGCTAAACCAGTATTTGCTGAAAGTCTTATACATGCACCTACATTTCCAGCAATTTCGGGTTTATATAAAACAATTTCCACATAAATATTATATTCCTATTCAACGTTCATAAGAACGTTAAAATATTTAATGTGATCAAAATAATTAAATTATTTTTGCCAGGTTTTAAGAGTTTTAAAACTATCAAAAAAGAAATAGAAAATACTTCTATGTCTAGAGAGCGATTCATAGATTTTCTAAAAGTTGTAGGTCTTTTGATGGTTATTTTTAATACAACTTATCTTATAAGGTTTAATGATTCCTTTGGAGAATACCAAATATATAATCTTTCATTTGATGATTCATTAAAGACCTCATATACATGGTTCACAGTTGGAATGGCATTGTTTTTCTTTTCTGTAGGTTTTACAAATAAAATTGCATGGTATTCGAATGTTGGACGTGATGGTAGTCAATGGAAATTTTTAACTGACAGAGTAAACGCGCTTTTAGGACCTGTAATAGTATGGATTTTTGTTATAACCATATCGCTCAATATATATACAAGAACAACAAATGTACCCCTGTATTTTACAAGCCAAGATGATGGTGTTGTTCCATTGACTGAGTTTATAATGTGGCCATTATGGTTAGTGTCTATATATCTAGTAGTCGTAATTTTTAGCCCCTTTACATTATTTCTTCATAAAACAAATCCGTATTTTACATTAGCTGCTTTTGTCCTCTCAACAGTAGCCATTGATACTTTTGAGTTTCCACTTGCTTTTAGTTACCTTAGACTAATAAATTACCTTTTGTTTTGGTTGGCAATCCATCAACTAGGATACTTTTTCGCAGATGGAAAAATATTCTCATTTAAAATTTCATTTTTTATTTCATTATCTTTGTTAAGTTTTGGATATTTGTTTTATAAAAGTAACTCTTCTGATGAATTTCTGTCGTTATCAAGTTATAGATTAATCCTTACTTCTAATGAAGATCCCCCAACACTTTATTACTTAATAGCCTCATTGGGTTTATCTTCTGTTTTTTTAACTTTAAGAAAACCAATTGAGGAAGCATTAAAGAACAAAGTTATATGGAATATATTTTCATATATTCATGCAAATATTTTTACTTTATTTCTTTGGCATATTTTTATTTTATTCTTTATGTATATATTCAACATTGAAACATTTTTGTACGTATTTGTACTTTTATTATTTGCAATTTTGTTTGGAGACTACGAACGTTCAGTCTTTAAACTATCATCAAATATCATTAGTAGAGTAAACCCGCTGCAACCATGGCCAACACCAATCAAAGCTAAGTTGTCGTTCAGTAATTTTTCTTTGGCATGGATATCATCACTATTGGTTTTAATTGGAATATTTCAAATAACTCTTGGTGGTATTGGGTTGTCTGGTTTCTTCACATTAAGAGAGCTATATTTTATTTCGAGTAATACATTTGAGGCTTTAATTAAATTAGGAACAGGATTGTTGCTATTAAACCTTACAATACGAAGAGTTGATTTAAAGTTTAGAATATTACTTATTTCAGCTGCACTTCAAGCTCTTATTCTCATTACAAGAAACCTAATGTTTGATGAGATTTCAGAGTTTGATCTGTATTTTTCTAGTGGACTAATAATATTCTTTATGTATATTGCGTTTATAAATCGTAACTATAAAACGGTTAATTCGGTCTAAATATCGTGGATAATTTTAAAGGTGAAACACGACAGGCGCTTTTAAATAGGGCTTTCTTGTATATAGTTTTGATAGGGTTTTCATTTTTTATATTTCTTAGAGTAAGAGCGTTACTTTTCGATTTGTTTGTAGCAGTAGTTTTGTCGGTGCTTGCTGAACCAATAGTTTATAGACTATCAAAAAGGTTTAATAGAAGACTCTCAACGATTATTACTGTTGGAACAATTATTTTGGTAATCGGAGGAATAATATTTTCAATTATTCCAATAATGGTTCAAGAATTATATCTTTTGTCCTCAAACATGCCTGAATATTTTGACAATATCGTGAAATATTTTAACAGTGAGGGATTTTCAATATCCAATCAGTCATTAAATCTCGAGGAAGAATTTAATAATTTATTCAGAGAATATGGTAGTGCTGTGGGAAACACGGTTGTTTTTGCTGGTAGAGGAATATTAAATGCAATGTTTCATTTTTTTGTTATATTCTTTTTTTCATTTTATCTAATTGCAGAAGGGGATGGGTGGAGAATTCGCCTTAAAGATGCTCTTCCAGGAAATATATCTAAAACTATTGATCAAGTCTGGACAATTGGAGTATCAAAAGCTGGAGCATGGATAGCGGCTAGAGTAATTCTTGGAATACTTGCAAGCATTGCCTTCACAATATCTTTTTTAATTATTGGATTACCCTCACCATTTGCCTTGGGAATTTCTGCAGGATTATTATCACAACTTGTTCCTGCCGTTGGCACATTTTTAGGAGGTATTGTTCCTGTGCTAGCATCTATATCATTAGGACCAACTTATATACTTTATACATTGGTAGTATTAGTTGCATATCAATTTATTGAAAATTATTTCATTAGTCCAAGAGTTACAAAAGTCACAATGGATATCCATCCAGCAGTAGCAGTATTTGCTACTATATTTGGAGCTTATACTGCAGGAGTAATTGGTGCTGTATTAGCTTTACCCATAGCAGCCACAATTCAAGGAATAATAGAAATAATTTTGTTAAATAGAGATAATAGTGAATAGTTTTTTAAATTTATCAACAAACGCAATCAAAACAGCTGATTCATTAATTAGACATGCTAAAGAAGAAACATATGATGAAGTTGAAGACTCAATTAAGTCTTTAAGAAAAAATTTTAAAGCTGGTAATTATTTTGCTATTGCTACTTTTTTTATTATTTTTGGTATTTCAAGCGTTCTTACACAGGTTTTCAATGGAAATTACTTTATTCAAGCTATGGTATATTTCTCAATGTCTTTTCTATGCATATTGGCATTTAGTTTCATAATTTGGAGACTCTTAAAATGAACGAGTTTAAAGATAATTACAATGATTTAAAAAACAATATCAACACTGAAAACTCTAAACTTATCAGTTTTCTAATTTACGGTATAATTCTTGGAAGACTTTTAGAAAAATATAAAAAATTTAGAAAAAAAATGAAATTTAGAAAATGAATAAGTCATTACAGAAATTTGTTGCTGTTGCAATATCTGCTGGAGTTGTACTCTCAACAATTGCTTATTTTTTACTCTTACTTTGATACTAAGTGAGTCTTGATAACACTGTTGTAGTTCTTAAAAATAATAAAAATAAACATTTAGCTGTTTTAAAAGATGATCAAGAGTTTGTAACACAAAACGGTGTAATAAAATTTAATGATATAAAAGAATTACCATCCGTTATAAATTCTTCTAATAACCATGAATATCATGTGTATATTCCATCATTCGAAGAGTTTATTTTACTTATGAAACGTGGACCACAGATTATATATCCAAAAGATATTGGATCAATATTGATCGCTGGAAACATAAATAAGAATTCTAATATATTAGAAATTGGTACTGGTTCCGGAGCTTTAACACTTTATTTAAATTTAATTCTAGATAAAGAAAGCCAACTGTTTACCTTAGATGAAAGTAAAAGGAATCAAAGGAGAGCACAAAAAACAATTGAACGATTCTTAACTTCATCAAAAATCAATAATAATTTCTTAAATGTAAATTATATAAATACTAATTTATCAAATTTTTCTTTTAAAGATATTGCAGATGAAGTAGACACTATAATCACTGATATTCCTGAACCTTGGGAGTTTTTTATGAAAAATAAAATCGAAAAAAATTTAAATTGGGTATCTTATTTGCCATCAATTACACAAGTAGAGAAAATTGTCATCAAACTCAATGAACATAATTTTATAAATATCAATATAATGGAAACTCTAAATCGTGAATGGATCGTTGATAAAAAAATTGTAAGACCAAAAAATGAAATGGTAGGTCATACAGGATTTGTGGTAAGTGCTAGGTTTTTGTCTAACTAGGCTCGATCATTATGCATTCACCAGGGCACTCTTCTGCCGACTCTATAACAGCTTCCTCTTGTCCTTTTGGTACAACAGCTAAGCCTTCAGCACCACCAACATTCCCATCTTCCTCTGAGAAAATTTTGTCACCTTCTTTAACATAAAATAGTCCATCATCTTTACCAACAAAAACGTCAGGACATATCTCTTCACAAAGGCCATCACCAGTGCATAGGTCTTGATCAATCCATACTTTCATATATTCAATGATACATTAATTTTGCTATATACAAATACAAGAGTAAAAAAATAATATACAGAATTAAATAAAATAAGAGTAGGAAAACCTATGAAGAATGTGTTCAAAAGATGTCTTAAATTATTAACTTTATTCTCTTTAAATAATGAAAATTTAACAACAAATTTTATTAAAGACAATGTAATTGAATACAGAGAATTAAGTGAATCTGCTTTTAAAAGATCATTTGAAAGAGATAAATCTTTATTAAAGGACATGGGTTTTTTATTGGATTTTGAAAATGATAAATGGAAAATTAATGATGGATATAAATTATCAGGCACTCAGATATTTGATGATATAAAAAATAACGAAGCTATCAATATTGATGATTTTATAAATACTTATCGCTTGATAAAACAGTTTTTTAAATCAGATTATCAATTTAACAGTAGAAATATAAATATATCAAAAATAACTCAAGCTATAAATGAAAAAAGAAGAGTCTCGTTCAAATATAAAAATTCTTTAAGAAAAGTATACCCTCTTGGTTTAAAACAATATGACAACCAATGGTATGTAGGCGCAAATGAACAGTCGAAGTTTAAGACATTTAAAATTGACAATATAGATGATCTTAAACTTGGAACTAAACCTGACTTACATGATATCGAGTTAAAAACAATTAATTTTTCATGGGAAGAAAGGATTCAACCAATTTTCATTACTTTATCAATATTAAAAGATCATTATATTGTTCAAAAAAATAGTTTTAAACATTCGTTAATTAAAAGTAATGACGATGGAAATAAAATAAATATTGAAATTTCAACATATGATATTCAAAAATTAATCGTTTTTATTTTGATCACAGATGCAAAAATAATACAAATGACTAGTAACGACAAAAAAAGGTTTTTGGAGTATTTAGATGAAAAATAAATTACAACTACAAGATTTCACATTTTTCATCAATATTTTAAAAGATAGTAACAAATGGAAAATTGATGATTTAACTAAAAAGCTTGGCAAAGATATTGAAACAATTGTTTATATGCTTAATATTATGTCCGAGGTTTATTCAGTTAATGGTGAAAATTTTATTGATTTTGAGATTGATTCGTCTGAAAATTTAATTTTTTTTGAATATTCATCTACATTTAAAGAATTGAATACAATAACCGATTTTGAATTGTTTAAAATCTATAATTTACTGAAAAGTAACCAAAATCTTAATATTCAAAACATAAATAAAAAAGATTACAAAAATTTTTCAAAAATCCTTGATATGTATTTTGATGAAAAGTCAAATATAGAATTTGAAGATAACCTTTCAATACATTTACTAACAGATATAAATATAGAATATCTAAAAATCGGATATGATGATCCTAAAACATACTCTATTAAACCTATTTCCATTTCAAACAATCAAGATGGAAATGTTTTAGAAGCAATAGATTTAATTGATAACAAAGTTAAAACTTTTTTAATAAATAGAATAATTGAAGTTAATGAATTAAATCTCATAAGTTCAAGTAATAAAGAAAAAATCAATTCGATAGAAGTAAAATTCAAATACAAAAACGAAAATTTTTCAAATAAGTTAGATAAAGATAATACCTTTTTTAAAGATGGATTGTGTATTTACACATTTAGAGACTTTAATGTAGCATTAGAGTTTTTCTTTGAGCATTTTAAAGAACTACAAATTGTTTCACCAAATAAATTAAAAATTGAATTCAACAAAAGAATTAATAATTTAGTAGATATGATAAATTTATGAGTCTTACTGAACTTTTGATTATATTATTTATCTCCTTGGGGATAGTTGATAAAAAACGTATAAAAAAACTTATGGACACATTTCAGAATTTCAACGAAGGTCCAACTCGAAAAGTAATTGGTGATTCTAGCTTAAATCAAAAATGGGAATGGATAGAGAACGAAGAAGAATGAAGAAACCTTTTTTTGATCATCTTAAAGAGCTAAATTCTAGAATTTTATTTTCTCTGTTATTAATTCTTATATTTGGAATTTATGTATATCTTGAGTATGAATTCTTTGTTGAAATTCTCAATAAACCATTAATTGATGCTGGATATGATCAGTCAAATATTTTTGCACTAACAATTTATGAAGGTTTTCAAGTAAAAATTTCAAATGTCTTTTTCATTTCACTAATTTTATTACTTCCACTTACCTTGTTAAATCTTGGTGTTTTTCTAAAACCCGCATTAGTTGATTTATCATGGTTATCATTTATTTTTTACAATATATTTTTTACTATTTTTTACTATTTAGGAATTTATACAGCATTGAATCTTGGTTCATATGGAATTGAATTTTTACTTTCATTTAATGAAAATGAAGTCATTCTGAGATCGCAAAATTATTATCAATTCATTACAAGGGTTGCTCTTTTATTTGCAATTACTTTTCAACTTCCTCTTATTACATTATTTCTTTTAAACAAAAGATTATTAAATATTCAATTACTTACAGAAAATAGAGCTGAATTATTTATATTCATATTAATAATTTCTGCAATTGTTACGCCCACAGGTGATCCCGTTAGTTTGTTTGTTTTCACGATACCTTTATATGTACTCATGGAAATTACTATTTTTATACATAAAAAAAGTTCAAAGTGAAATTTGAACTTGATAAATTTCAAAAACAAGCAATCAAATCATTATTAGATGGCCTAAATGTTTTAGTTACAGCTCCAACAGGTTCTGGTAAAACATTAATTGCAGAAAAAGGCATCGAAAAATATATTGAAGAGGGAAAAAAAGTCATTTATACGACTCCAATCAAAGCATTATCAAATCAAAAGTTTAATGATTTTCAAAATGAAGGAATTGATACAGGTTTATTAACTGGAGATAGAAATGAAAACCCTAATGCTAATTTAATAATTGCAACTACTGAAATTTTAAGAAATATGATATTTTCTGAGGACGAACGCATAAATGAAATTGGTTTAGTAATTTTAGATGAAGTTCATTATCTAGCAGACAAAGAAAGGGGTGCGACTTGGGAAGAGATTATTATTCATTTACCAAAAAAAATAAAAATTCTTGGTTTATCGGCGACAATAGGTAATGAGAATGAGTTTTTAAGTTGGATAGTGTCACAAAGAGGGCCAACTGATTTGATAAAATCTAACATAAGACCTGTTCCTTTAGAAATTTCATTAGTTACTGCAACACAGAATGATGATCAAATAACAACAATCAAGTCAACAAAAGATAAAAAAAATAAAAGAATTTTTCAATTTGATAAAAAATATAGAAGATTTAAAAAACCAACACTTTCAGATCAATTAGAATTCATATCTTCAAAAAATGCAACACCCTCGATATTTTTCTTTTTTTCAAGAGATAAGGTTGAAAACAAAGCTAGACATGCATCAAACTTAATTGGAAAAAAAACTGACAATAATGACTTGAAAGTATTATTTGATTCTGTGTTTGGGGATCTAACAAGTGAAGAATTTCAGCTTTTAAATTTAGATGAACTTTTGTGGATGTGGTCAAGAAGAGTTGGTTTTCACCATGCTGGGCTGGCACCAATTGTTAAAGAATTTGTAGAACATTTATTTATTAATAGATATATTGATATTTTATTTGCTACTGAGACTCTTTCTTTAGGAATAAATATGCCAGCTAAATCTATTATGATTGATTCATCTTTCAAATATGACGGTTTAAGAACTAGATTGATTTCAAAGTCAGAATTTTTACAATTAACTGGCCGAGCAGGAAGAAGAGGCATAGACAATAAGGGCTTTGCTTACATTAACTATGACAGGAGGATTGAAAATAGTTGGTTTAATGATTTATTTAATTTAAAGCCAAATAAATTGATTTCTTCATATTCAAATTCATATGGATCCGTATTAAATCTTAAAAATAAATATGGTGAACATGAAGGATTAGAGATGATAAAAAAAAGTTTTTATTCTTATCAAAATAAAGTTAATGATCAATCATTAGAAAAAAATTTTAGAGCTAAAATTTCTGTTTTGAGTGATCTTGGTTATTTTAAAGAATCAAAAAAAAATAAACTCCTAACTGAAACTTATCGTGACAGTTTTCTAATTGGAATAGAGCTGTTGGATAAACTAAACGATATTGAATTTTGTCTAATGTTTTTATCTTCTGGTATTTCAAACCAAAAATATGAAATACCAATTCACGAAAAGCAAAGTAAATTGTTTAGTAAATTTTTGATTTCCCAAGAAACAGTCAACATACTTGAGGGTAAGCATAATGTTAAAAATAAGACTAAGTTAGATGTTTCATGGTTCAGTATTTTTAGTGAATACATAAAATCAGATAATATCGAATATACAATTAGCAAATTTAATATTACATTGGGAGATTTTATAAAGGCGTCAAGAGAAGCATCAGAAATATCACAGAAAGTTTCATTAATTTATGGAAATGAAAATTTTGATATTATTTCAGATAAATTTAAAAATAATATTATTCAAAAATCGATGTTGTGAAAAAAATAGTAGTAATCCATAATCAAAATTCCAGAGGTAAAAAACTTACGCGTCTCGATTTGCAAAAGATTTTTGATAAAAATCAATTAAATTGTGATATTTATCAAACAAAGCAATCTAAAGAGGTAGAAGTAATTATTAAAAAATATATTGACGATGAAGTTATTTTTTGTGCTGTTGGAGGTGATGGAACGCTTAGTAATTTGATCGATGTACTTTTAAAAAACAAAATAGCTAATCCAGAAGTTGCATGCCTTCCTTCGGGTAGTGGTTCGGATTTTATGAGAACTTTTGCTTTTCCAAAAACCATCAATGAAGGCGTAGAAAGACTTAAAACGAACCAAGATTATAAAGTAGATGTTGCCTATATCAAATCAGAAAATAAATCCAGACATTTTGTAAATGTATTGAATTTTGGTTTTTTAGCGGACACAGTTAAAACTAGCGAGGCTCTCCCAAGAGTTTTTAAAAGATTTAGATATCCAATTAGTTTTTGGGTTAAATTGCTTCCAGCAAAGAGTGACATATTTGAAATCAGCAATGATTCGTATGAATTCAGAGATATCGCCTTTAATATCGCAATTTGTAATGGACAATACTTTGGTGGTGGTTGGAACATTTCCCCTAAATCAAGCTTGCAAGATGGATTGTTAAATACTCAAATATTTAAAGTTACAAAGACTAAAGCTATGAAATTATTTTTTTTAGCAAAGAAAGGCCTACACTTAACAGATCCCGATGTGATATTGAAAAGAATGAATAAGATTTCTCTAAAATCTAGAGGTCCCATTGAAGTTGATGGTGATTATTTTGATCATGGTCCTGCTGAGATTATTGTTAAAAAACAAGCTATACTTCTCAAAATTTAGTATTATTCTTACAGAAATTTAAGGACAATTATGGCAGATAAAGAAATCGAAGAGATAGAAGAACCTACTATGGATGACCTTGAGGAAGATTTAGATGAATCTGAAGCTCCTCAAGAAGAAGAAGAGAAAGAAGAAGTAGAAACGGAATCCTTAGCAGCTAGGGTAGAAACAGAGAAAAAAAAGGGTGTTGATGACAATGATGAAGCAGAAGGATCATTCATGTCAGTTGATGCCGCGGAAAAAAGGAATGTAAAAAGCTCAGATCTTAAATTAGACGAAAATGCAGAAGACATTCAAGAAGATGAATTTACATGCTCTATCTGTTTCTTGGTATTAAAAAATACCCAGTTAGCAAAACCACGGGCAAAGGTTTGTCACGACTGTGCATGAAAAAAAATTTCAAGATTTTGGAATAGATTTTGAAATACAGCAACAAGAAAAATCACCAGTTCCACTTCAAAATTTATTTAACAAAGAAATTCAAAATATTGATAGTGTTTTATTTGATTATTATCAAGAAATATCAGAAAACTTTGATTCGTGCTATTTTGTTTTAAAAACTTCTCAAAATGGTAATTCAGATATTATTGGCTATGCAAGAGTTCTAGAGGACGATTTCTACTGGAATGTATATGAATTGTTTATTAAAAATAATTTTAGAGAACTTGGTTTAGGTACAAAACTTTTTGAATACATTGCCGATAATGCAAATATGAAAAATTTTGAAGTTAGATCATTTGCTTTACCAAGTGACAGACAAGCAAAAAATTTTTATGAAAGTAACGCAATTACAGCGAAAGTTTTAATAATGGAAAAGAAACGTGAACATAATCGCTACAGACCTTGATGGAACTATTTATCTTCAATCAAAAATTATTCCAGGAGTAAAAGATTCTATTCACGAAGCCAAAAATAATAATTTTACATTTATTTTCATAACAAACAACAGTTCAGAGACTCCTTACCAAATAAAAAGTAAATTAGAAAATATGCTTGCTTATGAAATAAATTTTAATGATATTGTTAGCCCATTAGTAATTTTAAAAGACCATCTAAAGAATTTAAATAAAAAAATTTATGTGCATGGTTCATATAATTTACAAAAATATGTAAAGACGATAACAACTGAACTTTTTCCAATTGATAAATCAGAAATTATCCTCATAGGAAGAACAGATTCATTTTCACGATATGATGTCGAAAGTATTGCGGATGCTTTTAACAGAGGTGTTGATGTTATTGCTATGAATAAAGATCTTACTTTTCCAATTAACGATCATGAATTTAAAGATGGCAATGGTGCGATAGTACTGGAAATTGAAAACTTAGTTGGATCAAGTATTAGCTCTTTTGGAAAGCCAGATTCATTTTATTCAGAGTATTTGTTGAAACAATTCCCTCAGATTTTTGCTGTTATTGGAGATAGAGTTGACACAGATATATTACTTGCAAAAGATATTGATGCTAAATCTTATCTTGTTAACTCTTCAATAAAAAACTATTTGGATGAAGATATAGCAGATTTTAAGTTCGATACTTTTTCACAGAGTGTATCTTCTATAATTAAAAATTCTAAGAACTAAGTATCCAATTAAAAATCCTCCAATATGAGCTTCCCATGAAATATTATTATTTTGCAAAGCTATAAAAATTTGAGAAAAAAACCAAAAAATCATAAAGAATTTTGCTCTTATTGTTGTTGGAAATAAAAATCCAAAAGGAACCAGAACAAGTAATTGAGCATTTGGAAATAAATACACATAAGCACCCATTAATGCCGATACTATACCTGATGCTCCAACAATTGGATTAATATCATTAAAATTTAAAATAACGTGAGCAAACATACTGAACAATCCAGTCATAAAAAGAAATATAATAAATCTAGCTCTTCCTAAAACATCTTCTATGTTGTTTCCAAATATCCAAAAACTCCAAAGGTTTCCTAATATGTGTATAAAGTTTGCATGGAAAATATTGGAGAGGATTAGGCTTAAAAAAATATTTTTATTTTCGAAAACAATATTACTAGTTAAAGCAGAACAATCATTGTTATAGTACTGATCTATTGACAACGGTTTATTGTTAAATATCTCACAGGGTATCGCAGCAAATTCATAAAAAAAATTAAAAAGCTCACTAGGATTTTTTGGTTGGATAAGTACGTAAACAATTATTGATGCAATAATAAAAATTCTTGAAATAATTGGATTACTTTTTGCTGGATTAATATCTGAAATTGGTATCACTTTGTACTCCTAAGAAGATACGTATAATATATCCTAGTGAAGAATTTATTAATAATTTCATCTAAAAAGTATCTATCAAAAAAAATATCTGATGACATTTTTAAAACTGTAGAGAAAAATAATTTAAAATACGATGTATTTGACGTCGAATCAGATTCAAAAGAATTAAATAAGATTGACCCCAACTTAATTATAAGCATTGGTGGTGATGGTACAGCTCTAAAAGCAATGCGTGTTGCATGGGAAAAAAATACTTCTTTAATCACGATTGGTCCTGGAAGATTAGGTTATTTAGTTTCATCTTCTGAAAATCTTGGAAATATTCTTAAGTCTTGGAAAAATGAGGATTACGATGTTGTTAAAAGAAAAGCAATAATTCAAAATAATGACCTTAGCCTCCCTGCTTTCAATGAAGTCGTTATTATTAAAAATTCTCCAACCAGGATTCTTGATCTGGAATTATCAATGTATGAACAAAAAGTAAAATTACGTGCTGACGGGCTTATTCTATCAACTTCACTTGGCTCTACTGCATACAATTACTCTGCTGGTGGTCCAATTATTCAAAATAATCTAGATGTTATATCTATCACACCAATCTCTCCATTTTCAAAGTTTCCAAGATCTATAGTCATAAATAAAAATAGTTTGATTGAAGTATCAATAAATAAGAATCAAAATTATGCCATTCAGTTTGATGGTGTTGTTGAAGTTCAAGAAAAAAATGATCAGAATCTGAAGTATGTTTATGGCTTATCAGATAAATCTATAAACATACTTGGGACAGATAATGAACCAAAGTTAGATTTATTTTTAAATCAAATTTTAAGATAGTCCTTTTATTTAATTCTTTATATGCTAAAGTTTCAATGTGACCAAATACATTTTTGTCACCGGTGGTGTTGTCTCTGGTCTTGGTAAAGGGATTACATCTGCATCTCTTGGAAACCTTCTCAAAGCTCGTGGATTAAGCGTTATAAATCAAAAATTAGATCCTTATATTAATGTTGATCCGGATACAATGAATCCCTTTCAACATGGTGAAGTTTTTGTAACTGAAGATGGAGCAACAACTGATTTAGATCTTGGTCATTATGAAAGGTTTACAGGCGTTAATTTAAGAAAAGACTCCAACGTTACTACAGGAAGTATTTACAGAAAAGTAATTGAAAGTGAGAGAAAAGGAGATTACTTAGGTGCAACTGTTCAAGTTATTCCCCATATTACTGATGAAATAAAAAGAAGAATTAAGGGAATCTCAAATGATGTAGATGTTCAAATCACAGAAATTGGGGGAACCGTTGGAGATATTGAAATTCTTCCATTTCTTGAAGCTGCAAGACAAATAAGGAAAGAATTAGGAACTGAAAACGTAATGTTTATTCATGTCACATTGGTACCTTTTATCGGTCCTAGTACCGAATTAAAAACAAAACCTACTCAACATTCCGTATCTTTATTAAGAGCAGCAGGTATCTCTCCTGATTTAATTGTTTTGAGATCAGACAGAGAACTTAATGATGAGATAAAGAGCAAAGTTTCATTATTTTGCGATGTTGCAGTAAATAATGTAATTAATGCACCTGATTTAGATGATATCTATGCCGTTCCTTTAAGGATGCGTGATGAAGGACTTGATAAATCAGTGGATGAGAGATTGAATCTACAAACTAATGAACCTTCATTAGAGGAATGGAAAACAATGGTAAATCTTAAACTTGAAGCAAATGAAACAGTTAAGATTGCAATCCTTGGAAAATATTTTGGATTACCAGATAGCTACCTCTCTGTTGTAGAGTCACTTAATCATGCGTGTCTTCAAAATAAAGTAAAACTCGATCTTCACTGGATAGATGCAGACAATTTTGAAATAGAAAATCTACAAGATATGGACGGGGTTATTGTCCCAGGAGGATTTGGATACAGGGGGATAGAAGGAAAGATTTCAGCAATAGAGTACATTAGAAAAAATAACATACCATTTTTAGGTATATGTTTAGGATTACAATGTGCTGTAATCGAATTTGCAAGAAATGTTTGTGGAATTGATGATGCAAACTCTTCAGAATTTTCAAAAAACACAAAAAATTATGTGATTGATTTACTACCAAATCAAGATTTAGAAAAAGATGATGTCGGTGCATCTATGAGACTAGGTACATACCCATGTAAATTAAATGATGATTCATTAGCTGCACAAATTTATAGTGATGAAGTAATTTATGAAAGACATAGGCATAGATATGAGGTGAATAATAAATATAGAGATATATTAGTAGAAAAAGGTCTAAAAATTGGGGGAGTTTCCCCAGACAATAATTTAGTTGAAATGATAGAAATTCCAGACCACCCGTTTTTTATAGCTTCGCAATTTCATCCTGAATTTAAATCAAGGCCATGGGACCCAGCTCCATTATTCAAAGAATTTGTACTTGCTTCAATTAAAAACATATCAATAAAATCAGAAAACATTGTCTCAGAAACAGTCAAAGAAAAGTAACAAAGATTTAGTCCTAGAATTCACAAATTTTTTAAAATTTAAAAAAGGGCTATCAGCAAACACTATAAGCGCATATGAATCAGATATAACTCAATTTTTAGAATTTACCGGTGAAAATATAATAAATAATGATCTAATTGAGCTATTCATAACTTCAGAACTAAATGACAAATCTGATAATTCGAAGATAAGAAAAATTTCTTCTATAAATCAATATATTGATTGGTTTAATTTAGATTATAAGGAATATCAGATTGTTATTGAGAAAGTTACTTTAAAAAAAGGCTCTTATCTACCTGAAACCATATCAGTATCAGACATTAATAGATTAATAAACATCCATGATCATTCAAACTATATGAACTCTAGAAATTTAACGTTGATTGATTTTATGTACTCAACTGCTTGTAGAGTTTCGGAACTATGTGACGCAAGAGTATCAGATTTAGATTTTGAAGAAGATTTTGTAAAGCTATTTGGGAAAGGTTCTAAACAGAGAATTGTTCCAATAGGTTCTGAATTAAAAATTAATTTATCAAAGTACTTAAAATTTCGTGATGAATTAAACACTCAAGAACCATACTTATTTTTATCAAAAAACATGAATCAGCTCGATAGATCAGCAATTTTTAGAATTATTAAAAAGTCAGCAACACTTTCGGATAATGCATTATCAGTTCATCCACACACATTGAGACATAGTGCAGCTACACATATGCTCGAAGCAGGATGTGATCTGAGGACGTTACAAGAATTATTAGGACATACATCAGTTTCTACAACAAAGATTTATACTAAATTAACCAAAGAATTTTTGGTAGAAATATTTAAGGAGAGTCATCCGAGAGCATGAAACTATATTTAAAAATCAAAAGAGCAATTAGGTTTTTGTTTTATAAACATCTCCCAGTTGAAGATCAGATTAAAGTCATGCAACAACTTAATGACGACAATCTTTTAAGATTATTTTGGCAACTCTCAATGCAAGACAGGCATCATTCTGTGGAAGTTCTTGAGCGTACGATAAATATGACTTTTGATAATGAATCACCTTCAATTGAAGAATTGGAGTCGTTAAATAATTTATTTACTCTTTCTCTTATTCATGATATTGGAAAATCAATATCACATTTTTCATGGATATTTAGGATATTTTCTGAACTGAAAATTGTAAATAATGAAAAATCTCGCTTATATCTTGATCATGAAATAAACGGTTTAACTGAGTTAGAAAAATATTCGGTTAATGATGTCATTATTCAATACTATAAAAAAGAACTGTTACAGAATAAACACTTCATATTAGATAAAACTGATTATTAATGGATTTAAATGACTTAATTTCAAATCTTAAATCATTACTTATCGATTTTTCTGATAATAAGAATAATGATTTAAACACTAATCTATCAAATTTGTTCTCATCATTAAATGTCGAAAATGTTAGAAAAGATATTGATAGTTTTTCAGAGATTGTATTATTAATTGCTTCATTATTTGAATTGAAAGCTAAAAGTTTACTTCCCCAAAATGAAGATGTTGATTGGATTGACGAAATTCAATTGATTAAGGACAAAGATTTGGCATTTGCAAGATTATTACAGTTCAAAGCTTTTTCAGAAGTTGGAATTGCTCTTGCCTCAAGAATACGAGAAAATGAAATGTCTATAAGTGCTTTTAAATATTATCAGACTTTAAATCTATTTAGTAAACCTGATATTGAAATAACTATTGATAAAAAAATATTTCAAGAAACAGCTGAAGAAGTTTTTATTAGATATAAATCAATTAAGGGTTTTGATCATATCGAATATGATTTACCTGATATAGATGAAGCGATCAATTCTTTAATGTCTAGTGTAGACAAAAGACTAAATACTTCTTTTGAAGAGCTTGCCTCTGAAGTTGAGACCTCTGAACAAGCAGTTGCAATTTTTTTAGCTTTACTTGAAGCAATACGTTGGGGATTTGTAAAAGCAGAACAAGTTAATAATAATGAGCTTATTAAGATTGAAAAAAATTATGAAGAATAAAAAAATCATTACTGCGACCCTTTTGGTAAGTGATGGACCTGTACAAAACTCCTATTTTGAAGAACTTCTAGAGATAGATGGAAATAAATTATTTAAATTATTTGATGAAATTAACAACGACTTAACAAATCTTGGTTTTGGATTTTATTTACGATTTGATTCAACGAAATCGGATTTAGTGACTGTAAATGATATACCTAAATATTTAGATTCAGTAAAGCCTCCATCAGTTTTAAAAGGCTTATCAACCCCAGCTTTAGAAACTCTTGCGATAATTGCATATGAACAACCAGTTACAAAGTTAAAAGTTTCTGAGATAAGGGGAGTAGAATCTGAATCCTCTATAAAGACTCTTGAGTCGCGAGGTCTTGTCTACAAGTCAGGGGAGCTGGATGTACCTGGTAGTCCTATTTTATATTCAACGACAGATGAATTTTTAGAAAAAACAGGCTTTGAAAGTTTAAATGATTTACCTACTATCGGTGAATATTTCTCATCGCCGTCTGAAGAAGAATAATTGAGAATAAATAAATATTTAGCTCTTCACCTGAATACATCAAGAAGAAACGCTGATGAATTAATTAAAGCAAAAAAAATAACTGTTAATAATAAACTTGCAGTCGTAGGGCAAGATATTATGACTACAGATGTAATTACATATCAAAACAAAATTTTGTCTACAAAAATTGTTTATAAATATTTTAAATTTTATAAACCATTAGGGTATATCTGTTCTTCAAAAGCTCAAGGAAAATCTAAGACGATATACGACATCATAAATGATAATTCACTTAAATATAGTGGAAGACTTGATAAAGATTCAGAAGGCTTGATGCTTTTAAGCAACGATGGAGATTGGCTGAACAATATTAATCATCCTTCAAAGGGCTATGAAAAAAAATACATAGTAACCGTTTCACAACCAATTGATTTTAACTCTTTTAAAAAAGTTGTAACTGATAAAAACGAAAAACTGGTAATAAATAAATTAAGTAAGGTTAATAAATTTGAATATAAAGTGACTCTCAATACTGGAAAAAATAGAGAAATTAGAAGAGTTTTTACAAAAAATAAAGTTGAAATTAAAAATTTAAAGAGAATTTCTATTGGTAATTTTTTGTTAGATGATATGAAAATTGGTCAATTATCACAAATAAATAGTAACTAGAAATATAGAATCAATATATGGAAAAGTTTCTTGTAACAATTGATGGCCCATCTGGTGTTGGAAAAACTTCTGTTGGCAAAAGTATTGCAACTAAACTAAATTCTTGTTTTTTCTCAAGTGGATCTATTTATAGATCTGTTGCAAAATTTTTACTAAATAACAAAAACGCTCAAATTGAAGATTTAAAAATAGTAATTGTTTCTGAACAGTGCAATGTAAATGGTGTAATTTTTGATGAAGAAGATTTATACGACAATGAAGTTTCTGTAAAGAGTTCAGAAATTGCAAAAAAAGTAGGGTTAAGAGTATTGGTTAAAGATTGTTTAATTAGTTATTATAAAAATCTGGACAAACCACTTGTAATTGAAGGTCGGGACATGGGAAGTGTTGTATTTCCAGATGCTGAGCACAAAGTATATTTAGATGCAGATTTAGAAACCAGAGGTAAAAGAAGAGAAGGTCAATCAAATATGGAGGAAACTATATCTGATGTTAAAAAAAGAGATTTTGAAGATAAAAATAGAGTATTTTCTCCTTTAACTATTCCAGAAGGTGCACTAGTTGTTGATAATTCAAACTTATCGATCGATGAAACAATTGAGCTTATTATAAAGAACTTAAAGCTTCAGTAGCTGACCAACTTTTGTCTTTGGATACGCCATTTACAGCTTCTTTATTATTTGTTGGAAACATATTTTTTAAAAGTTTTGAAAGTGAAGTTATATTACTTCTTAATTCTTTAGGAAGTGGAAAATACTCTTCCTCAGTTGTGTCAACGAAAAATTCTAAGTTATTTGGATTTAAATATTCTGATATCTCTTTGACAATATGATCTGGGGCAGATGCTCCTGCAGTGATAGCGACATCTACATTTTTTAAATTTATATTATTTAGATCCTCTAGAGTTTCAATTCTATGAGCTTCTTTTCCTAAATTATTAATAGTAGTTACTAATGCATTCGTATTACTTGACGTACTAGATCCCACTACCAATACTTTATCAACTTTGTTTGAAACATTTATTAGTGCTTTTTGTCTATTAGTAGTTGCGTAACATAAATCACTTTTTCTTGGCAATTGTATATTTTGGTACTCACTTTTTGCTTTATTTAATATTGGTTCCCATTCAGACATAGCAAGTGTAGTTTGGGCAAGCAATGCAACCTTGTCATTGTGCAGGTTAGTTTGATCAATATCTTCGACAGATTCTACTAAAATCATATTATCTGGTGCAACACCCAATGCTCCTATAGCCTCATCGTGATTCTTATGACCTACATAGATTATTTTTTTTCCATCTTCACTAAATCTCTTTGCTTCATGATGAACTTTTGTAACAAGAGGACATACAGAATTGACACTTGTCATTGAAATATTTTTGAATTCCATCTCAACCAATGGTGCAGTTCCATGAGCTGAAAGCATCACAATTGAATTTTTTGGTAGATCTTTTGGATCTTCAATAAATATAACATTTTTGTCCTTGAACCTTTGAACAATCCAGTCATTATGTACAATTTCGTGATAACAATAAACAGGTTCATCATAAATTTTTAGCATCCATGTAAGGGCTTTTATTGCCATTTCAACACCTGCACAAAATCCTCTTGGAGTTACTACATAGAGATTATTTACCATAAAATAAGATTAGCTATATTTAAAATATGAACGAAAATAAAAAAAATGAAGTGATATTAATTGGGTTACCTAATTCAGGTAAATCTACACTCATAAATTCACTTACAAACTCAAAAAGTTCTATTGTTGGTTCTGAACCAAATACGACTAGAGATAAAATAAGTACTTATTTAGAACTGAATAATAAACAAATAATATTGTCAGATTTGCCAGGTTTTGATGATAATCCTGATGACTTTAATAAAGCTTTTCAAAACAAACTACAACAATTCTTGAAAGATGCAGATCGCATATTATTTGTGATTGATATAAATTCCAAAAACTTTAGTGGTCTTGATAAAATAAACAACCTATTACAACTTGTTAAAGTTGAAACTAAAACAACAACAGTTTTTAATAAATGTGAAAATTTTAATCATTACGACCTTGATAAAAGGATGTTCAAATATATATATGGCAAAGAAACTTTTATTTCTGGATATCACAAAATTGGAACTGATGAATTATTAGATAACTTAATTAAATTTTCAGGGAAGGAAGTAAATGGTGTTTTTAAAAACAGGAATACTATTTCAATAATAGGAAAACCTAATTCAGGAAAATCAACACTATTTAATGCTTTTTTAGATAGAGAGAGATCAGTTGTTTCAAATATAGCAGGAACGACAAGAGATTCTGTAAGTGAAGAAGTACTTTTTGATGATAAATTATTTAATGTTATTGATACTGCTGGTGTCCCTAGAAAAAAACAAAAAGATCAGATTGATCGTTATGCTTCAAAATTATCACTAAGTACATTGGATAGTTCATTAGTCTCTTTTATTGTTATTGACTCAAGTGAAGGTATAAATTTTGAAGATTTACGGTTAATAAATGAATCGGTAGAAAATTATTGTACACCTATTCTTATTCTTAATAAATGGGATCTTCTTAATGAAGAAGATAAGGATAGAATTAATTCAAACATAAAAATTCAACTTAAAAAATTTACTTGGTTAAAAATAATAAGAATTTCTGCATTAACAAAAAAAGGCTTAAACAAATTTTCAGCTACATTAGATGAGATCAACTCGCAATTACAAAATAGAATAGATACTTCTGATTTAAATCTATATTTTAGAGAATTATGGGTTGCCAATCCTCCTCATCCCTTCAGAGGCAAAAGGGCAAAACTAAAATATGTAACACAATACGATACTCAACCTCCTTCATTTTCTTTTAATTTAAGTTCTAGAATTCCTAAAAACTATATTTCTTTTATCGAAAATAAGTTAAGAAGTGACCATAATTTTAACAATGTAGCTTTAAAAATTAAGGTAAAAATTTAAATGGAAAATTTTGGTTTTAAAATTGGTGTTTTCTTTTTTGGTTTTTACTTAGTTATACGTATATATCAGGTTTTAATCGCTATTTTCATAAACAATTAATACTTAAATATCAATTAAATGTATAAATAATATTTATTTATTTCTTGATATCATTTTGTAGCTACCTACTATATATATATCCACTTTTTAAGTGGATTTTTTGTATACAAAAAGGAGAAAAATTGAGTAATTTTAGAGGATCCAAAAGTTGGCGCCTTATTTTACTTTTCTCAGTTTTTGCTTTAGTTGTAGTAGCTTGCGGCGGTGACGCTGCTGAAGAAGAAGTTGTTGAGGAAGAAACCGAAACAACTGAAGCTCCTGCTACAACAGAGGCAGCTGCTGAAGAAGAGGCATCATCTGCTCCAGGTGGTGTTTATAAGATGGGAATTTTTTCAGATCCACAAACACAAAATTATTGGACTTATCTCGATACGGAAAATGACGTTTGGACAAGCTATGTAATGTCTGGCCAAGCTGTCTCTTTATTTACATTATCAGTACCAAACTATCAGTTAGTAGCATCAATGGCCACAGAGCTTGTTGAAACTTCAACTGATAATGGTGATGGAACTTTTTCATACACTGTTCCTATAACTGAAGGATTTGAATGGAGTGATGGTACACCAATCACAGCTAATGACTGGGTTTTTACATTTAATACTGTGAAAAATTTAGGACTTGCTGGGAACTGGCTTGCACTTTGGACACTTGGAACTGATGAAGCTCAAGGTGTTACTAGTGTTGATGCTGTTGATGATTATACGGTCAAAATTACATTTAACTTTGATCCAGGCCTTGCTAAATGGCAATATGGTGCTGCACAAGCACCTGCTTTGAGTAAAGCTTTCTGGGAACCTTTTGCAACTGACAGAGAAACACTTCTTGCAGCTGATGCTTCAAGTGCTCCTGTCGCAAGTGCATTTGTTTACGACAAGCTTGAACAAGGTGCTTTTTATACTTGGGCTTATGATACTAACTCAATGTATGCTCCTGGTGGCGAATACACCATTTATGATTCTGGTGGTACTGGAATTAAATGGGATAATGGTAAAGCCCCAGCTGTTGATGCAACATTTGGTGATGTTTCAGGAGATTCATTTTCATATTCTGTAGGTCCTTTTGTTGGTACTGTAGAGTTCACACTTTATAGTGATCAAGATGCTGCATATTTAGCATTCCAAGATGGTGAAGTTGATTTCGTTCTTAACCCATTAGGTGTCAAGAGAAATACGTTCAATCAGCTTGCTACAACACCAGGGGTTGAAACACTTGTAAACAATCCAAATGGTATGAGATATTTTGCATCAAATACAAGAATTTTCCCTGGAAGCGACAAAGCTTTCAGACAGGCAATAGCTTGTATTATTGACAAAGAATTTATTATTGACAGTGTTCTTCAAGGAACTGTTGAAAGTATGGATGGTATGATTTCATCTGCACTTACTGCTTGGGTAACACCAACAGAAGGTGTAATGGCTGAATGTAAGGAATTAGATTCAGTAGGTAGATGGGAAAAATCAGTACAAATTCTTCAAGACGCTGGATGGACAGCTGATGACTGGGGAGAACACCCTGGTAATGAAACAAGAGCTATTCCACCAACTGGAATTAAAGGTCCAAATGGTGAAGTTCCACCGTCAAATATGTTGATTTATGCTCCAGGTCCTGGTTATGATCCATTGAGAAATACATTCTCACTGTTCATAGCTGATTACATTAGGCAATTAGGTTTTGACGTAACTGCAAGACCAACAGGATTCAGTGTTATTGTTGACATTGCTTTCAGTGCCGAAGGATGTAAAGATTGGCATTTCTACATGCTTGGATGGGGAACAGGTATCTTCCCAGACCATACAGTAGAATTTTTCAAATCAGATAAGGACTCCTGCGATGGTGGATTTAACACCCCAGGATTCAACAACGCTGAGTTTGATGAATACGCAAATCAATTTGAAGCTGCAAAAACTCTTTCAGAGGCTGTTGCTGCATCAAATGCAATGGAGAAAATACTATATGATGAATTACCATACGTAGTATTATTCAACCCACCTGTTTTAGAGGTATATAGAAGTGATAGCATATCACTACCATTTACCGATGTATTGGGTGGAATTACAGATGCATGTACTGGTTGTGCAAGCACTGTAAAGAAACAAAGTTAACAACCAATATTTAAAATGGCGGGCATATTGATGTCCGCCATTTTATAATTATTACTTATGTATAAATATATTTTTAAAAGGGTTTATCAATTAATCATTGTATTTTTCCTGTTTCTCGTAACATCTTATCTTCTATTTGATGCAATTCCAGGGAATGCTTTTCAAAATATGTTGTTAAATCCTGGCTTGCCTCCAGGAGCATATGAGCAAGTGTTAGCACTCTACGGTCTTGACAAACCTTTATCAGAAAGAGTGGTGTTATATATCACTAATTTTTTCAAGGGAGATTTTGGTTATTCCTATAAATATTTTCCTAAAACCCCTATAGAGCTTATTGCTGAAAGACTACCACGTACATTGATGCTTTTTGCAATGGTTAATATTGTGTCTTTTTATACAGGTTTTTTAATTGGAAAAATTCTAGCTTGGAGAAGAGGTTCAAAGTCTGAAACTTGGATTACTATCACATCTGTATTTTCATATACAGTTTTTTATCCATGGTTCGCGTTAATGATGTTGTGGTTTTTTGGTTACAAAATGGACTGGTTACCAATTGGCAAGTTCCTTTATCCAGAGAAATGGTATGACGCACCATTTGATAGTGATGTTATTTTTGTTCTGATGATAAAGTTTGTTGCTATTGTTTCAGTTATCCAATTTCTCATATATATGTTTACAAGAAATATTGAATCTTTGAATACCAAACGTAACCTAAGATTTATAGGATTAATTTTAAACATAATTGGAAGTTTCATTTTTTGGAATACAGGGGATGCATTAACAAAAAAATTATATGCAATGGATATTGCTTATCATATGATACTTCCAGTATTTACTGTTACTGTTGTTGCTTTTGCTGGTACCGCGTTATTAACCAGGACAACTATGATGGAAGTTTTAAAAGATGATTATATCCTCACTGCGAGAGCAAAAGGACTTTCACAAAGAAGGATTAGAGATAGACATGCAGCTAGAAACGCCTTGTTACCAGTTGTGACATCATTTATATTTACAATAGTTACGATTATTGATGGCTCTGTACTTACTGAAACGATTTTCTCATGGCCCGGAATGGGACAATTAATTCTTGATAGTGTATTGAATGAAGATATTCCTGTTGCGATGGCAACCTTTTCATTTATAGGAGTGTTTGCATTAATTGCACATTTTATAGCAGACATTTCCTATGCTTATCTGGATCCAAGAATAAGAATTCAATCTCAGGGTTAAGATGAATAATTTAGAAAATGAAAAAGAAATTGCTAAGTCTATTAGGAAAGCAGCAATATTAAAAAATTGGAAATTATTTAAACAAAGTAGACTTGGCATGGTTGGTTTGTATATTGTTGCCTTTTTCTTTTTATTGACTATTTTGCAACCGATCCTTTTTATTACTGGAATATGGGATCAAGGGACATATCATCCAGTTGTTGGATACGTAGATCAAACACAAGATTTTCTTATTGTTGAGTGTCCAAAAGAATTTCCAACAGAAAAATATGAAAAAAGATCTGATTGTCCAGGAAGAAAAGAGGTTAATATAAAAACACTTTTTTACGCAGATGGCGAAGTAGGTGAAACAATACAATTAAATCTTCAACCAGCACCACCTTCAAGGGATCATATTCTTGGAACAGATTCTCTTGGAAGGGATGTTTTTTCACA
>CACMHQ010000003.1:0-192756 GCA_902613615.1 uncultured Candidatus Actinomarina sp. | reverse complement strand
TTTGGTAGGCTCTACTTCACCTCTCATTTCAGCCAGAGCTTGTTCAACTGAAATACCTAAGGCCTTAGCTCTTGCTTCAGCAGTTTTTAATAATAAATGTTCTGGAATATCAACCATACATATCTATAGAGGACCTGAGATCCCTCCATCCTTTCTTACTCGCCAGAAATGAATTGCCATAAAAATTACAATGATGAAAGGAAGAAACAGAACATGTAAAACATAAAATCTAAGAAGTGTTGCTTCAGTAGCCTCTAGTCCTGCAAATAAGGCAAACTTTACTTGAGCACCAAAAACAGGAGTGTATCCTGCCATATTTCCACCAACTGTCACAGCCCAGATTGCTAACTGATCCCATGGAAGTAAATAGCCAGTGAATGAAAGTAAGAGTGTAAGAATTAATAATATAACTCCAATCACCCAGTTAAACTCTCTAGGTGCTTTGTACGCCCCATGATAAAAAACTCGAGACATGTGAAGAAATACTACTAACACCATTATATGGGCCGCCCATCTGTGCATATTTCTAACAAGTGATCCAAATGCAATACTTGTCTGCAAAGATTGGATATCAACATACGCCATTTCTGTAGGCCTAAAGTAAAACATTAACCAAATACCAGTTATGGTCAAAACAATAAAAGTAAAGAAACTTAATCCTCCAAGACAAAGGGTGTATGATAACCTCACGCCATGTCTTTTTACTTTTACTGGGTGAAGGTGATATAAAACATTGTTCATAACAACATAAGATCTGTTTCTTGGGCTATCGGAATAGCCTTTCCTAAATGGAGAACCAGGTCTAAAAATACTTCCCCAAAGCGTGCTTTCTTTAAGCGAATCACCAAGACCAGAACTTATGTCTTTTAATCTATCTTTAAATCTAATTTTTTCGTTTTTCATTAAAGTCTTCCATATATATAGCCATGACGGTCACTTCTCTCTCCAGAGTCTTCATCCCAAGGAGATTCATAAACACCATTCTTTATTGCAGCATCTGCTAAAGATCCAGCAAACTTACCAAGCGATATAACCCCTGTTGGGCACCTATCAACACATAATGCACATCTTGTACAAGCTTCTTCATCTACAACAAAGAATCCCGTTTCATTATCTTCCATGTTAGGAGCTTCTACATTTATAGAGTCTTCTATAGCGTCTGTTGATAAGTAATGTATGCACTTCCATGGACAGATATCTACACACCCTTCACATAAAATGCACTCTGCCTCATCAATATGTAAAAACTGTTTTGGCCTTACCCTTGAAGAAACCTTTTCCGCGTCTACCATGGCTAAATTGTATTTTTTTTCAAATTCAGGCATTTCAATAAGTACTTCTGATTTAGCCATCAGCACCTACCTTCACGACTTGTTTTCCATAATCAGAAACTCTAGTTTTTCCTCTTTCTTTTGCTTCGTTGATATCTTGAATTAGATACCCTACTACAAAAGCTGTCACTAATGCTCCACCTGATATACCAAGTTGAATAATGTCTTTCAGAGCTCCGAGGCTCATTCCTATTTCGTTACCTAAAAATAAAATTGGAGGAAAGTTAATAAACTCTCTTTGATTTGTCCATTCAAGAGGTCCTTGAGAAAGGTTTAACCACTCAGAAGGCAATACACCAAATATAAGTGCAAATTGTATCCAACTGAGAAATGCAAGATATGTTGCTCTAGCCCAAGTTAATTCAGAATCTTGCCATGCAAGCATTGCCATTCCGATCAATAGAAATTGACCTGCACCAAAAGCAATGAGTTGCCCGATGGTTTGCATTAGCCATCCCCTAGGCATCCAATTAAAATAATCGATTACTTCGCCTTCTGGAAATCCAGCGAAATGTGCGATAATTACTCCAATTGTTATGCCACCTACTCCAGCAAAAATTAAAGCAACTCCGATTTTGTATCGGTTAATAAATATAAAATTTAACAAGTTTCCCTCAACACGTTATTTACTCAAAACCTTCAATATCTATTCTATCAAGGATTACCTAGATATTATAAATTTTATAACCCAACTTTTTCAAAAAATTACTAATTTTATTGGAGTAATTTCTATGGTTTAATAGTAAAGTCAAATTGAGTACTTACTTTTTAAATTAATGAGAATAAAAATTTTTCCAAAAAATGAACAAGCGTTTTCAAAATTTTTTATTGTTTTAACTCCACTTTTTTTGCTTCTTTTAGGAACTATTGCATTGACAAAAGAAGCTTATTTCATTTTTGCAGCCATACTCCCTCAAAATAGTTTTCTCAATAGTGGATATTTAGAAAAACTAAATAACCATATAACTTACAATTTGATGCTTTCATTTTTAATTGTGTTTTTGACTGTTTACTTATTACCAAAAACACTTGGAAGAAAATTAATAATATTCCCAATTTTTTTTCTAACTTCATTGGGAGTTATTGGATTGGAGTCACTCGATCTATTATTAGGAGTATTATTTCCTAATAGTTTTTTGTTCTTTGGGAATACTAGTTATACATTAATTTTTAAAATCTTAATATTTTTCGCCTTTGTTGGACTCATTATTTTAAATATATTGGCCAAAAAAGAAGCTTCTCTGTTTGTTAGTAGTCAGTATCTTTTTGGTGCAAGTATTTTTTATTTGATATCACTTCTAATTTATAGAGCTGATTTTGTCGTATTTAGCGATAATTTTTTCATTAATTCAATGTATGTTTCAACACATATATATGTCGGATATTCGTTCGTATTTCTATCATTACTTCATTTCATGATTACAAAAGGTATAAATGCTACGTTGTACAGTAAAACATTGGGGTCTATTGGATTTTGGGGATTCTTGTTTCTTATTCCTTGGTCAAATTTTAAATTCTACTTTGGTTCTGTATTGCCAAATTGGATAGAAAATATATCTCTTTACTTGTCTATAAGTTTGTCTCTCCCACTGCTTGCTATAGCTGTAAATTTCTTCAGAACGGTTTCAACGAGAATTGACGAAAATAAAGTAGTTTATAGTCTTATAAGTTTCTCGTTTGGAATATTTGTAATAACAAATATCTTTCAAATCGTTTCCTCGCTCTCAAATATCATTCCGATATTGAGTCTTACAAATTTTGAGATAGCAATTAGATATGGTTATGTTTTCAGTGCAATATTAATTACCATCTCATTTGTTTATTATCTGATTCCAAAAATCTTTGGAAGAGAAGTCAAATTTTCAAGGCTTGAATCTTTAACTAGTTTTCTATTAAAACTTGTGGTGTCTTTAACCTTATTTTCTAATGCTTTAATCGGAATTATTTCTGGTTACTCATGGAATGCTGGTGCCAATGCAGGAAACCCAACAATCTATGGTGAAGGGTTCGGTTTATTGTGGTCACTAATCAGTACTCCTTTAACGCTAAATATGTTTTTATCTTTGACATTACTTCTGCCATTTCTGTTGTTTTTCATTTCAGTCGTCAAGGCTGTAGTAAATGGAGAAATTACAGAAGCAGAAACAATTGAACTTACTGAAGAGGAGCTTCCAGTATGAGTGAACTCTTAAGTAAAGTTGCTGAATTATTAAATGCACCCGAGTCGTTGGTGCAACGATCTGCTGAAGCTAGAGCTGAAGCTTCTGAAAGAACTGTAGATGAAGTTTTACAATCATGGGCTGGAGGTGAAAGTGTAGCATCTGTTGAAAAACCTGCTGAAGAAGCACCGCCCGCTGAAGAACAAGTGCCACCTACAGACGAACCTGTAACAACATCGGATGAGGAAAAAGATGAAGAAGAGGAATCAACAGAAGATTTATCAATTGTAGTTGAAGAAACTATTTCTGAAATGTCTACAGAAGTTTTAATTGAAGAAGAAAACATTGAAATAAAGAAAGAAAGCTCTCTAGGTTTTATTGCTGGTGTGATTGGAGTAGTTATATTTACATACCTATTTGCTTTCTCAATACCAAAACAACAAAGTGAAGAGGTGGTCTTACAATCATTAAACAATTCTGTTCGGGTAAGTGAAGAAATATTAGAAGGAGCAATTGTCTATAACCAATTAAATTGTCAGTCCTGTCATACACAGAATGTAAGAATTCTCATACCCGATTCACAAAATGGAAAAATATTAAAAAATAGATTTGCTAATAAAAACCTTATTCAAAATACAGGCCTTTTGAGGTTAGCTCCTGATTTATCAACTCTTGGAACAAGAGAACCAACAAACGATGCAGATTGGCTAAAAGAATATTTAATTGATCCATCTTCTGTAAAGGAAGATATACCTCATCCATCAGTAAATTTCCTGAGTAATCAAGATTTAGATTATTTAATAACTTATTTATTATCTTTAGGAAGTACAAATGAGTGAACTCTTAAGTAAAGTTGCTGAATTATTAAATGCACCCGAGTCGTTGGTGCAACGATCTGCTGAAGCTAGAGCTGAAGCTTCTGAAAGAACTGTAGATGAAGTTTTACAATCATGGGCTGGAGGTGAAAGTGTAGCATCTGTTGAAAAACCTGCTGAAGAAGCACCGCCCGCTGAAGAACCGGCGGCACCTGTTGAAGACATAGCCGATATAGAAGAACCCAAAGAAGAGTCAGCAGAAATTGTAAAAGATGAAAATGAAAGTTCACCAGTAGTATCTTCTCAAACAAATATTAAAAAAGTTATACAAAAAGTATCGTTCGCAAATAAGACATTGGATATAAAAGTAAATGCTGAAACATCTTTGCCAAGATGGCTAAATTTTAGTTTTGTACTTATTCCCCTCTTTATTGTTATTGGGATAGTCAATACATCATCCACACAAGAATGTGGGGAGAACGGAATTTTAGATGTTGATCGAAAAACCCAATTAACTGTGAACTGTGATGGATCAGCGTTTGAAGGAAAAGGTGTTGGATCTGCAAGCTCAATAAATTATATCGCCCTTGGACAACAAGTTTATTCTGGTGCTGCAGCATGTGCTGGTTGTCATGGAGTAAATGGTGGTGGAGGGGTAGGTCCTGCATTTACTGGTGGAGAACTTTATACCACTTTTCCAACTTGTAGTGATCATGCATTGTGGATTGAACTAGGATCTGCAGGTTGGCAGGCTGAAATTGGACCCGCGTATGGAGCAGAGAATAAAGTATCAATCGGCGGAATGCCTGGATTTGCAGGAAAACTTACTGAAGATGAGATTTACGCGGTTGTGGTTTTTGAGAGAGTTGTATTTGGTGGAGGAAACACTGACGAAGTACTCGAAGACTGTGGACTTCTAGAAACAGATGAGGCAATCACTACAGAAGCTATTGAGCCAACTGGTTAAATAATCAAAAAAAATCAAGTTGATTGTTATAAGATTCAAACTATTATTTTTTTATGTTACCTGCAATATATATTCATATATTTTTAGTCGTTTTTAGCATTGTTCTCTTTTACGTTGTTTTATAAATTATGGCGAAAAAGAAACGAGAGAAAAAAGTTGTTGGCTGGAAAGAACAAGTTGCTTTACCTAATTTAAAAATAAAAAGTGTAATTGCAAAAATTGATACTGGAGCAAATTTAGCAACAATAGATGCCGCTGATATAAAATTTGTTACGAGAAAAGATGTAAAGTACGTAAAATTTACAGTAAAAAAAAGAAACAACACTGTTAGAAAAACTTCCGCTCCCCTCGCAGGATTTAAGAGAATAAGAAGTTCCAACGGAGATGTTGAAAAAAGACCGTATATAAAAACTGATATCTTAATGGATGGAATTACCAAAAATATTGAGTTGACTCTTACTGACAGAGGCCCCATGGATTACACAATGTTAATTGGAAGAAAAGCTTTGGGAAGAAGATGGATGGTAAATCCATCAATTAGCTTTATGACAAAACCTAAAGGAAGTAAAAAATGAAGATAGGAATCTTATCACAAGACATAAGACTATATTCAACAAAACGCCTTTACGATACGGCAATTAAGAGAGGTCATGATACTGAAGTTGTAAGTTATTTAAGATGTTACATGAATATTGCAAAAGCAAAACCAAGAATATTCTCTGCTGGTCGTGAACTAAATTATGATTCTGTAATACCAAGAATTGCTGCAACATGGACATTTTATGGTGCGGCCGTTGTAAGACAGTTTGAATTAATGGGTTCTGTTTCAGCCAACTCATCAGCAGGAATTAGTAGATCTAGGGATAAATTAAGAGCTTTACAGCTAATTGGAAATACAGGTGTAGAGATGCCAATAACCGGTTATGTTCATTTTTCAAGAGATGTTGAAGCTGTTTTAAAAAGTGTAGGGGAACCACCATTTGTTATTAAGTTACTTGAGGGAACTCAAGGAAGAGGTGTTGTCTTAACTGAAACAATGGATGCTGCAATAAGTGTGATTGAGACAATGAAAAAAATCGATGCAAACATTCTTGTTCAGGAGTTTATCAGTGAGTCTAAAGGTGAAGATATAAGAGCAATCGTTGTAGGAGATAGAGTAGTTGCCTCAATGAAACGAATTGCAAAACCTGGAGAATTTAGATCAAATGTACACTTAGGAGGAAGAGTTGAAAATTATGATATATCTCCTGAAGAGGAAGATAGTGCAGTAAAAGCGGCGAAGATTCTTAAACTAGATGTTGCAGGAGTTGATCTAATTCAATCAAACAGAGGTCCTTTAGTGCTCGAAGTAAATTCCTCCCCCGGATTAGAAGGAATCGAAACTGCAACAGATATTGATGTTGCAGATGAAATTATTTCATTTTTAGAAGATAAAGTAGAAAACACTGATAAATCAAAGCCAATAGATATATAGTTTTTTAAATATCTATATTGAATAAGATTTTAAGAATATTGTATTTTAGAAAATTTTTCACAATATTAAATTGACTTAAGATTCCCTCATCTAAAACTTTTTTACCATATAAAACCACGGGTACTCTCAATAAAAATTCTTCGTAACCATCATCAACATCAACTTTTTGAATAGTAAAAAAGCTATTTAAATAACCAAGACTTTTTAAACCTTTGTCACATAATTCACAATTTTCAGTAACAACAATACGTAAAGTGGGCATATCTCTAATATAGTCAAATGAGACCTTGGACATTAATATTTATAGTTTTGTTAGCTGTAATTATTTTTGTCTCAGGTGCAATTGTTTTAAATATTATTTCTTGATATCTATTTTTTCGCCATCAACAACACTTATTATTTTTGAGGCATTATTGTTTTTTGCAAAAATTGAAATCATACCCCACGAATCAGTAATTAATCCTACTTGATTTACTCCATCACTTTGATATGTTTCAGACCAGGTCATTTTAATTTCTTGATTTTGAATAATAACACTTAAGACATCTCCAATACTTTTTCCAAGATCAGTTAATTCATCGGGTGAAATGTTAGTCTGACAATTACCGTAATGATCCACCCATAAAACCTCACCCTTTACTTCATCATCTTTCTTTTCTGTTAATGGAATCAAGTATTGTTGAAGATTCATAAGATCAACTTCCTCACCACAATCTTTGATATCAAGTTGACCTGAGGCAATCCCAGCTGCAAAAGGAGAAAATACATCTCTAGCATGAAAGGTGTTCCCATCACTGGGGATAATCCAATTTTCATTTTCAAGGAGATAGGCTCTTTTTGCTCCCCCAACAGTTGCGCATGCAAGATTTAGTAATCCATTATCAGGTCCTATCATCACTCCCCAATCAGTTTCAATAGCAACAGGTTTTCTTTCCGTCCCCACGCCTGGATCAACAACCGCTAAAAGAACACCCTGTGGAATGTACTGAATAGCCCTCATCAATAACAAACTTCCATACTTTATATTTTGTGCTGGAATACCATGAGAAATGTCATTGATTTTTAACTCTGAATCAATTCTATTGATTACACCTTTTACAACACCAACGGAACCATCTGATAAACCAAAATCAGATGCAAACGATATGATTTTTTTCATTATTTAATTATAAGTAACCTATTGAACTTAATTAATACTTATATATTTTACGAAGATTCATCAAGTAGTGTATTCTGAAATAATATCAACAATGAAAAAAGCGCTAATAGTCATATTGTTACTTGTACTTGTCGGAGGATATTTCTTTGCTGGTTACAGTGTATATAGTCAAGCTGCTTTAGTTGAATGTGCAGTACCCGAAGTAGATCAAAATAATAAACCAGATAACTTTTCTCTTTCTGATAAAAATGTTCTATGGGATCCTTCTGAATATTTTGTAAATGATTATGACATTGTAAGTATTGAAATTCCAGATGAAAATATTACCCTAGATTCTTGGTGGATAGACGCTCAGAATAATAACGGCCCAACTATATTAGTCTTACATGGATTGGGTAGCAGTAAGCACTCTCCTGACATGTTACTTGCTGCAGGAATGCTAAATAAAAATGGTTTTAATGTTCTTGCTGTGGACTTTAGAGATCATGGAGATAGTTCATGTGAGGATGGATTTCATTCAGCTGGACAAAAAGAATCTGATGACGTTGTTGCATCTTTAAATTGGATCATAAATGAAAAAGGTATATCTCCAAACAATATTGGAATTTATGGATCTTCATTAGGTGCGTTGGTAGGTTTGTTAACTCCTGCAAAATCTAATAATTTTTCTGCATTGGCTGTCTTAGATGCACCATTTGATTTTGAAACTTTAGTCAGAGAAGAATTAATTTATCAAGGATTTCCAGAATTGCTTTGGACGCCTCTCTATCATTATGTTTTGATTTTTGAGGGGGTTGATTTATTGGCCAACAATCCAGAAGATTCTTTAAAATCAAGTAATAAACAGCCTATTCTAATATTTAATGGTATGGATAATGATCGAGTACTTTCACACCACACAGATGATCTAATTAAATCAGCAAATGAAATTGGAATTGAATTAGAAATTAATCGTTATCAGGAACTTGGACACACCAGAGTACTTTATGATTATCCGAAAGAGTTTTCTATTAAATTAGTTCAGTTTTTTACAAAAAATCTATCTTGATGAAAAAGTTACTTTATTTTATATTTTCCATTTTTATTGTTTTGATGTTTGGTGCAGGGTGGTACTTTTCAGGGATAATATACAGTGTAGGTTTAAATCCAGAATTTACTGACTCAGGAAATGTTGGGACTGCAGAAGATAGAGTAAAAATTGATTCTGTAAATTCTTCAAGTATAACCTTTAATATTGAAGAAGAACAATGGGGCTATCTTTATGAAAATGGGTTGTATGGAATTATTGGTCAAAATGGAGATGCAGTTGTAGGCGAGATTTTATCAGTCAATGAAAATTTAGTTACCAGAAAACTTCTACAAATTAATGGAACTTTGGTTAAGGGAGATCTTATAAGAGACACTGCACTAATTGTAAAAGATGAAGATATAAATAAATATAAAATTTTAGGTTCAAACAGTTGGTCAGGGCAAGTATCAGAAGGTGTGTACACTCCAAAATCAGTTTCTGACTTAGATTTTGAAACTGTAACATACAAATCTGAACTTGGAGATTTCCCAGCGTACTTAACAAGTAATGGAGATAATGGAATTGTAATTTTTGTCCATGGATTTAGAGGTGATTACAAAAGAGAAGTCTTTGCTATGGTACGTAGTAGAGAGTTTGCTGAGTATGGATACAGATCGATGATTATTTCATACAGAAATGATAGGGGGCTACCCAAAGACCCTTCGGGAATTTTTCAATACGGTGTAACAGAATGGAAAGATCTTGATTCTGCTATCGAAAAGGCTCGGACGTTAACTGATAATATTGTTTTATTTTGTATTAGTGGCGGAGGAGGTCCTTGTTCTTCATGGCTAGGTAATGCGGACAATCAAAGTAAAGTATCAGGTTTAATTTATGAAGCTCCAGTGATAAGTTTTTGGGAAAGTGTAGAAATTAATGGTGAGTCACGCTTTCCATGGGTTCCCTCCACATTATTTAGTTACTTTAAGTTGTTTACTGAAATAAGATACGGCGTAGATTTTGATTCAATGGACTTTAGATATGACTTAATTGATTCACAAATTCCTGCTTTGTTGTTTCATGGTGACGATGATGAATGGGTTCCAGTTTCAATGTCTGATTTTATTGCTTCAAACAGGAGTTACAAATACACATACAAAAGATATGAAAATGTAGGACATGTGACTGCGTGGAATGCTGATCCAGATGAGTATCAACAAGCTATCAAAACCTTTCTAAATTCATTAGATTAAAGAACGATAAAAACTATCTAAATTATCTGTAGTTTTTATCCAACTATATTTTTTTGATTTTTCAAAACAGTAATTCATAACTTCTTTAAATTTTTTTTCATCATTTATTAAGTTTTTAACAAAATTATTTACATTTCCATCTATTAATTTCTCTGATAAATAACCATTCTTATTGTTTTCAATAATTTCCATTAACGATCCATTATTAGTTGTAAGAACAGGTACCCCCATTGTGTTTGCCTCAATCGCAACAAGCCCAAAAGTTTCAAATTGTGAAGTGTGAATCAATAATTTTGATTTATTTAGTAGTTCTATAATTTTTGTTTGAGGAAGACTATCCAAGAACTTAACATGTTTATCTAAATTAAAATCTTCTACTGTTTGTTTAAGATTATCTAAATATTCATTTCCGTACTTCCCGCTAGGTCCCCCAATAAAAATACATTTAAAATCATTTTCAATTTTTTTAAAATTATTTAAAAATTCTAAAGTTTCAAGTTGTCTTTTTTGTTCTTGTATTCTGCCGATTGATAAAAAGATATTTTCTTTTTTTACAGATAAGTCAGGAGAAAATAATTCTCTATCAACTCCTGGAGTAATTTTTCTAATTTTATTCTCATCAACTTTGTATGTATCAGTAATTAACATAGTTTCAAAAACTGAAGAAGCAGTAACTAAATTGGATGAGGTCATAACAATTTTTTCACAATCCACTCGTTCTTTGTTGTAACCATCTAGAAAAACCCCCAAACTATGTGATGTAAAAATAAAAGGTATTTTTAATTGATTTGAAATCTCTTTTGCAACAAGACCTGACAACCAATAGTGTGCATGAATTATATCAAAGCTTTTTAGGTCTAAAGATTCTTCAAGTTTATTTTTAAATTCTTGTAAGTACACTTCTTTGTCTTCGACATTAAGTTCAGGTTCAAATATGTTTAATGAAATAAATTCAAGATTGTTATCTTTGAAGCTTTCTGCTTTTTCACCTGTTACAACAGTTACATTGTGGTTATAAGATAAATGTCTTGAAATTTGTTGAACATAAATACTCATACCTCCGCCATCGTTCTTTCCTACTTCATTAAAAGGAGAGGTGTGAAATGCAAGCTGAAGAATATTCATACTTTAATTTTTAGATCATATAATTGATGTACTTGACCACCAAAATTAAATTTATATTTTTCCTCACCCTTTAAATAATCAAAATATTTTTTTTTATTTTTGATACTGTTTTGCAATAATTGATCATTTAAATAAGTCCCCGTATTAAATTCTTCTAAAGAATGATCTCTGCATGAGTTATAAAGATAATCTACGATTTCTGACTCGTATACAAAAGCTGAGGAAATCATAGAATCTTTATAGTTTATATAATATATATACCAATTTTCTTGTTCGATTAGTGATCTATAGAAATCCTCAACTGTTTCAGTCATATACTTCCCTTTTACACCTGTGGACTTCTTGTGTAATCTTACAAATTCATCAAAAATATCACTATTTTTACTTTTTTCAAAAGAGATATCTCCAAATTTATCATTAAATATCCTTTTTTTTCTCTTTAGCTCATGTCTATTTTTTTTAGATAGAGTACTTAGGTATATTTCATAACTTTCAGGAAGCTCAAGGTATACAGATATATCACTTTTGACAATTTCAATGGAGTTAAAAGTGTTTTGGTTTAAGAATTGAGAAATCTGAAAGTAACTAAGAGAATCAAGTTGAAAATACTCTATTTTCAAGTCCTTGATTTGGTCTTCAGAAAAGTAGGGTGTAATTCGATAGTCGGTAAAATCTCTATCAATTTGAAATTCAAGAGTGTTTGACTCTAACTTGTAGTAATCAAAAATAGCTTCTGATTGTGAATTGTTTAATTTTGCACCAGATTGTGTGAACCCGATATCAATAAATGGAGAGTTTGCTACTAAGTCTTTAACCACAGATTCTAGAATAATCCATTAATGAGATTTAATACATCTACAAAATACAAAGCAAATAAAAAAGAAACTAAATAATCATAAAGATAGATTTGGGTCGTGAGTGTTGAAAAATATTTATATTCTCTTCTGTTTCTCTGAAAGAGAAAATTCATTATCACTGTAAAAATTGATATTAATCCTGCTGCAATCAAAACATACTGAATGGTGAAGCCAGAGAACAAACTAACTGTTGAAACAACAAAAAACGATGCAAAAAAATTAAAGAAATATTGATAATTGCTAAATTGTATATTGAAAAAAGTTGCCAAAGTTTTTATAAAAAAAAGTATTAGAAACAAAAAAGTTAGAAAATCTAAATTTTCACTGAACGTTTTTGAAACAAAAAAAGAAACTAGAAAAAAAGAAATAAATGTCACTAAATAAGCATTTCCGAATGTAGAAATACTTATATCTTTAAAAGTAAGATAAAAAATGCCTATCAGGATCGAAATCAAAAAGATCATATTCTTTATTTCGCTAATTTCAAAAAATATTGTCGCAACAGGAGAAAAAGAGGTGATGAGTAATAGAAGAATTAGTATAAATTCATTACTGGTTGTCCGTAACTCACATGCAAGTAGCTCTAATTGCCAAGCTAAAATTAAACCAACGAAACAAGAGATAATTAGATTTTCATTGTTTAAAAAAATTGTTATAAAAATTCCAAAAGTAAGAACTGTCTGGATGTATCTAAGTTGGGTTTGTAACATTATCCTCGCGAAAATTTTACCTAGATATGCTTGAAAACTAAAGCGATTTGTATATAATTAAAAAACACTATATTTAGTGTCAAAAACAGTGGCATATACTACATTTAGTTATAAAAAGGAGATATTGTGGCAAAAAATACAGGGCTCAAGATAAATAGGAAATATACCTCACCTGGTGATCCTTACAAAGACATAGTCTGGGAAAAGAGAAGTTCAAAGATTACTAACCCAGATGGTTCAGTGGTTTTCGAAATGAATGATGTTGAGATCCCTTCAACCTGGTCTCAAGTTGCTACTGACATAATGGTTTCAAAATATTTTAGAAAAGCTGGTGTTCCTCAGACAGATGAAAACGGAAATGAACTCAAAGATGATAATGGTGATGTAGTTCTAGGTCCTGAAACATCATCAAAGCAGGTATTCAACCGACTTGCAGAGACATGGAGACACTGGGGTGAAGGGACTGGATATTTTGCATCAACAGAAGATGCTCAGGCTTTTGAAGATGAATTAAAGTATATGCTTGCAACCCAGATGGCAGCTCCAAACAGTCCACAGTGGTTTAACACAGGTCTAAATTACAAATATGGATTAACTGGGAAACCACAAGGATTTTGGTATGTTGATCCAAGTACAGGTGAATTAACGCCAGGGGAAGACTCTTACTCAAGACCACAGCCGCATGCTTGTTTCATTCAATCTATTGATGATGATCTTGTCAACGAGGGTGGAATTATGGATCTTTGGGTAAAAGAGGCAAGATTATTTAAGTTTGGATCTGGTACAGGTACAAACTTTTCAAACCTAAGAGGTGAGGGAGAAAAACTTTCTGGTGGTGGTGTTTCCTCAGGTGTGATGTCATTCCTAAAAATAGGAGACAGAGCTGCTGGTGCAATTAAATCAGGTGGAACAACAAGAAGAGCTGCAAAAATGGTTATTCTTGATCTTGACCATCCAGATATTGAAGATTTTATTGAGTGGAAAGCTATTGAAGAAGATAAGGCGAGAGCGCTAATCAATGCTGGGTATCCATCAGACTACAACGGCGAAGCATATGCTACTGTTTCTGGTCAAAACTCAAATAACTCTGTAAGAGTACCAAATGAATTCATAAAAGCACTCGAGACAGATGGAGATTGGGAACTTACAGCAAGAACAGATGGTTCAACAATGAAAACTGTAAAAGCAAGAGAATTATGGAATAAAATAGCAGATGCTGCTTGGAGATGTGCAGATCCTGGTGTTCAATTCAACACAACCATTAATGAGTGGCACACTTCCCCAGCAGGTGGACAAATTAGAGCATCAAATCCATGCTCTGAATACTTATTTTTAGACAATACTGCCTGTAACTTAGCAAGTTTGAACTTAGTTAAATTTTATGATGATGATAACCAGGTATTTGATGTTGCATCATATAAGCATGCACTAAGAATCTGGACTGTAGTCCTTGAAATATCCGTTGAAATGGCCCAGTTTCCTTCAAAAGAAATTGCTCAAGGATCTTATGACTACAGAACACTTGGTTTGGGATATGCAAACCTTGGATCCCTATTGATGAGAAAAGGTATTGCGTATGACTCAGAATTAGGTAGAGCTATTGCAGGTGCTTTAACAGCAATGTTAACTGGTGAAGCATATAAAGCCTCAGCAGAAATGGCAAGCATAGTAGGACCATTTCCAAAATATTCAGAAAACAAAGACAATATGCTTCGTGTTATGGGCAACCACAGAAAAGCAGCTTATGATTCTAGTGATTATGTTGGAATCAGTCATGATTTACTACCAATAGATCAAGACTTGTGTCCCGATGATTTACTCAAAGGTGCACAAGAGTCATGGGATGGAGCCCTTGAACTTGGTGAGAAACATGGATATAGAAATGCACAAGCTACCGTATTAGCTCCAACTGGAACAATTGGTTTGCTCATGGATTGTGATACCACAGGTGTAGAACCAGACTTTGCTTTAATGAAATTTAAGAAACTAGCTGGTGGTGGTTATATGAAGATAGCAAACCAGTCAATTGGTCCAGCATTGAACGCACTCGGTTACACTGATCAACAAAGTGAGGAAATAATTCAATATGTCATTGGATCAATGTCACTAGATGGTGCTCCATTTGTTAATAAAGAAACACTTAAAGATAAAGGTTTGAATGATCAAGACATTGAAAATATTGAAAATTCTTTACCAGGTGCATTTGAAATACAACATGCATTTAATGTATTTGTTGTTGGTGAAGAAACAATGCAAAGACTTGATATCCAAGAAGAAGAATATACATCTTTTGATTTCAATCTTTTAGAAAAACTAGGATTTACAAAGACTGAAATATCAGAAGCAAACAAATTTATTTGTGGAACTCAAACAATCGAGGGAGCTCCACATCTAAAAGATGAGGATCTTAGTGTATTTGATTGTGCTAACAAATGTGGAAATGATGGTGAGAGATTTATTCACTACATGGGTCACGTTAGAATGATGGCCGCAGCACAGCCATTTATTTCTGGTGCAATTTCAAAAACTGTAAATATGCCCAACGAAGCAACAATAGAAGATATAGAAAACTGCTATTTCGAATCTGCAGGTCTTGGTATTAAAGCAATAGCAATTTATAGAGATGGATCTAAAGCATCTCAGCCATTGTCTGCCTCTTCAGACGATGGTGAATCAGAAGAAACTGATCCTCAAGTCTCAGAAATCATCGAAAGTGAATCAATGTTAATGCATGGGAATTATCCTGCAGGAACAAGCCCTACAAGAGCTTATGCTGGCACAACAAGACCAAGATTCTTGTTACCTGAAAGAAGAGAAGGGTGGACTCAAGAAGCAAGAATTGCAGGCCATAAAGTATATCTTAGAACTGGAGAATATCCAGACGGAACACTTGGTGAAGTGTTCATAGACATTGCAAAAGAAGGTGCAACACTTAAAGGAGTCCTTGGATGTTTTGCTATCGCTGTATCTAAAGGTCTTCAATATGGTGTTCCATTAGAAGAATTTGTGGATACCTTCACTTTTCAAACATTTGAACCACGTGGAATGGTTGAAGGACATGAAAATATAAAAATGAGTAACTCTATTGTTGATTATGTCTTTAGAGCCCTAGGTTTAGAATATTTAAACAGAACTGATATTGTACAGAATCCACCTGAAGAATCTTCTCCAGCTCCAGCTCAAGAATCTTCTCCAGCACCAGCTCAAGAAACTTCTTCAGCACCAAATGAGGAAGTATCTGAACCAGTGGTAGAGGTAAAGGAAACTGAATCTCCAAGCAGTTCAAAAGAAACAGAAGTTTCAAATGAAGCAAAAGAAGTACAGTTTGTTACAAAACTTAAAGAGATAGAACCTTTGGAAGAAACACAGACTACTTCAAATTCTGTCACAACAGTACAAGAGGTACTTGGCGACATGATGGGGGATGCACCTGCTTGCCCTGATTGTGGTCACATAACCATAAGAAATGGGTCTTGTTACAAATGTTTAAACTGTGGAAACTCTTTAGGTTGTAGTTAAGAAACTAACAATCCTCTTAATACACAATAAAATAACTTTAGGAAAAGCTTCAACAACAATACCCAAACTCATCTTAGAACTGCCTTCTCTTCTCTCATTAAAAGTTATTGGAATTTCAACAATATTTAATTTTGCAATTAGAGATAAAACTGTCATTTCAATTTGAAAGGCATAACCATTGCTTTTTGTTGACTTGAAATCAATTTGATTTAGTGCATTCAATGTATATATTCTAAATCCACTTGTCATATCATGAATTTTACTAAACGTTAAAAATCTAGAATATTTATTTGCAAAAAGAGATAAGAGATAACGATTATTGCTCCAACCGTCAATCTTTCCACTTTTTATATATCTACTTCCAATAACAACATCACTATCTTTTTTTTCATCAATTAATTTTTTTAAATCAGATACTTGATGAGAAAAATCTGCATCCATTTGAATCATATTATGGTATTTATTTTCTATTCCCCATTGAAAACCTTCTCTATATGCAGAACCTAGCCCCAATTTAGTTTCTCTTTGTAAAATAAAGATCCTTTTACCAAATAAATCATGTTCCAAAATTAATTTTTGTGTGCCATCTGGAGAATTGTCATCTACAACCAGGACATCTACATCTAATAAAAGAACTTCAGAAAGAAGTAATAAAATATTATCTGCTTCGTTGTATGTTGGAATAACTACTAAATTTTTCATTCTTTACACTTCAACATCCAATATATATATTTGAGACCATCGATAGGTTTTATCTTCTTTCCCTCCGCATAGGATCTTCCATTGTAATGAATAGGTACCTCTGTAATTTTAGTATTATCGTTTAAATATTTTGCTAATACTTCAATTTCAAACTCAAACCCAGAACTTTCAATTTTAATTTTTTTAAAAAAATCTTTTGGCATCATTTTATAACAGGAGGCAACATCAGTAACTTTGTTTCTATAAATTAAAGAGAATAATTTAGACAAGAAATAATTTGCAAATAGAGTACGACTATAAAGGTTGTTTCTTGTTAAGCTCCCAATAAATCTTGAACCAAGAACTAAATTATTATTATCTATTTTTTCATACATACTATAAAAGTCTTCTGGAAAATACTCTAGGTCTGCGTCATGAATTGCAAGGTAGTCTGTTTCTATATACTTTTGTGCTGTTTCTATTGCTTTACCTTTACCAGAGTTATTAAGAGTTTTTAATAATAAATATTTTTTCTTATCTTGAATAAACTCCTGAATTAATCTATTTGAATTATCTGTTGAGCAGTCGTCAACAATTAATATTTTTGAGACTATATCAACAGAATCTAATCTTGATAAAGATTCCTGCACTGTTTGTTCTTCGTTAAATACTGGAACAATAACTGTTAGTGATGTCATTAAATAAGATTATAAACACCAAGTCACATAAAAATCATCACCTTAAATTAGATAATTTAATGTTCAATACTCAAAAATCTTGTTAATATTATTTTACTCAGGGCGCTTAGCTCAGTCCGGCAGAGCGCTTCCCTTACAAGGAAGAAGTCACAGGTTCAAATCCTGTAGCGCCCACCAATGTTTGTAGGCTTTTAACCGAATGTTCTTGTCATATAATAATAAATTTGTCGTTTCCCCCACTTTTCCCCCACTTTTTTGAAAGAATTATGTCTTAATGTTGTCATTTACGAAGACAAAAGTCTTAACTGTATATCGCTATAAAGACATTTTTGTAGGTGCATATCTACACAGGGTTAAACAAGTGTTACAAACTAAACATTAATTATTCGTAAGAGGTCAGACAAAGGTTAGGTAAAAGTTAGGCTTGTTGTTCTTTCCATTGTTCTAGTGTTTCAATACCTGAAAAGTCTGCCTCACGATACCAATTGCCATACCATTGTTGAGTGACATTGACACTACTGTGACCCATCATTCTTGATAATTTTCCTAAAGGTACATTTCTAGACCACATCAATGCGCTAAATGTATGGCGTAAATCGTATGGTCTTTCAATAGGTAAGTCAGTCAACAGTACTGCTTTCTTGAAGTATCTTCCTCTAAAGTTATTTAGATTTATTTGATGTCCAAGAGAACTAGAGAATACATACTTGTCATTAGGGTTCGTTGATTTTCTAAAGCGTAACCTAGCTAGTAGTTCATCATCAATAGCTAACACCCTACTTGCAGATTTAGATTTCATTAATGGACTATCAAACTGACTACCCTTAGGGTCTTTCTTAATTACTTTATTTAAATCTAAGGTTCGTTCAGTTAAGTCAACATCATCCCAAGTCAAAGCTCCCATTTCTTGTGGTCGCATACCTGTGTAAGCCAAAGCAACTACGACATTTGAATATTCAGATAAGTATTCATCTTCATCCCATAAAGAAATAAATTCAGTTAGTTGTGTTGGAGTTAATGGTTGAGGTTCCCTTTCCCTCATTTCGCCCTCAATGATTACATTTTCAGCAGGGTTCCTAACAATAAAGCCATCACTAGACGCATATTTAAAAGCAGTATCAAGAATTCTTTTAATCTTTTGCTTACTTGTTGGCGAGTAACCCGCAAGGTCTTCATCCATAAACTTTTGACAATCTAATCTTGATATATCTCTGAGCTTGTAACTACCTAATGTATCTTTGATATGTTTGTCGTATAACTGTTGTGTAACTGCTTGAGTTGTTTCATTACCTTTAGTCAAAGGAACTGTAGTAATAAATTCATTCAAGGTCATTTTCTGTGACTGTTCAGAAGAAAGTAATCCTGTTTCCTGTCTGATAGTCTCTTCAGTAACAAACTGATTAGCTAACTTGTAGCTATGGAAATGTTTTTCTTTAACCTTTCCTGCTCTATCTTTGTAGCGAACTACATACTTACATTTCTTAGAACACTTTGAGGAAGAGCACTTGATAGGTTTCACTTCTTATCTACTTTCCTACTATCCCCAACAACTGCCATAAGGTAGTTAGGGTCTAAAGCAACTGTGTAATCCATTCCAATTTCTTGATATTTATGTGACAATTGTTTTTCAACTAACTGTTGTGCGTACTGAGTTATGTAACCACCTAAAATATTTCTGTCAGAATGTTTCATTAAGTAAACATCTTTGTCAGTAACAGTCATCTTGTCAAGGGAAGTGAATACATTGACTTTGTTCTTCTTAGAAAATTTCTGCATATCTTCAATAGGAACAGAAACTCTACTTAGATTTTTAGACAACTGACCACTAGACATATTGAGTTTGTTGCACATTTCTTCGTGCCTACTTTCAATAGCAGTAGGTATGGCATTTAAATAATAAAGGTAGGTTGCAACGAAGATAGCTTTGTTCGTATCGCCTTTCATTGAAAATGATTTCTTGTTCTTGGTTGCCTCTTTGATGTAGGTTTCAAGTTCTTCAATCATTTGAGGTTGCCAACTTTCAAACCCTTTAGCTTTCATAATGTAAGACCACCCTGCATTAAAGAGTTGGGTAGGACTAAATTTTGTTACATCTTTTGGAATGTAGTTAATACCACTAGCAACAACACCACTTGAATGAGCTTTGTAACTTACAATCTTTGTGGCTTGGTTGAGCTCAAGAGTTACAGAGTATTGAAGAAAGTCATCAACAGTTTCATTTCCTATTTTATCTCTAGGTTCAAAGATGACTTCAGCAACAGTACATTGCCCATCAGTATTGGTAACAATTTTATTAACTTTCATCTAATCATAGATTAACACATCTTTTGTCGTAATCAAGTGTTTTCAGCAAGACAATACGATTTGATGTGATATACTACATATAGTGGTTGTCTTAGTAAAAGACTGCTGATAAGACAAAACCATCTATTTATTAGCAATAGCAGTCAGAAAGCTAGGTAAGAATGGCTCTTAAGACAAGAGAAGTTCAGTTATCTGAAAACTATATGCCTATGATGTGGGTTCTACCCGAGCTAACCATTGCAGATTTGGTTGAAGAGTTTGAGTATCTTAAAGAGAACTTTGGCTTAACTCAATCAAGACTTGGTTACTCTATAGGACTTGGCGAGGCTACTATCTCAAGGATATTCAGAGGCGCTCAACATCCGAATAAATCAACTCTTCACAATATTTATTTGGGGTTAACTGAGTGGAAAGATTTCTTTGAGAACTACCAAGAGGAAGATGAATAACGATTATCTTCAACATCATCAGAACTGTAAACATATAGTTCGTGATTGTGCTTGTTTGACACTAAAGCAGGTGTCAGATAAGTGGAATGTTCCTGAAAGTACGCTCAGAGAAAAGAGGACTGCAGGGAACTTACCGACATTCTTTAAGTTATTTGGAAGAGTAAAAACATTTGAATGTTGGTTCAAAGTTTGGTTAGAAGAACATCAACTAGGAAAGACCTTTGGTATGGTTAGTAATTTTCCTAGAAAAACCCCTGATAATGAGGTTCCAATTGAAGTATAACATACCGCCACGACATACAGAGGGAACTTATGTTTACTGTAACACTTGTAACGCTTGGGAACTATGCACCTGTGAACTTCACTACTGCACTAGTTCTTGTGAATGTAATCGTAAAAAAGTTATATCAGTTACAGGTCGTATGGAATGGCGAGATTATGCGAGGTATGGATAATGGACACTACATACGAAGACGCTTTGGAAAGTGTAGTCAAAGATAATGCGGAGTTTCAAAATATTTTTGATACTGTTGTCAGACTACTTAAAACTTTCATCTGCTTTCAGAGTGACAACGAGGCTATATTGTTAGCCAATTATGTGGTGTCCACATACTTTTATAAGCAGTTCAACTTTAGTGGGTACATCCACATCTATAGCCCTGAGCCTGAATGTGGAAAATCTACTTTGTTAGATGTCCTTAAAGAACTTGTATTCAATCCATTGGATATGACTATGCCTACCAATGCTATCTACAGAATTATTGATAGCAATGAGGGAACAATGATGTTTGATGAGATTGATAAATTAGATGTTGAAAATAGACCTGAGCTTATGGGTGTTTTAAATGTAGGTTTCAGTAAGCGTGGAGCTAAAGTTCCAAAGCTTGTTGGAGCGTCATTTACTCCCAAGTGGTTTAATGTTTACTGCCCCAAAGTTATTTGTGGTATTGGACAAGACGCCATTAGTGACGCTTTAAGAAAAAGAAGTTTTCCTATTGGGTTACAAAGAGCAACAGTTCAAGAAATAGAGATGTTTAATTTAGACCTACCTGAAATATCAGAACAGTTTGAATATGGAGTTACCTTACAACTCAATCAATTTAAAGATGAAGTTGATGAAGAGAACAATCCATTTTGGACAATAGAGGACTATGTAAAATGTATCAGAATACTTAGGGTTACCAACACAAACTCTAGAGCAATAGATATTGGCGCACCGCTTTTAACCATTGCAACTATGGGTAATTTAGATTGGGCTCTTGATACATTGAACGCCATTAATGAAATAACTTCTAAGAACTATATAGACAATGACCAAAGTTGGCAGATTGAATTGTTAATGTTGTGCAGAACAATTATGCGTGAACAAACAACAGACAAAATCTTTTCTAACGACCTTGCAGTTAAGGTCAATGACTTCTTGGAAAATCGTTTCGTTAATTGGAACAAAGGTAATGGTATTAATCAGAACCAAGTAGCTAATGGATTAAAGAGATATGAAATATATCCAAAACAAATGCGAATTGGTACTGATAATAAACGAGGCTATGACTTCAACGATATGTTGGACGCATTTGCTAAGTACCTACCTGAAGAAGAACCGCCTGAATATAAACAAGAAGAGGTGGAACTATTTTGAAAAAAGATAAAAGACAAGATGGAGCCCTAGCAATAGGGCGTCCATCAAAGATTAATGAAGTAGATTTGGATAAGCTTTGCGAGTTCTTGGAACAGGGAGCTCCATTACCTGACGCTTGTATGCGTGTTGGAATTAGTCCTAAAACATTTAGGCGTTGGACATTGCTTGGAATGGAAGATGAAGAGCAGGTGTTTATTAATTTCTACTATCAAACAAACAGAGCAATGAGTAAGTACAAAGGTCAACTCATAGAGATAATCAATGATGACGCAATCAATAACAGGAATGTATCTTCAGCTAAGTGGATGTTAGAAAGATATGACCCTCATAACTTTCAACTCAATTCAAGTAAGCCTGAGATTGTCCCTGACCATATGATTGATGATATGGAACTTGACCTAGAGACTAGGTTCTTGCCTGAAAAACAAACAGAAGAAGATATTAAAAGCAATCAATTCTTTGCTATTGAAGTTTGGTTTGACCAAGAGTATGCGAAAGGAAAAGACATTGACCTTGACGCTTATTCCCACGAACAAAAAGTTGAGATATGTAAGAAAGAATTGGGAAAGGATTACCCATATGAGTGAACGAAAAGAACGAATTAATACTGTATTCACGAAGATGTTTGAGACTGTCTTAAATGCTCAGCAACAAGTGAATGAAGATAATAAACCTTATCAAGATGAAGAACTTAATCAGTCTTTAATCAAGGTCGTATCTGACATCAGTAAAGTAAAAGCCAATACTCTTAGGGAAGAAGAATAATGAATAACAATTATCCCAAAGAACCATTGGAAGTTCTTGAGCTTGTTTCCAAACAACTTAAGTATGTTGCAGAAGAAGAAGAATAATTGCATATATTGTTCTATAACTTGCTGAAACTTAGGTAAAAAAGCGTAGGGCGGGTGGTTTTTTCTAGTGTTTATAGGCTTTCCACCCCAAATACCTTTACTGATTTTTTTTCTGCCCAAATTTGTAGAAGTTTTTTAATGTTCTGATTTGATATGCCCCTATCTTGTCATTTGATGTAGTGATTTATGTTCCACTAGCGGAGGGCAATCTGATACGATATTTCAGAGTTAGTCGTAGGTTACCGCATACAAAACTTACTGAATTGTCATTTGTCCACTACTGTATTTGTCCTGTGTTCAGTATTAAAAACGACTTGCTTAAACGACTTTTGAGACGAATTTAAAATCTAATCTGTCAGTTGTAATGGATGTTTAGCTTGTTTTACCTAGCTATTTAGTGTGTAAGATGAAATGACAAAGGTCATTTCGCGTCTCATTAGTACCTTAACCCTATCGTACTAATTCAACAGTTAGCGATTATTAATGCGCCCTACTTTAATCTTCACATCCGCATTCTGGACACGCCATTAAACACCACCTTTCTTTTCTAACTTAAGAATAATGTTCCGCACATTTACTGAGGGGTTACATATACATATACGCCCCCACTAAATTGACATATGCAATAGGTAGTACAGATTTACCAGTAATTTCCGAGCGCCTTACATAATATATATAGCACCCCCCGACATTGACACCTGAGGGTCATAGATATTGCACCCCCACTTTTCCCCCACTCCTGCAACTTCATAATAATGGGGGGTTGTCATTGGTATTCGTAGGTTTTCAGATAGGGTTTCCACAAGTGGAGTACAAGTTTTCAGAGGTAACCATATACCCCCATATATAATGGTTCTTACCTTACAAGGAAGAAGTCACAGGTTCAAATCCTGTAGCGCCCACAAGGGTTTTTCAGAAATCTACCCTACTAAAATACAAAAAACCGCACAAAAACCGCACATCTATGTTAATTTTTGTAAAATTTTGATATGAAAAAGATCAATAAACACCAGCACGATAAAGCTGTTCGCAATATTTACAAACTTCAGCAAAAAAAGGAACAAACCCCCTTAACTGACAAAGAAAAAAAACTTGAAGCAGAACTTCAAGAAATTATCTCTAGAGATACTTTATATGAAATGGACCCAAACGAGAGTAGGTTAGATAGACTTAGTTTACTGTTACCAATTACAATTCTTGTTCCTCTATATGAGCTCTACAGAGATTGGAAACTGGAGCGAGAATATGATTGGAATGGGTACTTTTTTTATTTTTTTTGGATATTAGTACTTGTGTTAATTGGAAGTTTTTCTAAAACTGTATCAATGATTTACTTTATGATGGGAATACCATTTTGGTTTTTTTATATTTTCCTACCCGTGTTTTTTTTAGATAAAATTTTAAAAGAATCGTTATCTGATCAAATTATGGATGTGGGATCTTCGTATAGGCTATGGATACATAATAATTTTGAGAAAATTTTTAAATACTAAAGAACAACATAAAACCGCACAAAAACCGCACATTTTTTCTATAACTGTAGATACTGTCTGATAACTTCTGATATCTTTTTAAAAGAGGTTAAGTTCATTGACTTTATAAATTGATACTTTGTGATACTACCTAGTATTTAATGGTTCTTTCCTTACAAGGAAGAAGTCACAGGTTCAAATCCTGTAGCGCCCACAACGGTTTTTCAGAAATCTTTACATATATATGTAGCTCAACCGAACAAAAACCGAACATTTTTAATAAAATGACACTATGAAAAAAATAGCTGTTGTAATTATGTTTTTTTCATTTTGTGGTGGGTCCGATCAAACAATTGAACCGTTAATAACGACAGCTACATCTACAACTTCAACAACCACAAGAGACGAAGATACGACAACTATATCTACGACTGATACACAGTCAATAAATAATGATTGCCCCGAAAAGTTATTGTTTGATACTCCTGTTGATCTAAATTTGGTTACTTCAATTTTATATCCAGGACAAATCAGAGCTAATTATTTTAAACCACACGGTGGATTTAGATTTGATGGCTTAGGTGATAACAACAACAAGATTACAGTGAAGATCCCAATTGATAGTTTTTTAGTACTTGGTAGTAGATATGTTGTTGAAGGACAAGTTCAGTATATGTTTGAATTTAATACAGCTTGTAATGTGAAATTTAGGCTTGACCACTTACTAGTATTATCTCCAAAATTACAAGAAATTGCAGATAATCTTCCCGCTCCAAAAGAAGGGGAAACAAGAACAACAAATCTAGAAAATGTAGAGTTTTTAAAAGGTGAAGTGATAGCTACCGAAGTTGGAATACTAAATAATGTATTCGTAGATTTTGGTATATATGACTATAGAAAAGAAAATGAGGCAAGCAAAACTTCAGAATTAGTAAAATCGTTTGGATATGAAATTGCCAAACATGCAGTTTGTTGGTTTGATTGGTTAACTCCTAATGACGAAGAAATAGTTAGAAATTTACCACCCTCTGGGAATGATGGCAGCAGTAGCGAGTATTGTAAAAATAATTAATTGCTGGGTAAATTACTCACTTGACCCCTGCAATTCAATTACATTTTCAATAAAATAAAATTATATGAAGAAAGTTATAATTCTTTTTCTATTAATTTCTTTTTGTGGAGGCTTACCGGAATCTACTTCTACACAGTCTCAGCAAGATCAGGAATTATCACAAGAAGAGGTAAGTGAAAAAAGTTCTCAAGAATCCAAGGAGACCGATTCTAATGAACAATCTAACTCCTCATCTAGTCAAGAATCTGGGAACCAGAGTCAAAGCAGCGGATTGACAATACAAACACTCCCAGACATAAAAGAGTTTATAACTAATAAAAGTGATAGATTTTTTGTTGATTTCGAAGACATTATTGCAGGACATCCTTATGTAGGTAAACGCTCACCAAGGCCACATAATGATGCGCAAGTTTATTTTTCAAATACAGATCCAAGATGGAGAGAGGCAACAAAACCATCGGATTTTCCACCACTATACGCAGTAGCAGATGGAATTATTGAGCTGGCACAAGGAAATGGGTCATATTATAACGTTGTGGACCATTCAGACTCAGACCCTCCCTGGTGGCATTCTGCTTACTTACTGAAATTAAAATTTGCACAAAACAATGGTAATGTTGTGAGCTTTCTGTATCAGATGGAAGGATATGTTATTAAAGAAGATGAAAACTTCTTTAGAGATTATATTCTAGTAGAAAATGGTCAAGTTGTTAAAAAAGGTGACATTTTGGGATATATGTACGTTCCAACACTAGAAGAGATGGTTGGAACCATGCAGGGCTCAAGTCATATTGCATTTGCCCTTATGGAGAAAAGAGGTACAAGTAAAGAACAAGAAATGGCACCAGCAATTTTTACTGAAGAAATCGTTGAACAGTTCTCAAATTTATACAGAAATCCAAAAGAAGGTTGGGAGAGTACAAGTTATGGTAACGACTGGGCGAGGGGAAGAGGACTTCCAAGTTCGATGGGTTGGTATATCGGACCAGAAGAACATCCATTTGGAGGAGAGTATCTGGATGTAGTCTTTTATGGTGACGAAAGAGACGCTAGCCTGGATCCAAAACAAGAAATACTATCCACAGACCTTGGGTTTCAAACAGATAATTATATATTTAACCAACATGGACATGGCAATACAACACTTGATTTACCTTTCTCTGATAACTCAAAAGTTGACTTTGTAGTTGTAACCAATGGGTCTCCTGTTAATTTAAAATTTATTTTTACAGAGAATAATGGAGACAAACGAGAGGCAGGCTTTATCAATAAACGAAAAGGTATGGGATATATGTATCAATATTATGAAGGTTTTGGTGTTAATTCAAATACGCAACTAGTTATAGAAGATCCAGAAAACTGGGGATGGTCTGTTGCGTTTGTTGATGCTGGAACATCTGTAATTATTCCTGGTCAAACAAGAACCGTTCAGCCTAAATGTCCTCCAGGGTGTCCACCATCACCTAATCCCTACAAATTAAATCAATCAAAAGACAAATAAAATATAATCGTTCTTCCCTTACAAGGAAGAAGTCACAGGTTCAAATCCTGTAGCGCCCACAAGGGTTTTTCAGGAATATACACTGTAAAAAACCACTCAATCCCTCATTTTGTATAAAAGTTAACATGGCATTGTATAATAATAAAAAATGAAGAACTCCAACATACTTTTGTTGTCACAATTAGTTGGTGCTTTGACTCTAATTCATATTGGACTAAGTTCACTATCAAAAAAATATAAAGAATATTTTAAACTAGATTTGGCGTTTTTTTTAACTTTAACTGTTGGAGTATCCTTTTCATACATATTCGTACCTGATTTTTTTTATAAATTTGTTAACGGATGGACATACAATGAATGGCTTGTTAATTATCAAGGAGGCTTAGTTAAAAGAGGTTTTACAGGTGAGATACTCTTCCAATTAAATAAATTTGGTATTAACCCAAAATATGTAATTTTTGCAATAGGAATAATATCTTTTTATCACATTGTTTTAAATATTTTATTTTTAATAAAGGACAAACATATTTTATTCAGAGCATTTGTACTGTTTAACCCTTTTGGCTTACTATATTTCGTTCAAAATATTGACTTCCTTTTTGCTAGAAGAGATTTATTTTATTTAAACTTTTTTATTTATTTGGGTAAAAGAAAAAAGGTTAACTTAACAGTGTTTACGATTCTTGCTGCTTTATTAATTCTAAACTATGGGATATACATATTTCTTGTTTTCACTTTTTATTATGTTCTTAAAGAAAAAGATGGTTTTGACATACAGAAGTTTAAATATGCTTCAGCTTTCTTCTTACTTCCACTAAACATTCTTTTACTGACTGTATTTAGATATGTATCTAATTTTGAAAAACTATGTTCATCAATTAATACTGTTAATAATAACAATACTCTCCAAACAGAAAAAGATTGCTGGGGTTATCCACAGTGGCTAAATAGAGATTTTGAATCAATTAATCGTGGATTTAGTGAAATAGCTCAGGGTATTAATTATTACAATAATTTCTCAAACTGGGTCTTAGTATTTTTGATTTTCTTTATATCTCTATTTTTTGTAGTTGAAATGGATAGAGATAAGTTTTTACAATATTTACTACTAATTTCTCCATATTTTGGATTATTCTTTATTGCTCAAGATTGGGGTCGATGGCTTTTGTTAATATTTCTTACTTTCTTAATCAATAGCTTATTATCAAATAATCAAAAAGTAATTAATAAAAAGTTAAACATTCTATTTTTATTTCCAGTTTTTATAAATATTTTTGTAAACATACCATCCCATTTATTTAGAGATATGAAGGTGTTGGATGTCAGATCTTTAAATGAAATCATTTTGGGCTTAACTGATTTTATATACAGCATTGCACTGCCTCCATATATAATAATTTTTTATGGATACAATCCGCCAATTGTTTTGCCTTAGTAATTAATTAGCGTACAGATAATACTACTTGGTGAGATGATAATTACAGGAAAACAATTGAATGTAGAAAATCAAGATTAAATATTAAATATTAGGAAATATAATTTTAACTTTGTTTCTTTAAGAACAAATCAATTGTTAAAAAAATAAATGTAATATAAAAAATTATATTTACATATGGTGTGTTGTGAATTTTGTAATTGCTTTTATTCAAGCTCAATGTTGTGTTTAAATCCTTAATGCAGCTTTCATAAGTTCCTAAATGGGGTTTAGTGTTTTTTAGTAATGCAATCTTATTTTCAACTTTTGATTGAATTAGCTCACCATTAACGGGTAAGACTTTTTCTTTTTCTAAAAAGTGAAATTCACAAAAATCTATTTCAGGCTTGTAACAGTTATTTTTAGTACTTGAAACGTTAGTGTAAAGTTCACAATAATATGCTGTTGATAGGTTTTGAGTATATTTAATTTCAAAGTTTTCAGTTTGCACTTTGGGAAAGCCTATTAGAAATAAACTCGAAAATACAAATAGGATAGAAAAAAGTAAATTTAGTGGATCTTTAAAACTTGGTAAAAGTTCAATCAAAATAAAAATAAACGAAATTAATAATAGAAATGAGTAATAATAATTTTTCATCATATCACCTGTGTTTGGGTCAAATTGAATAAACAGTGATATTAATAACATAATAATTAATCCAATTAACGGGGATATTACAAATTTCCTATTCTGTGTTGATTTAAGTGATTTATAAAATATTAAAAAATAAAAAGTAATCGTTAATAGAACTGAAAAATACTGTCTAGAATACGGATGCAAAATATTAATCCTGTCTTGAAAAAATAAGCTTGTATCGTTATTCCAATAAATTGTGAAATAATCATCAAAGGTTTCTAAAAGCACTATTCCGATTAATGAATCATTTTGACTATGTCTTTTAGGTTGATCTAAAAATAATTGAAAATCGAAATTATATATAAAACTTTTTTCGGCATTGTATAGGTAGTTTTCAGTTGTTTTATGTTCAAAAAAAAGTAAGCCGTTTGCTAAAAAATTTTCATAGCTTATTAATGCGAGAAATGACAAATAAATAAAAAATAATAAAATAAAAAACTTAATATCTATTTTTTTAAAAACATCAAAATATAAAAAAAGCAATGTTAGACCAGCTATAAGTGTTCCTGTAGCCTTTATTGATGAAAGAAGAGAAAAAATAAGTACAAAATAAAATAAATATTTAGTATTTTGAGAAAGTTTGTTCAATTCAAGTGTTACCAAGGACCATATAAATAAGGTCAAAATTAATATCTCCGGCTTAAAAATTAGTCTCAGAGCTAAAAGAGGAGGGAAAAAATTTATAATTATCAATATAAAATATATATGTTTTTTTTCTACATTTCTAATAGATAAAAGTTTGTACACTCCACACAAAGCTACAAGGTAAATACTAAAGTTTGTAAATTGAATACTTTGGCTTATAACTTCTTCAAAATAAAAATTGTTTAAAGATTTATAGCGAGTTGAAATAATTAGAGAGTTTAAATAGTAATAAATCAAGCCTTGTTCAAGCTCAACACTACTAACATCTCCAAAGAAGTATTTAAAATATTTTGAATATCTGTAAAAATCAGGGCTTTTAACAGAATTGTAAAATATATCTCCTAATAAATATGTAAATAAAGTTGAAAATAAAACACCGATAAATAAGAATTTATCTAAAAGAGATTTTTTTACTTTAACCACATGACAATACTAATTTAATATTTGAATATTTAAATTATATATAAAAGTTCTTTACCTTAACCTTAAGAAGAGAGAAAAAAAATTATTAAAATACTTAATATGACTTAAGTAACTCAAAAATTAATTTTGAAAAAACAGTCTCGTTGTATATTCAATAGATATTAAATCTTTCAACAATTTATTAAATGATGGATTTGAACCTGTCAAAGTTTTACGAATACAAAATACACCTTATATCAACATTTTGATGTTCATGTTTTTTCTATTTTCAAGTCTCTATTTTGTAAATGTAAGTAATAGAGATTAAATAAATTTACTATATCTTTTCTTTTAATAATTTAAATTTATAAAAAACATATATCAAAATTGTTATAACGGATGTTATCAATATATCGTTATCTATGTATGAGGACGGGTCAGGATTGTTCCACATTGTTAAATATATGAAGTAAATAATCAATGGTAACGAATAAAGAAATTTACTAAAAAAATTAGAATTCAGATAAAAATAACCAAGAATCAATAATACAGTTATGGCATTTCCTATGCTGTAATAAATGAATCTGAGAAGATACCATCCAATTAGTGACCAAAATGAATAAACGATAAAGGTCGAAATCAAAATTAGATAAAATAAATTTTTATTATTTTTAAATAAAAAGTACAGACACAATAGAGAAATTAGTAAAGGTATAAGTAAATAACTAAAAAGATCTAATGTGCCTTCTAGGTAACATTTAATAAAACCTGGTATTCTGTGACAGAAATATTCTCCATATTTTCTATTACCGCCTGTAAAGTAATCAACTATCCAAGAAAATTGTTGATATGTCTCAGTATTTGTATCAAAAGTCTTTAAATTATTTATCACAAAAAATAACCTATAAAAGCTAAAAGGAATTAAAAAGATCACTATATTTTTTAGAAAATTTAAAAAATTAAATTTCTTATTTTTCAAATACAAAAAGAATACATATATAACATAACTAACAAACGATGCTCTGTTGTACATAAACAATAACCCGTAAAACAAAGACACTTTAAAATCTAAAATATTTCTATTTTTTACAAGGTAAATTGGCAAAACAATTTGTAACAAGGTTAACATTTGAACTGATGGTTCAAATATTCCCCACTTTGCCATAGGTTGTAAAAAATTTATTAATGATATAAAGAAAAGATCGTAATATTTCAATCGTTTAAAGTTTGCTATTTTTAAAATAAGAATCAAAGATAAGTTTAGAATAATTGAGTGAATAAAGATTATAGAACTATAAATACCTAGTTTTTGATCAAATCCTAAAAAATTATATATCGGTGAGAAGATTTCATTAAATATAAAAACTATAAGTATATAAAGAGGCCTTTGTTGATAAGAGTGGTCGTTGAATATGATAAAACTAAAATCCTTAAAGCCCAAAAAATATTCATTTTCATCACAACTGTATGGAAAATTAAAACTGATTGGTTCATTAAATAATTGAAAGGTCTGCTCAACAATCCGTGTGCATACATAATAATCTGGTTCTACAAATTGACTATTAAATAAGAAATAACCAAAAAATATTGAAAGAAATATCGTAATCACATTTAGTGATAAGTAGGTTTTTACAGAGTTGACCATATTATTTAAATCTAACATTTATTTCTGCCAAACTTCAAGACTATGATAAAAACATCAAATAACTTATCAATTTTAAATGGTTGCATTAATGATCAATAATTTATATTCTTTGCGATGAAATTTTTCCTTTTTTTTGGTTTTTTTTAGGAAGTTATTTGTTCATTTTAAAAATCTTACTTATTTTATTTGAATTGTAATAATATTCACTTTTGTCAAAAATATCTTGGCTTATATTAAGATCTCTCCCCGTAATCAAGAAGCTTTCCGTACATAAAAAATTCTGATCGTTTATCTCGTAATAAAGATTCTCCTCTTTATTGGTAGAACAAATAACTAAATCTATATTATTTTGCAGGGACTGTTCAATGTAATTAGCTTTTATAATATTTCCATTGATAAAATTATCAATCATAAAATATTCATTGTGATTTGTAGGATGAACTATGTATATATCATTATTTTGTTCAAGATAAAAAAGAATAAGTAAATTATCTAATGCAAGAATAGAAAGATCCTTATTGTTTACTTCTTCCAATAGTTGTTCTGAAAGATTTCGTAAAGGATATTCTTCGTAAATTTGATTGTACTCTGATAAGTTTGAATATGAATTTGTTGCATAATTTGGAAAGTGGGTAAATAAAACTACTAAAAAACTAGTAAATAGAACTACTTTTAAATTACTTGAGAAAACCAAGGCCAAAGAAATTGAGACAAAGAAAATAAGATAGATTAAATGATGATAATATCCTTTGTTTCCTGAATAAAAAAATAGTACTGAACAAAATACAAATAATAATAAAGAAAGATTGATACTGTCTTTAAAACTGTTTAAAGCTAATTTAAAAAATATATTTAAGAGGTTGAAAAGTGGTACAAGAAATAAAAGGCATAAAAAAATATTTGTTTTAAAAATCGATTCTATAAAAACTCTGAGACCATAAAAAAAATAACTATCAGTTGTTGTATAAGAAATTGGTATTTTGAAAATTGTAGTTAAATATACTTCAAATAATCCGTTTAATGAATATATTATTGCCACTAGTAAGTGTGAAATACCAAAGCCCAAAAAAAATTTAAAAAATGCTTCTATGTAATTTTTTTTAAAATTTAAATATAGCGTAAATATAAATCCAACAAGAAATATTCCACTCCCAATATTGATTAAAGTTGAAAGAGAAAAGAAAAATCCTACGAGATAGAAAATGTACTTACTTCTCTTACTAAAACTTAAATAGAACCCAATAGATAGAAAAGTCAAACTCATAATTTCACTGTATTCTGCATTAGCCCAAGGTTGACTTGAGATAAGTAAATATAATAAAGATGAGACAATCGAAACAAGATAGCTTTTTCTTAATTTCCTATTAGCAAAAAAATAAATAACTAAAGCATTTAGAAACGTAAAAATATCAAATACTACTTTAAATAGTAAAAAATTTTTGTTTGTAATTAGTAAAATTATGTAATTTAAGAAATAAAATAATGGTTGTTTGTTGTCCCATTGTCTCTCATATGGAAGAAAACCATCAAAAAACTCCTGGGAAATTAATAAAAAAGTGCTTATATCGTGATCAAGGATTTCATATTGTAAAAAGTTATTTTGGGATAAAAGAGTAAATATAAATATAATTGCAACAGGTACTAATTCAAAAATCCAATTTAATTCAAATTCTGAAATTTTCCAGCTTGAAGGTAGTAGCTCTTTATCAGAGATGTAGAGAGATAAAAAAAGAATCTGAAAAAAGAATAAAGAAAAATCATACTGGTTATAAATTCCCATATAGATAAAGAAAACAATATTTATTGAGAAAAAAAGGTAGTTTCCATATTTTATAAACGTACAAAATAGATAAAAACCAAGCAATAATAAGTAAGAGCTTTTAAGATTTGTTTCATTGAAACCAAAATTATTTAATAAAAAAAAGAATCCAACTAAAAAGATTAAATTAAAATATTTGTGAGAATTTTTATTCGAAAAAAAAATATTTAAAGTCTGCATATATGTTCTTACCCAATGATAAACAATTTTGTATTTGCATATATGAAAGTTAATATATTATTTTTCAATTCATTTAATATTGTGATTAATAATTCTTAGTTTGTTAAATGAATGTAGGTAAGAAATTAATAATTCTAAAGGTTTTGAGATTTCAATTGATGCAATCGAAAATAATAATACTACTAAAAATTTACTTGCATTTTTCTTTTTATTAACAAGTAATGTTTTTCTGTTTGATTATGTAAGAACAAAATCATCAATGCTGGAAAGTTTTATAGATGAGTATTTAGTTTTAGCATCAAATTCAAACTTTTTTACAACTCTAGACTTCAATGCTGGGAGTTTTGTTGGAGGGTCGTATTCAACATATTTAACGTCAGGACCTTTATCTAGTGTAGGTGGTGTAATTCTATGGGAATTATCAAACAACTTTAGATTATCAAGAATTGGAAATTTTTATTGGGTTATCTTGTTACAGATTTTTTTATCAATTTATTTTTTTAAAGTTCACAAAGTAGGAATACGGTTTATCACTATTGCAAATATCTTTATTATTTCATTAATTCCTTGGTGGCAAGGAAGTTTATATTCTATAGGTGAAATACCATCGATGATTTTGTTTGTAAATGCATTATTTCTATTTAATCACAGAAGAAGGCTGTCGATAATATTAATTAGCTTTTCAATAATTTATGGAAAAATACTTACACTTTTACCATTTATTGGATTTTACATTTTTGTAGTTATCAAAGAAAAAAAATTAATTTCTATACTTAAAGATTTCGGTTATTTTCTTTTACCTATACTCAGTTGGTTTTTATTGATTCAATTAAATTATGAAGGTGGCTCAATAGTCAATTATATAAATGATCAGTATGTATTTATATCTCAGCATCCTAGCTCTGGAGCAAACTTAAACATAATTTACACTTTTTGGGATTCAATAAATAATTCAGAAGTAAGTATTTGGAATATTTACGACATAATAAGAATTGGAATAGTGCCAATTATTTATTTCATCTATATTTTATTAAGACAAGATAAGATCAATTATTTTTTTAACAATCTGTCTTTTTTTCTTTTAGGCTCGACATTTCTACCTTATATATGGTTCTGGTTTTTAAGTGAGACAAAATGGATGCGTTATTCCCAACATTTCACTGTGATAATCCTTATAAGCTTATTTTATTTTTTATCATCAAATATTTTTACTAATAGAGCTGACTTGTTAACTATAGGATTTTTAATATTAATATTTATAGAAAACTACAAATTACTTGGATTACTTTCATTTGCATTAATTGTTTTTATATTGTTTTCTAATATGAAAAACAATAAGATTTTAATCTTAAAAATTATCATTGTAACTACTTTATTTCTTGATATTACAATCCCATTTTTTGAAAAAGAAACATTCGCAAATATTTCAGATACGATTTCAGCATGTGAAAAAAATATTTTAAATGATAACTGTAGAGTTACTTACCTAAACGAATAAATTAGCTATTAAAAATTTTATTTTTAAAGTATTCGATTGTTAGCAGTGTATTTTCACCTTCGTTTATCGACAAACTATCGCTTCTTTTTCTGTGGTGATGATAAAAATTTGACTTAAGAAAAATAATACCTCCGTTACTTATCCAGTAATATGAAAAAGCAATTGTATCCGCGTATAAAAAGTTAGCTGCTTCTTTATCGATTTTTTTTGTTCTTTCTAAAAATTTATCTTTATGAAGAATGAAATTTCCACAATTTAAAACCCAAAGTATGTTTTTATCTATTGTGATTTTCTTATCATTCAATAATGTTTCTTTAATTTTATTAATATCTAATAAAGTATCTTCATCAAATAGTCTTACAATGTATTTTTTTCTAAAAAGGCTTAAAAATTTTGAGAAATTAGGGTAATTATAAAATTGATACAAAGTTGAAGGGTAGTATAAGTTATTAGGGTCATTAGTCTTCAAAACGTAATTTATATCATGTTTAATATTTTTTGAAGGAATATTATCTGAATCTATTTGATAAACCCATTCATTAGTACAATTTGAGATGGCTTCTATCTTGTTAAAAAACGCACCTTTATTTTCTGAATTTATATGTAAGCTCAATTTTTCAGAGTTTATATTTGTTAATATATCTTTTATATTTTTTATTTCTTTTTCTGAGGAACAGTCATCTTGAATAATAATCTCATTTACAATATTTAAACCTATAAACCTCTTTAAGCAATCTTTTAGATATTTGCTCGAATTGTATGTTGGAATAGCAACGCTGATATAATTTTCCATCTCAAGCTAACAATAATTCTGATATGTGTTTAATTTGATATTTTTTTAAAAGACTTAAAGGTTAAGTTTTATTTCAGAATTATATCTGTAAAATTAATGTGAATTTAAAAAGTTGAGGAATGTTAAAAAATAAATACATAAACATTTTATTTACATCATTTTTTGGTGTTTTGATTATAAAAATAATTTCACTTTTTCAAGATCCAAATATTTTTATTGAAAATTTTAGAGCTGTCGATGACAAAATAGCTAATCTAATAAGTGATTCCTTGGCTTTTTCATGGGGAATGTTTTTAATTCTTATCATGTTTTATTTAGCAATGATTATTAAAAAAAACCAATTAAATATAAATAAATCTATTACGATTTATTGATTATCCTTAAAAATAAGAATGAAAAAAATAGCAATAGTTGATTTACTTGGCGGATTTGGAAACCAAGTTATTCAAATAAGTTTCGCCAAATACTTACAAGATTCTGGTTTTGTAGTAAGAATTAATCCTCATCAATTAAAAAACAAAGAAATTGAAAAAAAAAGAAATCTAGAGTTGAACATAGAATCTTTTGGTTTTAAATCAATTAGTTATCTCACTTATTTAATATTTGAAATGATAAAGAAATTGTTTTATATACGATTATTTAATAGATTTTTCAATTCACGATACAACCCTATATTCAAAATATTTGAGGGACAGCATCTAAAAAAAGATTTTTCATTTATAAATCGATTTACGGGATATTGGCAAAGTGAAGATCATATAATTAATAATCAAAACTTTATAAGAGAATCTTTAAGTAAAAATAATAAGAATTTAAATCAAATTGAAAAAAATGAATTAAACGAAAATATTATGGTTCATATAAGAAGAACTGATTATACGGATATCTCCGAAGAAATAAATGATGAGTATTATTTAGAAGCTTTAAAGTTTACAAAGAGTAATTTTGAAATTGAAAAATATGATATATTTACTGATTTAAATACTATCCCTCATAATGATAAAATTTTTGAAAATGCAAATAACGTATATTTGAATGATGGTTCGGAAAATGCCTTTAATACATTTTCAAAAATGGCAAACTACAGATATTTTATAATCGCAAATAGCAGCTTTTCTTATCTTGCAAGCATTATGTCTATGATGAATAGTAAAGTTGTTCTATATCCGTCCCCTTGGTTCAAAAATTCAAATTTTGAACCTTTCATACCTAAAGACTGGGTGAGAATTGACAGTTTGTAGTCTCTAAATGTTAATTTTACAAAATATATTATTTTTTAATTTTTTGTATTTTATAGGCAGAGGTTTTTTCATACTATTAAATACCTTTGTTTTAAAAAAAGATTACAAAAGTTTTTTTGGGTTGAAAAAAGAGCTTTATTATGTTTTATTTTCAATATTTATAATTGGTAACTTGTCTTTTTTCCTTAATTTTTTTATACCACTACAAAATAACATAGTTTTATTTCTTGTTTCAATTTTTTTAATTTTTAATTTTCAAAAAAAATTTTACATTAAAGCAAAAAAAGACATTATTATTCAAAATATTCTCCTTCCAGGCATATTGGGATTTTCATCATACGATATTGGATTTCATTACGATGCAGGACTTTATCATTTAAATAATCAAAACTGGATTGTTAATGAAAAAATTATATTTGGACTTAGCAATATCTATTCACCTTTTGGATTTTCGTCATTAAATGAATATATTCTTTCAAGCTTTTGGATTGGAAACAACTTCATGTATTTGCATTTTTTGAATTTAGCCTTTTTAAGTCTATTTTTCGCTTTTTTGTACAATTTTATTTTTGTTTCAGAAATAAGGTTTTACAAGTATGGAGCAATATTTGTTATTCTTTATGGTTTTTTAGACAACTTTGGATTAAACGGAGGAAGAAATGGATTTTTAAACATCCAAGGTGTAGGAAAAGTAGACAATAATTTTTCAATTATTTTTTTTCTTTCATCGATTTTTTGTCTTTACATAATAAAGAGTAAAGATATCTCAAAGACTGATTTCATAATAATTAATTTTTTTGTTTTGTTTTTGATTCAGTTAAAAGTTTACGGTGTAATAATTTTATTCTTATATTTATTTATCTTATTTAGGTTTATTAAAGAACAGAAATTTTTGATACTATTTAAATCTACAATCTTTCCTCTTTTTATAGGATTATTATGGCTATTAAAAAATGTTTCTATATCTGGATGTTTTTTTTATCCGGTTAAGATAACTTGTTTTAAAAACTTTAGTTGGTATTCAAAGGATATAGATAAATTAATAATCGATACAAGAGATTTTCACAATGCCTACAATATTGAAAAAAATTTTTTTAGCTGGTTTAGAGATTTTTTTATAGATGGAAAATATGCCTATATCTATCAAAATTATTTGATAAGTTTTTTAATTATTTTATTTTTATACAAATTCTTGTTTACAACTAAAAATAAAAAAGGTGGAGATTCTCTTTTCTTATCTTTTATTGTTTTGTCTACATTTACTTATATATATACATCTCCAGCACCAAGATTCACAAGTGGGCTAATGATATTTTCAGTTTTTTATCTTGGCTCTAAAGTCCAAAATTTAAACATTGTCGATTCAAATAAATATATTGGGTTATTATTTAGTTTTATTTTCTTTAGTACATTAGTTTTCACACCAAGGTTGGAAACCTATTTTACGGGATTAGTCAGTTTGAATAGTAATAAAGTTTTGGAAGTCCCGATTGTTGATTATAAAAAAAGTAACGGTTGGGGGGTTAATCCGTCTTATGGAGATCAGTGTTGGATAAATCTAGAATGTACAAAAGAAAACATTAACCTTAAATCAAAAAATATTTCTGGTTATAAAATTTTGATTAGAGAAATTAATCGTTAATGACTTGTCTGGATGCAATTTTGAAAAAGCCACTATCGTTGATACTAATAAGGTCATTTGACATGGTGCATTTTAAATTAATCCAACACTGATCTCCAATATCTGGTCTAACGAAATCATTATTTGATTCAATATAAACAGCTATTTCTCTTGAATCAAACAATTGAGTCTTCTCATTCTTAAGAAATGCTTGGTATGAGTTAAATCTAATTAAAAGAACTGCAGAAACAAAAACAAGAAAATAGAAAATTACATTTTTTATTTCAAACTTTAATTTATTTATATAAAATCCAATGAATCCAACAATTGTAATAAGAATACCCACAGAATATCTAGGTGTTGGACCATAAAAAATTAAGTAAAGCAGGTTTGAAATTACGAAAAACAAAAAAATTAAAAACACAGTTCTATCGATTTTTAATCTATTTGTAAACAATAGTAAAAAGATAAATATCACTAAAAGAGAAAATAAAAAATTAAGCAAGACTACTTTGTTTATTTGGAATGAATAAAAAAAACTAAACCACTCAAAAAAGTTATTATCAAATTTCGTAATTGTATAACTCGCTTCTCTAGTTATTTTTTCATATGATTTGGTTGATTCGTACAAATACCAACTAAAGTTGTTTTTACAAGTAGCATTTACAGGGAAAATAAAACAACCTGTTGTTAGATAGTACTTAAGTACCCAAATGGATCCAAAAACAAGAGCTATGGAAGAAGATTTTAGTATTTCATAAAAAGTTAAAATCTTGTTTTTTAATATCAAAGATAAAAATATTAAATAAAGTAAAAAGATTGGGACTGCATTAAGTTTTATTTGAACTAAAAATAAAATTAAAAAAGAAGAAATTGATAAATCCATTATTGTAATATTTTTTTTTATGATTGATACAAATATAAATCTACTTACAAAGAAAAAAATTATAGCAACTGACATATCTTGTTTTGGTAACCCTTGAAAATAAATAAATCCATTTCTTCCTCCATCTAGACCAAAATTATCAAGTATTGAAAAAATTAAAATAAGAATTGAAGAATTTTTGTACACGCTTTCTTTATTTTTGATTATGTTTTCAGTAATTATTTGATAAAAAAAGTGAATAAAAAATATGTTTAAATATGTCAGAAATTGAAAGTTGTTACCATTCCATAATATAGCTGATAGATATTCATAAATTGAAGACATTCCAAACGCCCAAAATATATTCACAAAACCAATAATTAGATTTGATTCTCTGAGCCAGTTTTGATTATTTAAATGATAAAATCCAGCATCATAATGCCATGAGGCGTTGTAGACAAAAAATAGAAAAATGGATGGAATTAATACATAAGAAAAAATTTTGTAAATATTTATATCAAAATTTTTAAAATTTAAATCAACTAAATTAATTAGCGAAAACAATATTAAAACAATGAAAACAATTGGACTTTTGAGTGCAATGAAAAAATTTGAAATAACTAACAAATTTCCAACTAAAGCAATGCCTAAAAGTGGATAGATGATTGTTTTTGTAGTATCTAAAAATTTTACTTCTGGAACTTTTGTTTTCTTTTCAATATATCTATTTAAAAGTATCGCAAATGCTCTTCCATTCAGATATATGAAAAAGTAAAAAAGAAAATATTTTACTATATGTCCAAAATGTATGATTAATTGTTCTAACATAAAGCTAGATATCAGAGTATCACTGTTTCAAAAATTAAAATAAATATTTTGTAAAAACCTATATAATTTTTTTAATGTTAAAAATTTCATTAAGATTAATTGGGCTATTTAGTTTAAATTACTTAGTAATAGTATTGAGTAACAACATCAATGTATACCAGCTTTTCATTGATTTAAATTCAATAAGAATAATGAATAAATATAACGAAATTGTTTTATATATTATTATCTCTATAAGTGTCAGCCTTCTTACACTTTTTTTAATTTATTTTTTTAGACCATTTATTGAAATTTATTTACTTCACTTTCTTAAGTTTAATTTTTATTTTTTGATTAATTTGATATCAATATCAACTATCTATATTGTTTTTAGGATTTATGGATACTCAAGGCTTTATTTACTTATATATTTACTTTTATCATCTTTAATATTGTATAAAAGTGAATCAATTTAAATTAAATCTGTCAATTAGAATCTCCAATCTCATAATTGGAGTTATTAACGACCTTTGAATAATATTTTTTAGGTTTTGAATCTTTTGTTTTTATAGCGATACATGCGTATCTTGTATTTTTTATATTGTAGTTTTCAAAATTAAAACACTTTGAATCAATTATCTGAAAAAATCCTGACATACGCAACCAACTTTTTATAGCTTTTTTAGATGGTAAATGTGTAATAGTATCTGTATCCCTAAAAGTATTTGGATAATGAATTTGTACAACATTTTTATTTCTTAAAGAAAATGATCTTACTGTAGAGCTTTCTAGTACTAAATATCCCTTATCATTCAGTAAATTATAAAGTTTTTTTATAAACCTTAATTGCTCCGGATTGTGATATAAAACTCCAGTAAACCAAATTAAATCAAATTTTCCTATTTTAGATAGATCTTCATCCGAAAAATACATAAGATTACCTTCTAGATAGTCGGGTGTTATATTTAAATTTTTAATCCAATCTAAATTATTTTTTGTTCTGTTTGGAAGATCAATTATAAAAAAATCTTTTGGGTTTAGTGAGGCAAGCCTTTGACTATCTTCACCATCTCTTGGCCCAATCTCTAAAATCCTAAAATTTTCAAAATTACTAGTATCGATATTCTCTATTAATTCATTGAACAAATAATGCCTATATTGAAAATTTGATGATATTCTATCTTTTCTTGGTAAGAATTTTTTTAAATAATAGATAAATAAATTAATCATTAAAGTATTATATTAATTTTTTTCTGAAGTTTTAATAAAAAGGCTTATTTCTCTGTATGGATCGTTGTAAAAATGAAAATTTGGGTCATCATTAAATTTAGTCGTGTCGATTTTTATGTAGTTTTTCTTATAATCGGATATTTCACAATTGAAATAATCTCTTCCATCTAATTTTGTGGGTACACCTAAAACTATAGCTCTTGGATTGCAGACAATTAAATCTGGTTCAGATTCTACATAATAGCTAAAATGAGATAACTCATTAGACTTAAGTTTTCCAGAGTTAACTAATAGTTCAACAATGTATTCTTCAAAGTTATTAAATGGATGAATAATATATGACTCATTATCTTTGTCTAAATAAAACAGGAGTAACAAATGATCAAAAGCTAGAGTTGTAAATTCTTTTTTGTTAATTTTGATTTCTTGTGAAAGACTGTACAAAGGGTACTCGTTCTGAATTTTTTCAGTATTTGACAAGTTATAAATTGAAGTAGAAAATGTAGAAACCAAAATTTGAGATGCTGCAAAAATAACAACTGCTAAAAAAGTGTATCTATTGAATTTAGTTAATAAGAAGATTCCTCCAAGTGATATAAAAAAAATAAAATAGTAAAGATGGTGAACATAATTATGACCACCTATGATATAAATAAATACTGATGCAAAAATATTAAAGATAATAAAAATATTTTTTTTGTTTTGCTCTTTTATTGTTTTAAAAATATTAATGAAAACAGAAAAAGTTATTAAAAATATAGAATAAAACAAGAAACTATTGAAAATAAAAATTCTTTTTAACCAAATTAAAACTTCGTTAAATTCGAATCTACCTTCTTGTACGTAACCGAAAGTTAGGAAAATGTAGTTAATAAGATAGATATCTACTATTCCATTAATAATGTATAAAACTAAAAAAAATATATGTGGTATTGAAAAAATAAAAATTAATCTAAAGAGCAATTTAAGATTATATTTTTCGATATATAAAAAAAAGTAAACCAGATAAGATAACAAAAATAAAATTGTTGACTGGTTAATTAAGGTTGAAAATGAAAGTAGAAGTATAGAGATTGTATAATGAATTTTTTTCTTTTGTTCTAAAGAAGAGATATAAGTAACAATAGACAGAAAAATTAAACAATAGATTTCAGATAATTCACCAACGTACCATTCATGACTTACGATCGAGATAAAAAATAAAGAACTTCCAATCGAGATTAAATGATCTTTAGATATATTTAATGCTGTTAGATATAAAAATATGACAATAACGAATAACAAAAAATCATTTAAGATTTTAAAAAGAACCAAGCTTTTGCCTGAGAAAATTTGCATTAATTTATATAAATAAATAAATAGAGGGCCTTTAGATTCCCACTGAGACTCAAATGGTAAATTTTCAAAGCTTACATGTTGTGAAGCAACTAAATATGAAGGTACATCTATTGAAATAATCTCATAATGAAGAAAATTATTCTGTGAAATAAGAAGATAGAAACCTAACAAAAAAAATATCAATATCTGGTATTTCCTTTTTTTTCTAAAATTGTTGTAATATGTTGAAGAATTATCAAAAATATAGATAGCTAATATATTTAAAATTACTCCTAACGTAACAAATTCAATTAATTGCTCATTCAAAAATAAAAGTAATAAAAATAATAAAGAATTTGAGAGAAATAATATCAAATATCTTTTAGAAATAACCATTTAATTATTCAATAAAAAAACTTTTTATTTTATTAGCTATAAACTCTTGGTCTTTTTTATTTAAATGATCACCAATTGGTAAATACAATCCATTGGATCCTAAATTTTCAGAAATACTTAAAGTCTCGTTTGTTTTAAATTCGCCAGGTAGAGCATTTTGTAAATGTAATGGCCAAAAGAATTTTCTTGTTTGGATTCCGTTATGCAGCAAATAATTTTGTAATTCATCCCTATTTTTTTCTTTTAACACAATCCCGTAAACCCAGTAATGGTTTTTTGATGTATTTGTATTTTTCAATGGTAAAATAATTTGATTTACTTCTGATAAAAATTCATCATAGATATAACCTTGTCTTATTTTGTTCTCAATGACTCTCTTCAAATTTTTTGATTGTGAAATTCCAAGTGCTGCTTGCAATCCGCCAAGTCTATAATTCCAATATAAATTATCATGTTGAAATCGTGTTTTTGACTTAAAGTCTAGATTACGCATCTGTATTAAAGATTTATATATTTCTTCATCATCGGTTAAAACCATACCGCCTTCTCCGGTAGTAATATGTTTATTTGCATAAAAGCTAAGTGTTGATACATCTCCAAATGAACCACATTTGATATTGTTGTATGTTTGACCATGTGCTTCTGCTGTATCTTCAATTAAAATTAAGTCATTGTCATTTGAAAATTGTCTTATCTCAGATGCCTCTGAAGTTAGACCATAGGTGTGAACCATAAGTATTGCTTTTGTATTTTTATTAAAAACTTTTTTTACATTATTAAGAGTCATATTCCATGAATTAATATCGACATCACAAAAAATCGGTTTGCCACCACTTCTAATAATTGCTGATAGACAAGAGATTATTGTAAAGCTTGGAACAATTATTTCATCATTTTTATCAAAATTGAAAACATTTAGAGCTAAGTCAAGAGCAACGCTTCCATTTGAAACTGATACAGCATATTTTCTATCAAATTGACGAGAAATTATATCCTCAAATTCTTGAATTGTGCTGCTTGAACCAGAAATATCTTTCTTATTTAAGCTCTTTAAAACTGAAACTTTGTCTTTTAATGTTACAGTTGGTTCAAAAACAGATATAAATTTAGAATCTTCTTTTGTCATTTTGCTCGTCATAAGGGCCCTGCTTTACTTCAATAAACTTTGCTTTTTTATTAACTTTTATTCCATGTCCACCATCTAAAAGAAGTATTATATCTCCAGCCTCAAGTGACACTTGAGTAATTGGATTTAGGTAATTATCATAAATATCAAAAACAAGAACGCCTTCCTGCAAAATTATTGCTTCCGATGTTTTAACAATATTTCTGATTTGATCGTCATGTATGTGTCTATCAATTATTTCATCTTCAGAAAGTTCAAAAGTTGCTAATTGTAATTCACTTGAATCATCTGTATAAAAATTTTTGCCCGCTGTTTGTTCATTCTTTTTAACAATAATTGCTAAAAGCTTACCTTCATTATCATGAATTTTCATAAGATTCATTTTCTTTCACGCCATGCAGCATAGAAATATGGTATACCTCTTTTTACGATTTGAAAAATACTATTTGCTGTTTTTGAATAGCCTTTTTTTCTTGTCTCACATATGTAACTTACTTCAATTAAATCCAGGTCTTGAGAAATTAAATCACTAACTAAATAAATGAAATATTCTCCATATTCCCTATTTTTAAAAATATCTTCATTGATATAATTTCTTCTTAAAATAATAAATCCACTTGTTAAGTCAGTTAGATTTGTTTTAAACAAGAAAGACAATATTTTGTTAATAAATATTGAGAGCAACATTCCAATAACTGAGTCTTCAGATTTGTTTACAATCGATACAGCTTTAAATATATTTTGCTTGCTTGCATCTGTCACTCCTTTATATCCACCACCATCTTTGAACCTTGAGCCTATAACAACAGAATTCGGATTTTCTAAAAATTTATAAATTATTTCTTTCATTGCAATAATTGTCATCGAACCATCTGCATCCATCCACATAACATTTTCATATTTTGCTTCTGTAATTCCTTTTAAAATTGATAATGGTAGGGACGGTGAATTTTGCCTAGAGATGAATACTATATTTTTATTATAGTTTGATAACTCATTAACTAATCTATCAGTACCATCATTAGAAGAATCGTCCACAACAAGGATCTCGTAATTAGTTTCAATTATATTTTCAAACAAATCAACAATTTCAGGAATAATTATTTCTAAATTTTCTTTTTCATTAAAAGTTGGCAATATTAATGAAACTGGAAGTTTTTTCATTTTGGTTCCTTTAAAATATTCTAAACATTGTTTATTTCAATTAACATCAACGACCCAAATCTAGATCCAAATAATTTATCTACAATATTCTCTACTTTTAAAGCAACTGAGTGACTAAATATTGAAAAGAATAAACTAACATTTATAAAATTTTTTATTTTGTAAGACTTAGTTGAATCATAAAATAAATTTTTAAGTTTTTTACGGTTAAACTTATTTACATGTTCATCACTATAATTTACTTTTCCAAAAAAATTTAAAGCAATTTCAAGAAAAAACATCAAGCCGCGAAAATTTGGAGTAGTGTAAACAAGCTTTCCTCCTTTTCTTACCATTTTTAGGAGCTCCTCATTTAGCCTTAATATCTCTTCATCGCTAATAAATTCAATAAGCCCCATTATTGTTATGAGATCATAGGAATCTTTTTCTTTATAATTTAAAAAATTTTCTAAGGTATCAAATTTTCCCTTATCTCCATAATTTAATTTTGCATAGTCGATCTGGTTTTCAGAAATATCCACGCCAAAGGAGTTTCCAAATGTATACATTCCAATAAAAGTTCCTGGGCCACAAGCATAATCAAGATGGTTCATATCTGGTTTTAGGTATTCTGCCATTTTTTTAAATGTTCCCAAATGCCAAAAAGATTGAACGCCTCTTTTTGATTTTAATCCTTTAGAAAATTTTAAATCATAATAACCAGGTTCAAGTTCCTCAGTCCAGAATTCATTCATTTTTTTCCAATCTTAATTTTTAAAGATTTAGGGACTTTTATAATTTTCCCAAGTTGGAACAATCAAACCATTTTCAAGCAATGTCAATTCTTTTTCTGCTTCTTTTATATCGTTATCAACCATCATTTTTACTAATTCTGAGAAAGAAACTTTCGGTTTCCAATTCAGTTCTGTTCTTGCTTTTGTAGAATCTCCCAACAAATACTCAACCTCATTTGGGCGAAGATATTTTTCAGATGTCTGAATATACTCCTCATGATTTAAATCTACTAATGAAAAAGCTTCTTCAACAAACTGTTGAACTGTGTATGTTTCCCCTGTGGCAATAACCCAATCAGACGGTGTATCATGTTGAAGTATTTTCCACATTGCTTCAACATAGTCACCTGCGAAACCCCAATCTCTTGAAGCGTTTAGATTGCCTAAGGTTAACTTGTTTTGTATTCCAACATAAATTCTTCCAACAGCTTTAGATATTTTTCTAGTTACAAAAGTTTCTCCTCTTCTAGGAGATTCATGATTAAATAAGACACCATTTGTTGCAAACATATTATAAGAATCTCTATAAATTCTGGTTATATCATAAGCAAATACTTTTGATGCAGCATAGGGGCTTTTTGGGTCAAATTTTGAATCTTCACTTAGGCTTTCTTTCAATTCTCCTCCATACATTTCAGATGAAGAAGCTTGATAAAATTTTATATCTTTATTGGTGTTTCTTATTGATTCCAATATAGATAATGGTCCAAGTGTGCTTGTTTGCATTGTAAATACAGGATTTTGAAATGATACAGCTACATGTGACTGAGCGGCAAGGTTGTAGACTTCATCAGGCATAATTTTAGAAATTAAATTAGTCAGAGAGGATGAATCTAGTAAGTCAGAATAGTAAAGGAAAAGATCTTCTCCCTGATGTTCAGAAATTAAATGATCTATCTTGCTTGTATTTATAGAAGATGATCTTCTAACTGTTCCATGAACTTCATAACCTTTTTCAAGTAAGAGTTCAGCTAAATATGAACCATCTTGCCCGTTAATACCAGTAACAAAAGCTTTCATTTGGTAATTTTACTTAAAAACAAAGTTTTGTTCTGCCACATAATAATTTTAATTATATACTTACCTGAAGCATAAAATTTGATACATTGAGCAAAAAAAAACTTAAAATTTTCTTCACAGATTTCTGGCCTAACTTTAAGGAACATGACAATTATTTTTTCAATTTACTCTCACTTAAATATGATTTAGAGATAAACAATTCGACACCTGATGTACTCTTCCATTCCGCTGATTATTCAGAAAGTGAAAATCATAAAAATTTTGATAATGGATATACAAAAAAAATTTTTTATACCGGAGAAAATATTAACCCAAATTTTGAAGAAACTGATTTCTCATTAAGTTTCAAAAATAATTTAGGAGATAAAAATTATAGATTACCACTTTGGGTCTTGTTCATAAACTGGTTTAATGTTGAAGAGGATTATACAAGAGATCAGTCTTATCTAATAAATCCTGATAGTTTAATAAAGAAAAACAAAAATATTCTAGAGAATTACCTTTTTTGTTCTTTTGTAGCCTCTAAACCTACTGGCAAAAGATTAGAATTTGTTCCAAAATTGAATGATATTAAGAAAGTGCACTGCGGAGGATCGTTATATAACAATACTTACTATCCACTTAAAGGAAGAGGAGATCAAAAACATAAATTAAACTTCATGAAATATTTCAAATTCAATATTGCTTTTGAAAATAGTAATTCTCACGGATATGTTACTGAAAAAATTTTACATGCTCTTTACACAAATAGTATTCCAATTTACTGGGGAAGTGATTTTGTCAAAAAAGATTTCAATAAAGATAAAATTATATACTATGAAGACTTTGATAACGATGATCATTTAATTGATAAAATTATGGAAGTGAATAGTTCTAAAAAGCAATTACAGGAATATTTTGATCAACCTATTTTTTACAATAATACTTTTCCTGAATATGTACTCCAAGAAAATATTTTAGATTTTTTAACAGACGCCATAGAAAAATGAAAAATAATCTAAAAATTTATATTGTTCACTATACAAAACTTACTGAAAGAAAAATTTATTTAGATAACCTTCTTAAAGATAAAAATATTGAATTTGAATATATAAATGAATTTGATCAAGAAGAACTTAATCAAAATAATATTGGCCATTATTACAAAGACGATGAAGATCTTTTTAACACAAAAAGTAAGATCTGGAATAAAAAAGCTAATGAATATTACGTACTTTCCAGTCCTGAAATTTCATGCTCAATAAAACATATTGAGGCATTAAGAAAAATAGGATATTCCAATAAAGATTTTGGATTAGTTTTAGAAGATGATGCAATTCCATATAATGATGATTACTTATCACAGATAGAGAAAATACTATCTAACACAATTAAATGGGATGCATTATTTATTGGTAACGGTATGGGAGAAAATTTCAGAAATAAAAAAATTAGTTATAAAAGATTCTTTCCAATAAATAATATAAAAGTAAGTCATCCCGCTACAAACTGCCTCGAAGCCTACATAATTAAAAAAGAGGTTGCAAGAAAAATAGTTGATTCAATATTGCCATTTAACTTAGTAATTGATTGGGAATTAGCTTATCAGTTTTATAAACTCGATTTAAATATTCATTGGATAAAAAAACCAATATTTTTTCAAGGAACTAAAGAAAACATTTATGAATCAACATTGAGGTAAAATGAAAAATAAAAATAAAATTTTTAATATTTTTTTTGTTTTAAATTTTGTTATTTTAATTTCAACGATTTATGTTTTATATTCTAAGACGATTGGATCAAAAGGACTAGATTGGGGACATTGGTCATACTCAGAACTTTTAATAAACTATCCGGGACAATTTGTTAGGAGAGGTCTCTTAGGAGAAATTATATTAACTCTAGGGAGTGGTGATTCTGCTAATAGTATCATACAGAATATTGTTTTTTACAACTTTTCTTTGTTTATATTTCTTATTACTTTAAATATTTTTAGAACGGGTTTGGGAAATTGGCATCTATTTTTTCTTACAATAAGTTCGTTTGGTGTTTTTAATTTAGCTATTCACAATAATGTTTTTCATAGAAAAGAAATTTTTTTTCTTAATTTATTTTTAATTTATTTTGGATTAATCAACAAAGTAAAAGGTCAAAATGTATTTAAATATATTTTTCTTTTCTTCACAATAATTTTCACAGGTTTGATTCATGAAGGCATGTTATTAATTTTTGGTCCTTTTTATTTTTACAACTTAAAGAGAACAGAAATAAAAAGATTTCTTAATATAAAAATTGAAAATCTATATCTTGGACTTTCAATTGCTCTATTTTCTTTAATGGCTTTATTTAAAGGTGATAAGAATCTAAGTGAAAGGATACTCAACGAACTTCCAATTGATGATATAGCTTTGTTGTCTATACACGATACACATGCAATAGATGCAATTGGTTGGTCGATAAAAAGAGGGCTTGCACTTACCGCAAGACTATTTCTTTCTGGAACTGCATTTTATTGGACTTACGTTATTGCATTATTTTTTATTTCAATTTGTTTCATATTATTCAAGGGAGATGTAAGAACTACAGTTACTTACTTTAAAAACAATTTTTTAAATTCTTATGAATTTTTATTATTAATTTTAATTTTTCTTGTTGGTTGGGACTGGGGAAGATGGTTTGTAATAATTTTTTATTTATCATTTTTCACTATTTCTTATAATCTCCATATCAAAAACAACATAGTTGAAAATAGAATAAACTTACTTTCAATGTTTATTTTTGTTTCAATATCTGTTTTGTCAGTTATTCCTGAGTGCTGTTTGTCTTGGTCAAACCCAAAAATTTTAGAAGTTTTTGAGTTATATTTTTTCGAAATTAAATTCAACTATTAACTATAAATTTTTATTAATATATTTAAAAATGTTAGTAAATATTGTCCCGATAAATGAAGTATATAAAAATGTATGCTTAGTGACTTTTACAAGTTCGAGCTACAACGATATAACGAAAAATTTGTCAAAATCAATTGAAGTTAATAATGTTAACTTCAATTTAAATGTTTTTTGTTTGGATAAAGAATCTTGTGAGTTTAATTTTCCTAAAAATACAAATTTAATTCTATTTGATAATGATCCATTAGAAATCCTTCAACAAGATGAAATTATGCCACAACGACATGATTCATTTGGTGATGTAATGCTTAAAAAATTTGAAGTAATTTTTGAGTCTTTGAACCAATTTGAATATGTAATTTATATTGATGGAGATATAGTAGTAAAAAAAGATTTCCTAGATTACATTTCAAAATTTATAAATAAGAATGAAATGATTTTTCAAAATGACAAAAGACCATCAAAACCAAATCTTACAAACCTATGTGCAGGTTTTATGATTATCACATCAAATGATAAAACAAAAAAATTTTTTGACCCAAAGAGTGGAGCATATGAAGAATTTAAAAATTATTTAACCCACGATCAAACGTATATAAACAAAAAGAAAGACGAGTTTGAATACTTCATTCTTCCATTAAATAAGTTTCCTAATGGTCCACATTTTTATTCTTATCATGAGATTTTAGATCCCTATATTGTACATTTTAATTACATTCAGGGTGAAGAAAAAATAGCTAAAATGAAAAAATTAAACCACTGGTATGTTTAAAACATTTTTGGTTTTTGAATATTAATTCCACTGTTAAGAATTAATTTTTCTAATTCATAATTTTTTGAATATCGTTTTTTATAATCTTCTTCAATAAGAAATTCATAATGATTTATTTTTGAGTTCTTAATCATTTTTGGATTCAAATGTTCTTTAAGATACAAGTTGGTATAGTATAAATTTTTTAAATTTTCTGACATGAGAGCTGCTGCTATGGGGAATGTTCCTACACCAGAAGTTGCGAGATTTACTGCATTAAAAATAGTGTTAAAATCATTCTCTAATGAGGAAGATTGAATCTTGACATTTTCTATGTTTGCTAAATGTTCAATTACAGGATTATTTTTTTCTTCGGATGTAACAACTATTACCGATTCAAATTTTTTAATAATATCAAGATAATAAATTAAAGGATTTTGATAATAATCTTTTTTAAAATTTGTGAAAATATCTCCACTTCTAACATGAATAATTAATTCATTTTCTTTAGGTATATTATTTGATAAAAAGCTTATATTCGCTTTAATTGAATTTTTAAAAACATCTTCCATTGCATCATAGAATTCAGAAACTGAAACTGAATTTGATGGTAGATCAAAAGAATTATCAAAATAAAAAAATCTATATTTTTTTTTAAATAATGAAAATTTATCATTAATTTCATTATTTATTATTTTGAAAGAATTAATTTTGTTGTGATTTGATACATAAAAATTAAATTGGTTTTTATTTGCAAATATAATCCCATTCGCAATTTGTTGAAGATTGTTTCCATATCTTGAAAAATAATAGCTAATTGTATAATTTTTAAAAGGTAAGAGTATGTTTGATAAGTTAATAATTTTTAGCTTTAAATAATTTAATAATTTCATAATTTAAAATGTTTCAGATAATTTAGATAGTAGTGCTTTGAAAATCATTATTTAACTATTATTTATTTATGACTTTTATTTCTGTCTTTACAACAATGACAAATCCTGATGAAAGAAATGATCCTTGGCAAGAAGCACTTAATTGTTACAACAATATCTCAGACAATAATGTTGTTGTTGTAGGTGAAGATTGGCCTCTTGAATTTGATTGGGGAATTTTTAATAAAGTTTATCAGAGAGGTTTTGACAAATGTGATTCTAAATGGGTGATGAGAATGGACCTTGATTACTTTATACATGAAGATGATATTGAGAAAATTAAATTCTATTTAAAAAAATATAATGATCAGCCAGGTGTTGTTTTGCCACAATATCAATTTTTCACCCATGATAGATATCAAATAAAAACAAAACTGTGTTTGCTTCTAAACAAAGAAAAATTTCCAGATATAAAACTTAATGGTGGTACAGATAAAATGCTGGCAACTCTTGATGGAAAACTTTTAACATACAAAAATGTTCCTCAAATAAAAGTTCCTATTTGGCAGTATGATTCGATGTTTAGAACTAAAGAAATCATAAAAAATGATAGGGCCAGATTTGCTCGAGCATGGTTTAGGACCTTTAATAACTATGGTGATAGAGGAGGAGATAACCCTGATGAAGCTTTTGATGCATGGTTTTTAATGATACAAGAAAGGTATAAAAAACACGTTTTCAAGATGGATATTGATAAACATCCAGTTTTTATAAAAAATAAACTTAAAAAGATTTCAAGTGATCAATTTGGATATGATGCATTTGGACTCAAAAATAATACGAAGTTTGAATATTTTAATTTATTTAAAGAACTTAAAAAAAAGTATTTTTAGAATTTAAGAAATTCGAGTTGAATATTTTCAATAAATTTTTCAAAACTTAATTTTTCATTTATTAAATTATTTGGCTTGTAAGTGTTTGATTCATAATTTTTTAAAAATCTTTGAAAATTCATTTTAAAATCGTTTAAATCCAGAATTTTCTCTCCACATTCTGATGACCAGTATGGAACTGTTGTTCCGTAAAGTTTTATATTTTCATAATTATTGATATTCTTATCAATTACAAAGAGGGGTAAATTTGTTGCCATTAGTTCATTGATTGCTATTCCTTGACTTTCTGTGCTTCCTAGTATCAGCCCAAATTTAGATTTCAATGCGTATTTAACTAGCTGCTTATTTTTATAATCTCCATACGTTAAAACTTTATAACGAATATTTTTATTTTTTAAAAAATTAATTATTTCATTTAATGATTTCAATTCTCTGTTTTTAAAGTAAATAAGACAATCAAACTGATAGTTATCAATAAGTTTTCGTTGGTTTTGAAAATTAAAAATTTCACTCTCACTATAAACACCTACAGGCAATATTGATACTTGATTACTTACCGACAGTCCAGTGATTTGTTCTAAGTCCTCTTTTGCTGATGAAGATGCAACAACGATTTTTAAATTATTATATTGTAAACTAAGCTTTGCTAATATTTTTAAATCTTTTTGATTGTAAAGAGGACCGACGATAACTTTAGAATTTTTGTCTTGTAAAATTTTTTCAATTGTTAAAAAATTATTTTCATCAAAATTTATAAAATAATAATTTTCAGAAATGTGTTTATTCAATACAAACGCATCAGTTAATTTTGATATTTTAATTACATTATTGATTAGTTTTTGTGGACCTGATTTTATTAAGTTGTCACTTACGGGTCTTCCCATATTGTAAATTGTCCTATAAATTGAATTGAATAAAGAGGACATGTATACATTTTTAGAAAAAAGCTTTCTTGAGCTTAAAAAATAATCAGTATCAAAAAAAATATTAACTTTTATCATAAATCATTTAGTTATTCTTTTTACTTATTTAAACTACATTAACGAGAATAATGTTAAATCTATTATATTGTCTTGACCAAAATTATAATCTTCAAACAATCACTTCAATCATGTCATTTTTAAAAAATACTGATGAAAGTATAAATATTTATATAATCCATGAAAACCCGGAAAGTTTTGAAGAATATTTACAGAAAATAAAAAAAGAAGAGAAGATAAATAAAATAATAATTAAAAAATTTAATTCAAAAGGTGATATCGACTATCCCAATTTATTCGATAGACATATTTCAATTGCAACTTATTTTAGACTGCACCTTGAAGAGTATATAGAAGAAGATATTGACCACCTTATATATGTTGATTCAGATGTTATTTGTATATCAAACCCAGTTCAATTACTTTATGAATTAAAAAATAAATTAATAAACTCTAAATTTATAGTTTGTGTTAAAACAATATCGAAGAGACTAGAAGGTAAGTTTCACATTGAAGAAATAAACAAACTAGATTTGATTAATGATAATTACTTCAATGCAGGCGTAATGATAATTGACTTTAATAAGTGGAAAAATCAGAATGTGTCAAAAAAACTTATAGATATATTAAATGAAAATAAAAGTAAGATTACTTTTTGGGATCAAGATGTTCTAAATATTTATTTTGATGGAAAGTTTTTAGAATTAAAGTCGAGCCTTAATTATGAAATTTATCTTGAAGATGGATATAAAAAGATTGAATCGGATACAAAGTTGGTACATTATTCAGGTAGTTTTAAACCATGGACAGTAAGGGCGATAACTGAAATAAATTCAAATATCTACCAGAATAATTTTCTGAGATTAATGAATAGATATCACATTACACATACTTGGAAAAGATCTAGCTTAAAATATTTTTTTAAATCGGTTCTTAATTTGAAAATATTTAATATTGAGAATCCTCGCATTTATATCAAAAATTTTTTTCAATCTTTAAACTCAAATTTTTCATACTCAGAACCTTCTAGAGAAGAAAAATGAAATCAAACAAAATAACGAGTACAGGATTAGCAAAGTTTTCAAATGTTGTTTTTGCTGAAAGGATATCTTCTGAAGATTATATATCAGAACCAAATAAAATAGTCACTGATATATCAAAAAACAAAGATTTTGAATACATAACATATAGGTTAAAAAATTTAACCATAAGTGAAAATGATATAATTTTTTGTCATTCAGATTACATTGATGTTCTTTTTTATCATTTAAGGAAGGTAAAGAGTTTAAAAAACATCAAGATAATATCTAATCAAACCGACAGTTTGATAACAAAAAAATTATTTCGAAAAAAACCAAGATGTGTTTCAACATGGTATTCCGTAAATGTTGGAATTGATCATAAACAGCTAATCCCAATTCCATTAGGTTTGGCAAGTAGGTTCTATAAAAAAAATATAACTGAAGATTATTTTCAAGAAAATGTTGTTAAAAATGATTATTTAAAAAAAGATATAAATTTGTATATCAATTTTCAAGTGAATACAAATTTTGTTGAAAGAAGTAATTTGTATAAAATATTTGTTGATCATGATTGGGTAACTTATGATTTCCCAGGAAACGATAATAACAAGTATCATCAATCATTAAAAGATGCTACATTCGTATTATGTCCCTGGGGAAATGGAGTTGATACGCATCGTCTTTGGGAATCACTTTATTCTGGATCTATTCCCGTTACTAAACAACATACAACTTATAAATCTGTAAAAGATCTCCCCATATTATTTGTAAATGATTACGAAGACATTACTTACGAACTTTTGGAACAATTTTTAAACAATTTAGATATTAATAAACTCAATATTGAAAAGCTGCATCTAAATTATTGGATAAATGAGATCAACTCTGTTTCAATTAGTTCTAATGAAAAATTTACAAGTAATGAAAATCCTTTTGTGAGTTTTTACTATAAATTTAAGTTAGATTTAATTAAAAATGGCCGTAGTCTAATTAAAAAATTTAAAACAATTAATAGAAAAATTAAAAGTCGCCTTACGGTTTAATTATTTTCCAATCGCTCGTAGGTAATTCGATTATATCTGATATTAAAGCTATTGCCCAAACTAAAAGTAATGTTCCATGTAGATCTGGTTCATTTAATCCATTTGAAATTTTTGTACCATAATAATGAGTCTGAGATTTATTTCTAAAATATGAAAAGCCTCCATTAGGGTAATAATTATCTTTTATATTTATTAATATTTTTTTGAAGTAATTTTCTATTTCTTTTTTTTTGTAATTAGTATTTTTGTAACATCTAAATAAAACATAGACAATGTCAACAATATCGCATCCTTCGTGTCGAATTTTCGAATTAAGGCAAAAATCAATCAGTTTTTCAGGTGAATGTATTGATATATTTAACCAGTCAAATCCGGTAAGGACTTTCATAGCACCATTGATAATTTCATTATCATCATTTGGTTCTCCAGCAAAATAGGCACCTGTTTTTGAATCATGAATTGTAAGAATAAATTCTTCTAAAATACTCTTGATTTCATCTTTTTCATTTTGATTGGTTATCTGTGTTTGAACGAAAAAACAAAGATTTGAAAATTGTGCTCCCGCATCCCATGGAAATGCCCAGTTTAAATTAGAAAGATAATCATTAATTTCTTTCTTATCTTTTGGAAATTCAGAGTATATTTTTTTATTCTTATATCCAACCTGATAGATAGAGGAAATGGCTTGCTTAGATTCAGCCTTTATAGAATTTTGAAGAAACTCATCTAATAATGTGTAATTCGAATCAACATATTTGTTTAAAATACGTTTTACAAAATCTTTTAAAAATTTAATTGGTGAAAATTTTTTCATTTCTTTTAAGTAAGCTTGGTCAATATAAGAATTTTGGGGGAAATTCTTATCTGTTGATTGGAATGAGTTAATAAAATTTACCCAATCAACTTGTTCTTTTTTTTCTAGATTAGTCCATTGATTTGTAATATAGAAGATTTTTATAGCATAGCAACTCATACCAAGTTCAACATCTTCTCCATGTTTTGTTAATCCTTTTTTTACAGGATAAAATTTAAATCCATTATGTTTTCTTAGATCCTTTAAAAATAATGGTAAATTTATTTTTAAATCCGACAGCCAGTTATTATTCATCTAATTTTGTATTTTTATATAAACCTATGTATCGGTAGTCACTAAATTGAATCAAATCAAAATTATTTTTTAACAAAATATTGTTAACTTCAATAACTGTATTTTCTTGCTCAATACCTCTTTCACTACCAAAATCAACACATATATATTCAGTTCGTTTTAAAGTTTCTTGTGCCCCCTCAATAACTTCTGGTTCAAACCCTTCAGCTTCAACTTTGAAAAGTTTAATATTTTTAGGAAGAGTAATGTCATCAAGCCTTAAAGTACTAACACTAGTGTATTCCTGTGTTCCAAAATCATAAAATGAAGAATTTCCACCATCATTATCTAAATAAAAATTACTCGTACCATTCTTATTTGATAATCCAGAATCAAAAATATTATGCCCATTTTCCTTGTTGTTTTCTAATAGACAAATAAAGTTCGAATAATCCGGTTCAAATGCATAATAATTTACATTTAAATTTTTCAATTTAAGCGCAATATTTAGCTCACCAACATTTGCACCACAATCTATAATTACATCATTTGTATTGATATTTACTTTATCTAAGCAATATGAATTAAATAACCTATCAAAATGTTTATGAGGATCTAAATAAATTCTAAGTATTCGTTTATTAGGAAAACATATTTCTTGGTTGTTAAGATTTTTATAGTATTTATTATCCTTAAATAAAATTTTTTCATATGTTGGAAATGTAATTTTTAATAAATTACAAAAAAATTTTCCTTTGAAATTATTAATTATAAATGTTGATAATTTTCCCTGTATTAGAACTAACAAGGTCGAAAATAAGTTATTTGTATTTTTTGCCCGCAATATAAATGGTGGAATATTTATTAAATGTGGAAGCTCATGTTTCATTAAGTGTATTTTATATTGAAAAGTGATTAACTATATAGATATTTTATTTAATAAAGCTGTATAGAATAAATTTGATAATGAATAACGCTAAAGTCTTGGTTTTTGGTTCCAATGGTCTGGTTGGAAATTCTGTCTCAAGAATTTTAAAAAATTCCTCAAAAGTTGAGAAGCTTTTCCTTTCCCAGAGATCTGATACAGATTTAGAAGAAAAAAATCAGATTGAGGAAAAGATTAACGATGTAAAGCCAGATATTATAATTAACTGCGCAGCAAAGGTTGGTGGTATTTATGCGAACAATACCTACCGAACAGATTTTCTGATAAAAAATCTAAAAATAAATTTAAATTTAATTGAATCTATAAAAGATATAAATGGTTTAAAACTTATAAACTTGGGAAGCAGTTGTATTTATCCTTTAAATGCTCCTGATCCAATAAAAGAAAGTTCGTTCTTAGATGGAAAATTAGAACCTACCAACTCTCCTTATGCCTTAGGAAAAATTATTGGTATTGAGCTTGGTAAAGAAGTTTCAAATGAGTTTGGAAATGAGGTAATAAATTTAATGCCAACTAACATGTATGGTCCTTTCGATAATTTTACAGAGCTTGATAGTCATGTGATACCAGGTTTAATTCATAGAATGCATTTAGCAAAAGAAAATAAAGATTCATCTTTTGAAATTTGGGGTACTGGTAGCCCTTTAAGAGAATTTATGTATGTTGATGATTTAGGATATGCAATTGAATTTTTGTTAGATAAAAAAGTTAATGATGATCTTATAAATGTTGGAACTGGAGAAGAAATATCTATAATGAATCTTGCAATTAAAATTAAAGAAATTATCGGCTTTAAAGGTGAGATCAATAATGATCTAAATAAGCCGGATGGTAATCCAAGAAAATTGCTTGATTCATCATTGATTAACTCAATGGGTTGGAAGAGTCGGGTAAATCTAGATGATGGTTTAGTAAAAACATACGACTGGTACAAGTCTAATATCTAAGATTCATTTTCTTGTATAACTCATAGATATCAAAACATAATAAAGAAGCGGAAATTGAACACTTTCCATAGTTGTATCCATTAATGACACAAGCAATAAAGGTGTAAAGAAAATAAAAAGCTCCCTGGAGTTTATTTTCTTTAATAAATTAAATTGGAAAACAAAATATATGAACAACCCTATAAGCCCCATTCTTCCAAGTATTGTAAACAAATGATTATGTACATGTTCATTTAAGCCTTCCCGCCCTAATCTTCCTGGTGCTGTTGGATCTTTCATAATTTCAAAAATTTCGTTAAAACCAAATCCAAATATTATCTTTCCTTTTTTATTTAGATCTTCAATTAAGTCTTGCCATATATCGAAACGCCATTCTAAAGTATTATCTTTTGATTTCAGTCTTCCGTCACTTATGTATAATCCAAAAAACTGATTTGTATTTTTTCTCTTAACAACTTCTTGCACAGATTCTTGAACAACTTCAACAGGTTCACTTCTATTAATCTCAGGTAAACCAGATAATCTAATTGAAGATAAGATAAATAGAATTGACATTCCTAAAATTAACAAAAAATATTTTTTAAAATTATTTTTTATCCATTTAAAATTATTTAGATTTTCTAATATTACAAATAATGTACATGAAAAAAACGATGCACGACTCAAAGTAAGAAGGAGTGGTAGCAATAATGATCCCATTAAATTTAAGTAAGTCATATAGAAAGTCTTGCTTTTTATATATTTCTTTAATAGAAAAGTACAAAAAATAAAAGCCATTAAAACATCTGAACCTTTGATAAATTGAAATTTATCAGAATTTCTTTTGAAAAAATTTATGAAGAAATCTGGGTAATTTCCAGAATTAAAAATATATATAACAATAGGTATTAGGATGAGGCCTGCCAAGAATATATTATTGATCTCTAAATTCTTGAAAATTAAATAACCCATCCAGAAATATCCAAACATCCATATATACGATGAAGATTTATATGTATAAGTGTCTAATATGTTGCCATCATTAACAAATAAGGAAATAAAGAAAGATATAATCAAACTAAATAGTAAGTAATATGTTTTTTTAAATTCTATTGAATTAAATCTGAATAAATTAAATAAAATTAATATCAAACCAAATGCGACGACAAGTTCGCCTAATCGAAATCCAAGGAAGTACAATCCCATGAAAGATCTTGTAAATACCATTACAAGTGACAAAGAACCAATGAACAATACATTTAATATTGTATTTGTATATTTGGATTTTTTAATATTCTTCATTCAACAGTGAAAGTTTAATTAATTCTATTTCGTAATCAAGTTATCCAACTACTATATAAAACGTGAATCCTAAAATTACTTATGTTTTTGGTTCTGGAAGAACAATTAAGCTAGAATCTAAAAATCAAAGTGCTAAAGATTTTTTTTATGGTTATTTTGATTTTAAAGATGAGTTTTTAGATACTGATTATTTGGAATTTGATAAAGATGTTTCAAATGCTTTTTTTTATAAGCTTCTTTATTTTTTATCAAAAATATTAAGAAAGTTATCAAACTTACCATTTTTTTTTGAAAGTATTTTATCAAAAAAAAACAAAAGAAAATTTAAAAATTCAGATTATATTATTGCCACTACTGACAGAATTGGTGTTTCGCTTCTTCCATATCTTATTCAAAATAAAATTTTTTCTTACAACAAAACAACAACTATTGTCATGGGGTTACTTGGAAAAAATCAAGATAAATTAATAAATAAATTATTTCAGAGAATGTTTATAAATCTATTTTTTAATTGTTCTGATAATTTAATATTTCTAAGTAAAAATGAATATCTCCAATCTAGGATGTCTTATATCAAATACAAAGATAAATTCCACTATGTACCTTTTTGTACAGATGTGAATTTCTGGAACATAAATAAAAAAGAAGTTTCTGACTATGTTTTATTCATAGGGAATGATGGGAGACGAAAATTTGATCTTGTTCTTCAAATAGCCGAACAACTTCCAAATTTGAAATTTAAAATTGTTTCAGAAAAAATACCTTTTGATAGGATTAAGAGTAAGAATATCGAATTAGTTGAAGGTCAATGGAATAAATCTGTATTGACTGATCATGAAATTAAGGAAATCTATTCAAACGCAGCTCTTTCAATAATTCCTATAAAAAATTCCTATCAACCCTCTGGACAAAGTGTTGCCCTTCAGTCTATGTCTTTAAAAGTACCTGTGTTAATAACTGACACCGTAGGATTTTGGGATAAAGAAAAATTCAAAGATAAAAATAATATTTGGTTTTTAGAAAACAATAATTTACAAAATTGGTGTGAAAATATTTCTTATCTTATGGATAATGAACAAGAAAGATATAAAATTTCAAATAAAGCAAAAAAAACAGTTAATCAATCTTTTAATACACAATTATTTTACGAAGAACTTAAAAAAATTATATTTAGTTAATAAACTGTGTAATCTTTTTATTCAAAAGATAAATAAATTTTGATAGTTTTGAAGTATTTTTAGTAATTCTGTTTGCCAAAATAGAATCTTTATTATTAATCATATCTTCAAATAAATCTAGATAATCTTTTGACATCTTATCTGAATTATAAGGATACTCTTTCATCTTTATAAATAATTCTTCATAATTATCCATTGCTTCTTTTAACTTAAGTTCAAAATTTTCTTTAGTGTACTCTAGTCCATATCCACTACAGTACTCATTAGTTCCTCCACTATTTATAAACATTACTGGTAAACCACATTGTGATGCTTCAATATGATGATTGCCTGATGGTTCGTTTAGAGAACCTGTAATATAAAGATTATTTTTCTTCAACTCATTTGCAAGCTCTTTTCCAGATAAAGGTGGTATGTAATTTGAATTTTTGAATTTAAATTTTTTAGGAAGATTTCCTATGTAAGTAAAAACAATCTTTTCATTCCAGAAAGAGTCATACAATAAATTGTCAAGATATTGGTATATATCAAAACCTTTATTCCAATTAGCTCCCCAATGATGAGTTACAATTCGTAACTTTTCTTCTTTTTTCCATGGCATGATGTTTAGGTTGTTAAATATATTTTTATCAGCACCGGCCATAATTACATTATTATTTGACTTATTAATTCCTTGGTTTTCATAAAGATCTTTTAGCCAACTACTGACAAAAATCGAGTAGTCAGAAATTTTATTTGCCTCAATTAAATATTTATTTACAAAATTGGTATTTTTTCTTTCATCACATTCATTTAAGCGATGAGCGACCAAAGTATTTGGATTTACATAATTTAAATAATTTTGGACATCTAAATGAGTATAAGAAGAAGATTCAGAAGTTTTTCTTGGTTCAGTTATCAATATGATATCAATATCTGGATCCTTTAGGTCGGTAACAACAATATGATCCCTCGAAATTAAATAATTTTTTAGGTTAATTGCAAATAAATTTCCACCACCCCAGGGCCCATCTTTTATTTTTGTTCCAATACTAATTTTCATTTATTTCTTTTAACAGTTTATTAAACTTTAAAAAACCATTAGGTATTTTTAGGTTAGTAATCATTTTTTCCGCATAATCTAAATTTGGTTTAGCATCTAAAATATTATTGCTATATATTGATTCTTCACTTAAAATTTGACTTGCAATTCCAACGTCAGTGGACACAATCGGTGTTCTCGATGCAGCACATTCTACTATTGATTGTGGTCCTCCTTCATATCTTGATGAAACAACATATAGGTCTAAAACATTATAGAGTTCATTTAATTCTGAAAAATTTAACATTTCGAAATATTTAAATTCAATATTGTAGTTTTTTAATTTTTCAATAACATATTGTCTTCTTCTTCCAGCAAGAATTACAAGAACATTTTTCTTTATAGATTGTATTTCTATAATATTGTCAATTAACCTATCAGGACCTTTAGAAAGCTTTGGTGATTTTAAATCATAACCCTCTGTATCTCTTTGAAATGAGCCAATTAAATACTTATCCTTAGGTAACCCAAATTTATCATAAATATATTGCTTATCACCTATATCAAACCAAATATTTTGGTTAACCCACCATGGAATTTCTGTAATTGGTTTTTTAGTAATTTGTTTGAGTTGATGATAAGTTTTATTTGATATTGTGTGATAATGATCAACATATTTATCTCTTACTTTGAATTCATTTTCTTGTTCATGATCAAACTTATCTTCATCTATATGGTGAATGGTGCATAAGACTTTTTTTGATTTTAGAAAATACCGTGGAATTTTTTTCCATGTCCACGGGGCAATGATCCAGATTAGATCTTTTTTACCAAATATATATTTTTGCTGTGGAGAGTTAAATTGATTCCATTCTTTAATTAATCGATCAATTATCCAGTCTTCATTAATTGAGTTAATATAGATTTTCATTTGTCTTCTGGAATAATGCTTTTCTTTACACATTGAGCATAATATTGCTGTCTTTCAAAATATTTTGTAGATATATTATTTTTCATATTTAGAAAATAATAAGGTTTATGTAAAAACTTAAATTTATAGTTATTATCCACCATCTCTTTCATTAATTTATAATCTTGAGCAAAATAAAATTTTTCATCATAACATCCTATATTTAAAAGTGATTTTTTTTGAATACAAAGAGTTCCATGTACAAAAGGGTTTTTAAACTTTAATACGAACCTCTTTGGAAGGTACATTGAGAAATTTGGTATCTTTTTATTCGTATCAATTACTAAAGCTCTGGTTGAGCAAAAATCTAAATTATTTTTTTTAATAGTTTGCACTTGTACATTTAATCTATCTGGGAGACTGTAATCATCATCATCCTGTCTCGCAATAAATTCACCCTTAGATTGATTAATTAGAAAATTTAAGTTTTTTGTTAATCCAACATTTACATCATTTTTAAATAATCTTATATTTTTACTGTTTTTGCAATATTCTTCAATAATCTTTACAGTGTTGTCATTTGATGCATCATCAACAATAAGAAATTCTAAATTTGAATATGACTGTTCAAGTATACTTTCAATAGCAACTGATACTGTGGCTTCGGAGTTATATGTACTCATAATTACTGATACTAAGTCATTCATTTTCTTCCAAAAGTAGATTAAATCTTTTAATTAGAAAATCATCATTTAACTTAGATTTTAAAAATTCATAATTCTTTGATCCATATTCATATAAATCATTCTTACTTGCATAAACAAATTTTTGGGTCAAGTCTTCATAGTCAAATTGTTTAAAAGATAGATCATAATCTACTGGAAAGAATTCACTAATACCGCCAAAGTTTGGAAAAATAGAAGGAACCTTGTTTACAGATGCTTCGCATAAAACTGTTGGTTGGCCCTCATACATTTTTGTACTTGTCACAACTGCTTTTGAACTTTTAATTATTTCAATAACTTTAGAATTATCCATTTCACCATAAAAACGTATATTGGGATAAATTTGATTTTCATCTGATAATTGCTTTAGCATTGGTCCAGTACCAATAATGTTTAATACATAATCTTTAAGGTTTGAGTCTTTGAATGATTTTATAAGTTCGGATATCCCTTTTTCTTTTGAAATTCTCCCTGCATACGTAAACTCATTTTTAGGTTTAAGAGATTGAATATTATTTTCAAAATTCATGAAATTTGTTTGGGTATATATTGACTTGGTTTTAATATTTAAATTTCTCAAATATTCTTTATGAAAATTTGTTAAAACAAAGATATTTAGATCTTCAGATTTAATTATATTAAAATATTTTTTTCCATAATTATTTATTAGAAAGGATTTAATATAAGATTCCGCAAAATACTTGTTATAAAAATTAAAACTTGTTTTATCAATTCCACATCTAAAACATATATTGTTTTTATTTAAATGATTAGAAATTCTATGGAACCTAGTGCAGTCATATCTAAAGTTATGAAGTTTTATAACAGTTTTTATATTTTTCGACTTTAGAATATTAAATATTCCTAAAGAAGCTTTGAACCAAGTATTGTGTACGTAAACTATATCAGGATTAAATTCTTTAAGGGTCTTATTGAGAATTTCATTGCTTTTCTTATTATTTGAATTAATTAAGCCAAAAATATCTGAAAAATAATTAGAAAAGTTATTTGAAAAATATAATTCATGAACATCAAAGTATTTTTTTAAAGTATTGACTTCTTGATCAACAGCAATATCTTCTCCTCCAATATTTTGATATTTGTTATGTATGATTAAAATTTTTTTCATATTATTTTTATTCATCAAAATCATTCTATTGGTTATTATTATCCTAATGAGAGTAATTCTTTTTTTTTCATATGGAGTCTCTCTTAAAGATTGGAAATCTTCTGGACTGTTTGAAAGAGAAGTAAAGTTTTATAAATATATCCAAAGTAAAAAAAATATAAACGTTACATTTGTAACTTACGGTGATAAAAGTGATCTTGAATACCAAGAGGAGATGGAAAATATTGAAATTATTCCAATTTATGAATTATATAAAAAACATAAAAACAATATACAACGAATAATTTATTCATTAATAATAGGTTTCAAATTGCGTCGTCGATTGTCATATAGGAAATCAAATATTAAAACCAATCAACTCTGGGGATCTTGGGTAGCAATAATATATAGCTTGTTTACAAACAATAATTTGGTAATTAGAACAGGCTATGATCTTCTAACGTTTAAGGAACAAGAAAAAAAGTCCAAAATTAAAATATTTTTATATTGGTTAATTACACAAATATCACTTACGTTTGGAAATCATTACATTGTAACCAGCGAAACTGACAAAGAATCTTTAAAAAGACGTCGACTTTTTCAAACAAGAAAAATAAAAGTCATTCCAAATTGGATAGATTTTAAAAATAATGACCAGTTAATAAAGAATGGTTTTATATCAGTAGGAAGATTTGAAAAGCAAAAAAATTTTGAAATGTTGATAGAATCATTTTCAAATTCTAGTGAAGAGGTTACTTTAATTGGAGATGGATCAATGAAGAGAGACTTGTATGAATTATCAAAAAATTTGAATTCAAAAATAAACTTTGTAGGAATTTTAAGTAATGAAGAGGTAATTAAGAGGCTTTCAAAACATAAGTTTTACATACACACTGCCCTGTATGAGGGTAATCCTAAAACTATTCTTGAAGCGATGAGTGTTGGGTGTGTTGTAGTAGTGCCAAATAATAGAAATATATTAGAAATAGTTGAAAATAATTTTAATGGTATTGTTTATGACCAAGAAAAAGACAGCCTAAAAGATATTATCCAAAACATCGAAAATAGAGATGTTGAATTGATAAGTCAAAATGCTATAGCAACTATTAAAAAAAATAATTCACTTGAAAAGATCGCAGATTTGGAATTTACACTTTATATCAATGATTAAATTAATGTCTTAAAAGTTCTCTTATCATCAAAATATTCAATTTTAATATGGTGATCGTATTCAAATTCATCATGATTATGAGTTGAGTTAATAATTGTGATATTTTTATCTTTTAGAATATCAAATATCATATCTCTTGTTGTAAAGTCTAAATTTGATGTTGATTCATCAAGAAGTAAAATCTCAGAATTAGCTAATAAAGCACGCATAAATGAAATCTTTTGCATTTGACCAGATGATAATGTTCTATTTGAAATTATAAAATCTAAGTCGTAATCTTGATTTTCAAATAGTTTAAATGTTTTTAGATTTTCTAACAATTCATCATCTGTAATTGAATTGTTGTCATTGCCATATAATAAATTTGTTCTTAAACTACCATCGATTATTAAGGGCGTTACTCCAACATATCCGATTTTTTTAGAAATTATACTTATACTTCCATTCTGCGGATAATAAATTTGTGCAATCAATCCTAATAAGGTACTTTTACCAGATCCATTTGCTCCGGTTAAAACTGTATGTTTACCTTTTGGAAACTCTAGTTCCAAATTCTCAAAAATATAATCTTCAGAATTAAAATATTTGAAATCTACATTTTTAATTGATACAGCATTAATTTCTTTATCACTTACTTTATAATAATTTTCATCCACCTCTAACTTATTTGATTCAAATTCCATAAATTTTTCAATATGAACTGATGAATTTACAAGCATATTAAGAGTAGTGTTAGCGTTTCCAATTGTCTGAACAAGGCGTAAGACAATTCCTAAAAACTCTAAAGTAATAGCTTTTGCAAAATTAAAAAACGCAACTAGTACCGAAATTGTGAAAACAGTTAAAAAGTTTGGTAAAAGAGAATTTATAGTGCCGTAAGCAAGATTTCTAAATTGTGAAATTTGTAAACTAGTTATAGATTTTTTGTATAAATCAAGTTCATAATCACTTGTTTTTAAAATTTTTATCAAAAAAAGATTTTGAATGACTCTTTGTATATCTCTTCCTACTTCTTTAGCGTTCACAAATGACTCATGCATATATTTTCTCCCTTGAAGCAAAAGAAATCTTGTAGGAAAAAATAAAATTATTCCGCCTATTGAGAAAACGGATATTGTCTGAAAATCTGTATAAATCAAAAATGATGAATAAACCAATATTTGAATAATATTGTTAAGCATTCCTGCCAGGGCCCCATAAAAATAGGACATATGGCCGCTCAATGTATTTGTATAAAAAGTAGCATCAGCGATAGAGTAATTACCTTTTTTGTATACTTCAGTTAAAACGTGCTCTTTAAGATTTCTTTCAACTGCAAGCTGTAATGAATGTATGTTTACCTTTTCAATTAAAACAACTGTCGTTCTTAAAACAACAAGTAATGGTAATAGATATATATTCTCAACAATAAAACTAATAAAAATGTAGTAAGTTGATTCTTTCGAATTATCTCCGCTTATTAAATTTGCAAAAACTAATATTAACAAAACGTCCATTAGCACAGTTAAGTTTGACAGAATAACTGATAACAATAATCTAATCTTTTTCTTTGTAACTTTTGTTACTCGTGAAATGTATAGAACATTTTTTGATACTTGCTTAAAATTATTCATTTTGTATTTACATTCATACCCTCAGAAATATCATAATGCAAAAGGGGTTGTTTAAAATAATAACAATCTGTATGAGTCAATAGTCCTATCCAACAATCATAGTCAGAATAGTGTTTTTTAGTTTGGATATCTCTAAAGCCCCCAATTTTTTCAATGAGTTTTTTTTCAACAACAAGGCTTGAGGTCAAAATACAATTATGAACTTTTAAAAAATTGATATTCCAAACCTCTGGAAATTGAAATTTATAAAAAAAATATTTTCTAAATTGATTTTTTAATTTTGAATTTTTATAAATATTTGATATATCATTGTACAAAATTTCATTATTATAAAGTCTGTATTTTTTATTTTCATCGTATTTACCAACCCCAGCTAAGGCATCACTGCATACCATACCAAAATTTGAGTTTTCTAGTTTATCCACCTGTAAATTGATTTTATTTGGTAACCAATAATCGTCATCATCTAAGAATGCTATATACTTTCCATTTGATTCTTCAATACCATAATTTCTGATACTATCGGAAAAATATCCTTTTGTTTGAACTGAATTTCTATCTAGATTGATTAACTTTACGAAGTCTCCAAATGTATTGTTCTTATATCTTTTATCACTTGAACCATCGTTAATAACTATTACTTCAATATTCTCATAGCTTTGATCACTTACACTTTTTATAGCATTCAATAAATTATCAAATCTATTAAATGAAGGAATAATTACGCTTACTAATGGATCCATCAATTATATTTTACAGACAAAAGAAAAATTAATGTTAAAAAGATATTGGAAAGTGTGATAAGTAAGAAGAATAATTATGAACATAGACAATCAAAAATAAAATGATTAATGAAGTATACAATTTTTTATTCTTTTTTTTAATTTCGTCTAATTTGAATGAACCTAGGAGTACAAGTATGTTAAACATTTGAATAATGTAAGTTGCTTTAATTGTGTCACCTGTAGGAAATTCTGGATAGCTTATCAAAAACCATAAGTATCCAAAAAAAGAAATAATGACCGAGAAAAATAAGTAGTTTATAAAAACTTTTTTTTCTGAATTTTTTCTTAATTTCATAAAACTTACTAAGAGAAATAAAGTTGGAATCAATGAAACAATATTTACCCTTGCCAAATAGTCTCCTATTAACAGTTGATTTCTACCTATATCTGTAAAACGGGAGGTAAACACAAAATATCCCCAATAGTCTCCCCATAAATCTGAATAAAGTATTGGAATTAATTGATTACTGAGATTAGGTCTAATCGGCTTCTCAAAAAGCAAATTAAAGTCTTCAAATGATGAAAAGTAAAAACTTAAAGGTTGATTATAAAAGCTAAATGGCATTTTCTCTTTGTTAAAAGCAGTAAATGATCCGTATTCGAAATAGAGATAAAAATAAAACCACCCAGAAAAAATAAAGCCAATAATAAAAGATAAGCTTATGAATTTAGAAAAATTATTTCTGTACATTTTATCAATCAAAAAATAGACAATAAAAAATGATGGAAAAAGTAGAAATGCCCACTGTCTGCTTAAAGCTAAAAAGCCAATAATTAATCCAAAAATAAAAATATCTACAGATTTATAATCAAAGTTTTTATCAGAAATTTTTAGAAAATAATAAAACAATATACTCATAAAAAATAAAATGTAGGGCTCTCCTCTGATCATTGATATAGTCCTGTAATTAACCGCTAATAAAAAAACTAAGATCATGTAATTAAAATTAAAAAATTTATTATTTTTAGACAATTTATTACAGATTGACATATTTATAAATAAAGTAACCAAATAAATTAACGTTTGGAAAACTTGAGAAGATTTTGAGTATATGGGCCGACAATCTTCAAGAAAGTTTGAAGATGAAATTACATTTCTACATATTACTTGTGCAATAGATGGAATTATGTAAGGCAGAGGTGGGTTAAAAAATTCTCTAGATTCATATTGGTTTGGAAATGATATCTCTCTTGGCAAGTATCTTGAAAAATGATCTATGTAACTAAAATGAGCTTCGGCATCGTATCCATAAATAGGATCAAAAGAAAAAATATTGAAAACAAGAATAAATAGAAATGAAATAAATAAGAAAATAGTTAAAATCCAAAATATTTTTTTCGAATACAGTAAATTTTCAATTTTCGTCATATTTGATATTCATAAATTTTTTTTCTTTACTTATAAAGATAGTATTTATATTAATTTCTATCTTGATGTCTTTTATTTCAATAAAATATTGAATCATTTTAAAGTAAATATAGATAAATATTCATTATCATTTATAAATATGACAGAAAAAGTTCTTTTGACTGGAGGTGCCGGCTTTATTGGTCACCAAGCAATAAAGAAAATTTTAGAAAATTCTGATTGGGAGATCTTAACCTTTGATAGATTAAGTTATGCTGGTAATTTAAAACGAATCGATGATATTTATGAAGAAGTTGGAGATTCATCCAGAGAAAGATTAAATTTTGTTTATCACGATTTAAAAGCTCCTCTGTCAGACGAAATTATCAATACTTTAAATGACGTAACTTACATAGTACACATTGGTGCTTCGTCACATGTTACCAAGTCTGTTCAGAATCCTGGTTTATTTATACAAGACAATATTGTTGGTACCTTTAACCTTCTTGAAGCTGCACGTAAAATTAAAAACTTAAAAATGTTTTATTACTTTAGTACTGACGAAGTATTTGGGCCATCAGATCAGCAAGATAAATTTCTTGAGTGGGACAGATATAATTCTAAAAATCCTTACTCTGCAACAAAAGCTGGAGGGGAAGAGTTAACAATTGCATATTCAAATACATATGGATTGCCGTCATTAATTACTCATTGTTCAAATGTATATGGAGAAAGACAACATTTTGAAAAGTTCATCCCTAATACAATAAAGAAGATTCTCAATGATGATGAAATAATAATACATACCGATAGTAACAATAATCCAGGAAGTAGATACTACATATACAATGAGGATCTTTCAGATACTATATTTTTTTTAATAAATAAATTTGACTATGTTCAAGATGAAGCATTCAAAATTCAAAAAAAATCTCCCGCAAAAGTAAATATTTCAGGAAAAAGTTTAATAAGTAACTTAGAAGTTGCTGAAATGATTGGAGAGTGTTTAAATAAAGATTTCAAATATAAAATGCTTGCCAATGATCCATCTAGGCCAGGCCATGATATCAAATATGGATTAGATGATTCACTCTTGAAAAAATTAGGTGGTAATTTTGATAGAGAATTTAAATTGGGTTTAGAGAAAACTGTAGATTTTTATTTAAAAAATTTAAGTTGGTTAAGCTAAATCAATAATACAATAGTCATTGTTAATTATGTTTTCAAAACATTTTGTTACGTATGGTGATAGAAGCTTTAATATTCAGAAGAAACGAATAAGATATCAAGCTAATCAACTAAATTTTTTTGACGAAATACATGTATTTAGTCAAAAAGACATATCCAAGGAATTTAAGCTTAGATTTAAAAATGTTTTCAATGATGAATTGGGTGGTGGTTATTGGATATGGAAAATATATATACTTGATCTAATGTTAAAAAAGACAAAAGAAAACGATATTTTTCTTTATTTAGATGCAGGTTCGACAATAAATATAAAAGCTAGAAAAAGAATGAATGAATATTTTGAGATTCTTCATGAATCGGATAAATCATTTCTCAGATTCTCTATTGATAAGAAAGAAAAATACTGGACATCTAAAGAAGTGTTTAATTATTTTGATTTAAATATAAATTCAAATTTTGGAGAAAGTGATCAATTAGCAGGTGGGGTTATCTTTGTTAAAAACAATGCTACATCTAAAAATTTTGTTAAAGAATTTCTGGAATTATTAGACTATGACGAAAAACTTATCACTAATTTTTATAATAAAAATCAAATTAAAGGATTTAGCTCTCCTAGACATGACCAAAGTATTTTTAGCATATTAGGAAAAAAATATGAATCAATAATCTTAAGTGATGAAACATATTTCAAAAATAATACAAAAAAACAATATGATTATCCAATTCTTACAGTAAGAGACCGTAGTTCTTCAAACTGGGAAAAAGTAAAATTTTATTTAAATTATTTTAATAATTTAAAAAAGCCTATTTATTTTGGAAAAAATAATTACTTTTTTAAAAAGAAATCTATTTTTGAAAAAGTAAAGTATCAGTTTTCAAAATTAAGATAAACTAAACAAAAAATTTCAACAAATCTTCTGCTAATTCTTTTGGAGTATACTTTTCTGTTTCAAGCACAATGCCAGGATCATTAGGAACTTCATAATCTTCATGTAGACCAGTAATATTTTTTATTTTTTTTGAAGAACTATAAAGATTTTTAGGATCTCTACTTATACAAGTTTCAATTGATGCTTTCACATAAACTTCTATGAAATTATCTTCACCGATTATATCTCTTGCTAAATCGCGATTCTCTTTGTATGGAGAAACGGTTGCAACAATGGCATTTACACCTGCGTCATTTAAAACTTTTGCTATATAGGCGACTCTTCGATTGTTCTCTATCCTGTCTTCTTTTGAAAATCCTAAATTTTTATTTATTGTAGATCTTAAATTGTCTCCATCCAAAATATAAAATTTAATATTATTTTTGTTTAATTGTTCTCCTAAGACATTTGAAATTGTTGACTTTCCAGAGGCAGGGAGGCCAGTAAGCCAGATTGTTTTACAATCTGTAAATTTATTTGAGAATACGGTATCTTGTTCAATAACATTAATACCCCTATCAAGTTTATACATAACATATCCGAAACCCATAGTTTCATTCGATGATATATCAATTATCATTAATTTAGAAAGTTCGTAAGCATTTTTATAGTCACAGAATATTGATTTGCTTTCTAATTCAACGGTAAATTCATAAATATATGTATTATGAATTTTCTTAATTTTTGAAATATATCCCTTCGAAGAAAAGTGATCAAATTGGAACAGATACCTTTTATTTTTAATTAATCCACTTCCATTTGAAGCAACAATTAAAGCTTTAAAACTATCAGATTTGGCAATCTCATAGTTCTTTGTCAAGATGTCTCCTTGTGTAATGTCAATTTCATTTTGGAATTGTAAATTAGCAGACTTTCTAAAAACATTGTCAACAGATTTGAGATTTGAATATATATTCTTTAATTTTACTTTTTGGTTTGTTCTCTGGTTAACTAATGTATCATCTATTTTGACTCTTTTGCCATAATGTTGGGCATGATAGATTCTATCTTGTTTATATTTTTCAATATTTTGGATCTTAAAATATGACCAGTTTGGTGAATTATTAGATATAGAGGGAATATTCAAAATTAAATCATATAAACAATTACCGGTATAAAATTTCATTTTTTTTGATTTAGAAGTTATGTTTTCACCCATCAAGCCTGAGACGGGAATAAAGTTTTGAATTTTTATGTTTTTTTCTTCTGCATACTTTTGAATTTTTTTGACTAGTTCATTAAATTTTAATTTTGAATAATTAACTTTGTCCATTTTATTAATACAAACAATAATGTTCTCTACGTTTGGAAAAATAGAAATAATGTTCAAATGATTTATAGTTTGTTCACTAAAACCATTTGTTACATCAACGATTAAAAGAGCGGCGTTTGCATGTGTTGCTGCATGTGCCATATTTTTTGTGTATTCTTGATGCCCAGGTGAATCAATAAATACAAATTCTTTAGATCCTAATTTAAAAAATTTGAATGCGATGTCAATGGTTATACCCTGTTTTTTTTCATCAATTAGGCCATCTAAAAGCATTGAGTAATCTATCTCGTGTTCTGAGTTTTTGCTTAGAAAATGTTGTTGAATTCTTTTCAAATACTCCGATTGATCTATAGATATATTGTTTGTTTCAAATAAAAATCTCCCAAGCAAAGTTGACTTACCATCATCAACATTTCCACACGTCATGATATTTATTCTTTTGCCAACCATTAGAAATATCCTTCAATTTTTTTTAACTCCATGCTTCCAACTTTATCGAAATCAATTAGTCGCCCACTTCTTTCAGAAAATTCACTATCTTCAATTTCCTTAATTATTTTTGATAAAGTATTAGCTTTACTTTTTACACCAGCAGTTAATGGATAACACCCAAGTGTTCTAAATCTCACGAATTCTTTTTTTATTAAATCTGTTTTTTTTACTTCAAATCTTTTATCGTCATATAGATAAATCTCATTGTCTCTTATGATTACATTTCTCTCTTTTGCAAAATATAAAGGAACTATCTCAATTTTTTCTTTTTGTATATACTGCCAAATATTCAGTTCTGTCCAATTAGATAAAGGGAAAACTCTAAAACTTTCATCCTTTTTAAGCTCTGTATTAAACATACCCCATGGTTCAATTCTTTGATTTTTTGGATCCCACTTGTGATATTTGTCTCTGTGTGAAACAATTTTTTCTTTTGATCTACTACTTTCCTCATCTCTTCGTGCACCACCATATACAAAATCGTATTTTCCTTCTGAAAGTGCTTCCTTGAGCGCATCTGTTTTCATAATATTTGTATAATTTTCATTGTTGAAAGGTGTAATCCCTTTTTCTTCACCATCTAAATTTTTTTTAACAATTATTTTCACCCCATATTTTTTTTCGACTTGATTTCGAAACTCAATCATCTCTTTAAATTTCCATCCTGTATCAATATGTAAGAAATTTATTTTTGGTATATTTGGATAAAATGCTTTTCTAAATAAATGAAGAAGAACAGAGGAGTCTTTTCCAATCGAATAAAGGACTATTGGGTTTGTAGATCTAGAATATGTTTCTTTTATTATAGAAATACTGTTGTCTTCCAATTGGTCTAATAATTTTCTCATACTTAGTCTAAATTTGTATATCTTCCTCATCTAATAGATTAAATAATTGGAGTGTTTTTGTTGATTATTTTTTGAAAAGTTTTTTGTTAAACAATTTAAAAAAATATGAAATATTCTTTCTACCTACTAAATAAATTCTTCCATTATTAATTCTTCTTGCATAGTTTTGAAAAAAATATGAATTCGGGTGTTCTTCACCTTTTAATGTCCATGGTTTAGTTTTACCAATAAAATGAGCAAAAATTACATTCTCTTTATAAATATCTAGATTTTTAATTGAGTGCTTTATGTTCGTATTTACATTTGAGTTTAGATATTGATCAATTTCTAAATAATCTCCATCAAAATAAAGATTCATAATATCTTGATCCATATATTTGAAATTATTCTTACTTAATATGTCAGAAAGTGCACTTGTTATTTTGTTTTCTCTCCATTTTTTTAAATCAATAAACATTACACCTGCATTGAAATATTTTTTTGAGCTAAGCATAAGACTTTCAGAATGTGAATTTTCAATTTGAGAAGTTTTACTTCCAATAATAAATTTTGATTTTTTTAAAATGTCAAAAGTACTGAATACAATACTGTCAAAATTTTTATTACAAAAAACATCTGTATCAAGATACAAGATTTCACTTAAATTTTCTGGTAAAAAGTTCTCAATAAAGAGACGATAATATGTTGCTTCTGTGACATGTTCTACCGATTTATTTAAACGAAAATTTTCTTTATTTAAATTAAATTTAATTAAATTAATATTGTTTAAAGAGTTGTGATTAAGTATTTCTTTTTCGTTGAGATTGAAACTGTCTGGATTCTTGTGAAGAATAAAGAAATTAATCTTTTTATTTGTATTTTCAAGTAATGAAAATATAGAAACTTTAGTTTGAAAATTTACATTTTCGTCAAGACAAAAAAGAATATTATGCATTATTAAAATTATATGATTTAAATTTTATTAACTTATTTACAATTTAAATTTTGTAACAAGTTTAATATTCATTAATGAAAAAATTTTATTTTCTTATTGGCATTGAAGGATCTGGCCACTATATGGTAAGAGATATAATTTCTACAAATTTAACAACAGAAGATGATCAAAACAAACAATTAATATATGACTTGAAGCATACATCTCCAAATCTATGTAATTTTTTAAATTATTTAAGAGTGCCGACCCATGCAAATAATCAAGATTCAAAGTACAGATTTGATGAATTCTATAGTTATAAAGATGGCTTATTAGAATTTCAAAATTTAATTGAAACTTATGATTCTTTTTATTTAGACTACAGCTTTCCATTTAATAGAGAAGCAACAAGACAATTTAGCTACCCATCTTTAACAGCCATTTATGAATTTTTATTAAATTTTTCAGAAGTAAAAATGAAAATAATTTTTACAAATAGAGATATAATAAACGCCTGCAAGAGCACAATCAAAAGGGGACATAACGCAAATAAAATAGTTTCGGCATATACAAGTCATTTTTCATTACTTGAAGTGATTCACAATTATAAATTCGTACAAAAACTTAAGTTAGAATACACTACTATTTCTTTTGAAAAACTTTCAAAAAAAGAAAAAAGTGAAATTTCAAAATTAGAGTCATTTTTAAACATAGATGTCACAGAAAATGATTTATTAAAAATTAAGCAACCTAAAAATCACGAAAATGACCTTCTAGAAATTGATGAATTTTTCTCAAACAAATTTTATGAGGAAATAACTTAATTTAGAGAATTTGAAAGTTCTTGAACATATTTATTTGACCAAATATCTAAATCCTTAAACTCATCTTTTCCATACTTTAAAAACATATCCTTGATTTCTTTGTAATACCATGTTTCATTAATCAAAGAGTTTTCTATGGATTTGTTTACTTCTAAATTCTTAAACCACTTTGATTTTATTTTTGATAATTTTAAATTATTTTCGTTAGTTGAATAATAATATTTTTCATTAATAGTTTTTGGTTCCACACCATTAATTTTTTCAGAACATTGATACCAAACTTGTTTTATCTGAGATCTATCCCAATTAGCAAATTGAAAATGAATTAACGGTATGTTTAAATTTATTAATTTTCCTGTATTTATTGTTGGAACTCTAGATGTATGGTCATTTAAAACAAATTCATTACTATATTGTTGTCTCCCATTATCATGAAACATAAATAATTTTCTATTATTTTTTGGATTCCAAACCCCCTCATCAGATCGATACTTATTTATAGATCTCCACAGTTGTGTCCATTGAGCTGAGAATAAAGTTCCTGCGGGAAATTGTTGAATCTGTTTTAATTTCTTATTAAATAGATTGGGAGGTATTATTTCATCCGCATCAAGATTAATTATAAAATTATTCTCTCCAAACAATTTTCGAGATTGATCTAAAAGTTTCCATCTAACTTTATTAGAGTGAGTAGCTTCTTCATTTTCAATAATTGTAACTTTTTCTTCATTACTCAAAATTGTTTTTGTTTTATCTGTAGAAAATTGATCAGCCGCAATTATGTGGTCAGAAATTTCACATAGAGGTTTTAATGTTGTTGGTAATATCCAATCCTCATTTTTAACAGGTAATAAAGCTACAATTTTCAAATTAACGACATTTTAAATATCTTTACTTTTTATATATAGAAATAAATTATTAAAAATACATATATATTATTAGCTAAATGATTAAGAAACATTTTTCAAAATTAGTGTGTACGAAATGACAAAAATAGCAGTTTTGGGATCATATTATAAATCTGAAGATTATTTAAAAACGTACTTAAAATCCGCAAGAAAACAGACTTTCAAAGACTTTGAAATTTTTCTAGAAGTGGTTGACCCTGTATCAAAAAAAGAGGAGACTTACATTGAGAAAATAACTTCAAGAAATTCGAAATTAAATATTAATAAAAAAGTTTATTATGAGCATTATTTACTCCCAACAACATGGAATATATCAATAGACAGATCCGATTCCGAATTAATTTGTTTGTGGAATCTGGATGACTTAAGGACACCTGATTCTTTATCAGAGATGGTTAAAATATTTGATTCCAAACCAGAAATAGATTTTGTATATGGAAATTATAAAATAGTTGATAAATACAAATCAAAAAAAGGAACCTACATAAATGAAATTAACAGAGAGGGTGAGCTCACCTATTCAATGATTCTTGGTCCTTTTTTTATGTTTCGAAGAAATGTTTTAGAAGTAATTGGCAAATTTGATGAACAGTTTATAAGTGGAGCAGATTATGATTTTGCAATGAGGCTAGGAAGACACTGTAAGGGGTATCATCTAAATATTAATTTAGGATATTTTTTAAATTTAGGAAAAGGCTTAAGCACGAAGAAAAACTCTTTACAAGAAATTGAAAGAACTGCTATTGAAATCAGATATGGTTTAAATCTAATTAATCAAAAATTATTTGAAAAAGCTCAGAATAAATATGATGTGAATAATTTATATTTTGATGGGAAAAAACACGATATTAAAAATTTTCTTAAATTAGATGAAGACTAAAATTATTTTCCAATTATATTTTCTACTATTTCAAGATATTTTTTAATAATAATTTCATGAGAATAATTATTCTTAAATCTAAGACTTGAATTTTTGGAGATTGTTTTGTAATACTTATAATTATTTTGTAGCTTTAACATTTCTCTTGAATAAGAAAATATATTTTTTCTATTAAATACTTTTCCCGCAGGACCAATTACTTCTTCTTGAGCATTGCTTTCTGCCCTATGACTAATAAGTGGTAAGTTATAGCTCATTGCCTCAGTCAAAACCAGACCCATTGTCTCACCGTATTTTCTACCATGAGAAAATACATCAAGAGTGTTTAAAAATTTATCTAAAACCTTAATATCAGCAGTGGGTTGTAATTTAATAAAATTTTTAATCGAGAGGTCTTTTGATTGCTCTTCGTAAAGTTTTGATCCACCTAACAAAAAGAACATATTGTCTTCATTTTCGATTCTTTTAAAAGATTTCAGTGGAACTTCAGAAAATATACTGTCATCGCTTCTTTGATGAAATCCAAATACGAACTTATCATTAATTTTCAATTCAGAACGGTAATTTTCATTAGAGCGCATTATTGGCTCTCTACAAAGAGGAATAATTGAAATTTTGTTTTGATTTCCACCTTGATTTATCCACGTTTCTGCAGAATTTTTAGAAATTAAAATTGTTTTTATTATATTTTCTTGATTATTAACTCCACCATTTACAGTGACTATATTTACGATTGGTATTTTTTTAATTTTATGAAATGGATATTCTGGATGTCCAGCAGATGTAATAAATAATAATGAATAATCATCTTCATTAAACTTTTCCCAAAAATTAGTTTCAACCCAATCATGAGTTTTTGTTGTAACGTCTTTAAATCCGACTTCAAATTTGATTAGATTAACTTTTGATATCTCTAAAAAATTTTGTCTATCTATGTCTGTATCAGGGTGTACCCAGTTAGAACCAATATAAGGAGCAGAGTCACAATAATAATAATCAACACTAAATTTTTCACTCAGACTCTTCGCTACATTTTGGAATGATACTTCGGTTCCACCAGAAGAAAGCCCCCCAAATTTAATAAAAGCTATTTTTTTAAATTTGTTCATTAATCTCTTTATTTCAATTTAACAGCATATTTAGAATTGCAATAACAATATAAATTTGGATAGTGAAAAAAAGTTAATTGTTTATTTTATATTTGTTCAAATCATTTACCATATAAAAAATTGATACAAAAATTAAAATATAAAATGTTATATGGTTAATTACTACAAAAATTATTGGAAGAGTCAGTTCAATAATTCCTATATTTGCGCTATTTAAAAAATAAAAGTGTGGAGAAACACTTGTTAAGAGAAAAATAATCGAAATGGTATAAAATAATTTATTCTTTATATCCTTTATTAAAATTGGAATTATAAAAATAAACATTGATAGTCTATAGTCAAAATTGTAAAACAATCCTGTAAGAAAAAATGTTGTTAAGAAGCAATATATATATGGATCTTTTTTTGCTTTTACAACTTTTATAAAATCGAAATTTTTATAAATAAATAAAAATGAAAATATAAATATAGTTGCAACAAAAAAGATTCCAAGACTTTCAGAGCTTTTTAATAAGTCTAAATAATTATTGATATGGGAGGGTAATCCATATGTCCACGATATCCCGTACGGATTTGGAATTTTATCTCCCCTGTTTTGAACTAAGAAATAAACTATTGAGGCACTGTTTAATAATATTGTTGCAGTAATACCTAAAATTTCCTTCTTTCTTCTTTCTGATATTAAATATAAAAATAATCCAAAAATAAAAAATATGGGATAGATTTTTAGTTGTATTAAAAACGAAAAAATAAATAAGCTTGAATATTTCTTATTATTTTTATATAAAGTAATTGCCAAATAACTAAAAATAAAAATAAAAATATCTAAATTCATTCTTTCTAAAACAAAAGTAACAGGGGGGCTTACAAATAAATAAAATAAATAAAAATTATATTTACCTAGATTATTAAATGTTTCTATAACAAAAAATATCAGAAAGCTGATTATAAATATACTTAATAAACCAACAGAAATTTTTAAACTATTGTTAATATTTACTAATTCGAAAAATGGTCCGTATCCGTTATATTCATTTGGACAAGTTAAATTAGTACAATTTAAAATTCTAAACACATAATAAAGATCAGCAAATACAGGGGAACCCCCATAAGTTCCGTTTGATAGAGATTGCCATAATTCTCTTAAATTTCCCTCATATCCAGACAAGCCTGCGATTAATCTTAAAAAATAATAAATACAAACTGAATACTTTAATAAATTTGTTACATCCGTTTTGTTCTTAACTAACGTGAACTTCTTTATATAGATATAAAAAAACAATATTGAAAACAAAGAAAACAAATTGTAATTGAATAATAAAAAATATATATTTATAAAAACAAATAAGTTGAAAATAGTATTTTTGTCATCATAATTTTTTATTTTGAATAAGTGATAAAAGATAAAAATAGCTAACAGTGAAATTAACAAATGATAATCAAATATTAATTTTGAAAAGAAAATATTCATAACAATTCCAGTATTAAGTAAAACAACAAATGAAAAATTTATTATAGAATTTGTTTTTTGAAGAGAATATAAGGTAAAAATTATAATTGTGGTTAAGCCTAGATATAATTTATAAAAAATTAATGAAGTAGTAAATGTTTGATTTGCTACACCATCTAAATATAGTTCACTTCCAATGCAAAATAATCCACCGTAATTTGGAATTAGATCTAATTGGAGATAGTTTACATTTTGTTTTTTAATTGAGTAATCAAAGATAAAATTTATAAGATCGTTATTTTGGTCATAGTTGTAAGTATATGAAATACAATCGTCTAAATTAGTGTAACTATTTAAAAATATTGAAAGTAATAAACCAAAAAATATAATTAAATAGGGTCCGATTTTAATAGTATTTTTAATCATATTTATTGGTATTAATTTTAATTGAAAGCTTTATAATCATTGTATTATTTAATAAATATGGAAACTTTTAAAATAATACTTCCTTGTCACAATGAACAAGAAAACATAGATGTTATACATAAAAAAGTATGTGAAGAGACCAAAAATTTAGATTATTTATTTGAATTTACTTTTGTTGATGACGGATCAACAGATGATACATGGAAGAAAATTGAAGAACTCTCAAAAAATTTTGAACATATTAATGGAATCAGTTTGTCACGAAATTTTGGACATCAAAGTGCTATTCAAGCAGGGATTGAATTAAGCAACGATGACTCTCTTATAATTATGGACGCTGATCTTCAAGATAATCCAAAATATATAAAAGAATTTATAAAGGAATGGGAAAAAGGTTATCAGGTAGTACTAGCTAAACGAATTGATAGAGATGAAAATTTTTTTCGCAAAATAATTTTTTCTATATTCTTTAATATCCAAAAAAAACTTACTGATATTGATATACCAAAAGATGTTGGTCACTTTTCATTGATTGATAAAGAAGTTATAAATGAAATGAAAAAATTTCCAGAAAATTTTACATATTTCAATGGACTACGAACATATCTTGGTTTTAAAACTGCGTATGTTGATGTAATAAAGGAAAAAAGACTGTATGGAAATGCAACAATGACATACAGAAAATTATTTAGTCTGGGATTAAATGGTATATTTAGTTTTTCTTCAAAACCTATAAATTTTATAGCACTTCTTGGCTTTACAATATCTATTGGAAGTTTATTAGTTTCAGCATATTCGCTTTTTCATAAATTTAGATATGGCACAACAATACTTGGGTGGACTTTTGGATTATCATCAATTTATTTTCTTTCAGGAATTCAACTTCTTTCTCTAAGTATTATTGGACAATATGTTGGAAGGATATTTGTAGATATAAAAAGAAGACCAAGCTACATAATTAGTAAAACTTTAAATACTTAATTCACTACTTTAAAAAATATTTCCTACAATTGATAATATGTATTTTTGTATTTGAAACTATTTATATTATTTATTTTGAGAGAATCATAAGTTAAAGTAAAAAGTTTTTCTTATTCAAATTAAGAATATCTTTTTCAAAGTAGGGATAAAACATATAATTTTTACTTAATTTAGCTCTCTCAATTTTTTTTAATATATTTGGTATTCTTTTAAAGAGATTTTCATCCCAAGGAAAAGGATCTTCTCCATATTTTTCTTTTAATAAATTTAAAGATATTGAATCGTTATTATCTGTAGTATTATCATAAACTTCATCGCCAAAGATTTCTCTACTTCTACTGTCTACTAAATAATTTTGAGATTTTAACAAGTCATTGTTAAATATTGGATTGTTAATTCTTTGATGGCCAATATCATTAATTGATGAATTGTCTTTATTGTAAAGTAGACATCTAAAAAAATAATCAGCGGCCTGTCTAGAAATTCCACAAAACCTCTCATCCCAAATACCAGTTTTTTTTACATGTACAGGGGTGTATACACAAATATGGTCTCCATGACCATTTTGTACAAATTCATATTGTGTCATTAATTCTTCTACTTTATTAACCCAATCAATATCAAAATAAGTATCATCTTGAGCTGTAATAAGTACGTCACAGTCTGGATTTTTAAGTGACCTAAATCCATTTACTAGACATTGGTTCCAGGTTCTCGATAAATGTCCAGATGAAAAATCCGGCCTTGTGGCATTATGAATAACATTTATTTTTAAATTAGAATTTTTAAGTTTAAAATTTGTATGATTGTTAATTACATTTATTTCAACTTTGTCTATATTGTTTGTTTCTGCCAAACGTCCTACAGTTAAGTTAATCCTATTTTCGTTGTTATAAGTTGAAATATATAATTTTATTTTTGACATTATGTAAATTATATATTTGTTGAAACATAATATTGATGATTAAGAAGCCAGTAAAAGTTGATAATTTCCTATCGTAAAATTAATTAGTGGTTTTCTATCTCAGGATAAAAACTTATACTTTTAAACTCAATATTATTAGCTGCAATAATTTGCAAAATATAATTAGATACGAATTCTTTAGTTAAGAGTTTTTCTTTATTAGGATTTTGATTTTGTAAAGGTGTGTTAATACCTCCTGGATAAATAGAAGTAACTTTAATCTTTCTCGACTTAAGTTCATTTCCTAAAACATTTGCAAAAGCTGATAAACCGTGTTTAGTAGCTACATAAATTGACTCTTGATTAATGTAATTTAAACCTGCAACAGAATTTATAAAAATAATTCTGGAATTTTTACTTAATTTTTCAACGGCTAATTTAGTTACAAAGATATTTCCCTTTAAATTAGTATCAATTATATTTTCTATATTTTCAGTACTTTCATTTTCAAATAAAGAGTTTGAATAAATTCCTACGTTGTTAATTAGAATATCTAAATCATCAATCATTTCAAAAGTTTCTTTTAATTCATTTAATTGTGAAATATCTGCTTTAAGCCAAACAAAGTTTTTATTTTCAACTAACTCATTTATTGGTTCAGTTCTTGAGATTCCATAAATAAAATAACCACTATCAATTAGTAATTTTGATATACTTTGGCCTAATCCATAACTTACTCCAGTAATTAAAACTTTTTTCATTTCATTCCTTTAAATACTTCAATTGCTTTTTTAATTTCGTAATCTGTAACGTCGTCAACAATTTTATATCTTCCTATTTCTAGTGGTAATGTTATGTGCTGATTTCCATTTCTATGTTTGCACGCGTCATTTAAGCTATCTTTTATTAAAGAGAAATTACAAAAATCATCATGATACGTAGGTAGTTTCAATTTTTTTGCTACTTCAAATATTTTTTCTAGAGAAGACTTATTAAGATATCCTCTAACAAAAGATAAGCAAGAGCTTAACAGACAGTCTAATGCAACTGCTTCACCGTGAAGAAGGTTTGGTATGTTTTTTATTTCAATAACAGGACTGAAAGTATGGCCAAAATCAACAGCTCTTTTTAAATTCTTTTCCCACAGATTTGGTCCTAATTCCTCCAACATCAATGATATTGCAAGGTTGATAACCTTTACGGGAACTGCACCATGTTGGAATTTTTCCTTGAGTAAGTCTTCAGAGCTAACATTTAGCAAGTTGAAGAGTTCTGAAGATTTTATAATAGCGATTTTAAATATTTCCCCTAAGCCGTTAACAATCTCTCGTTCTGTTTGAGTATTTATAAAGGATTTATCAATTAATGTTTGAAATGCAGGGTAATAATTTCCTATACGATTTCTTTTTTCTAAATGATTAACTCCAACTTTCGCACCTACTGATGCATCTACTATAGATAACAATGTTGTAGGAACCTTAACGTAGGGGATTCCCCTTCTGTAAATACTACAGGCAAAGCCTCCTATATCTAAAAGAACTCCTCCACCAATAATTACAATATTTTCTTGTCTTAAAACAGATACCGATTCAAAAAAATTTAATATTTTTTCAACAGTTTTCCATTTTTTATTTTTTTCACCGGTTTGAATTGAACAAATTTTATAATCAATTTTTGTTAATTTAAAATAGTTTTCTATCTTTTTTTTGTAAATTTTTTCAAAATCTCTATCGATTACTACAACTAATCTATTGTTATTTGTCAAAGTTGTTAAATCACTAGATTTAGGATCAAACATATCTGTTGAATATATTATTTTTACATCGATTGGTAACTCTGCTTTAAGATTCCAAGTTTTTTTTAAAAAGTTATAATCTATTGTTAACTCTTCATTCAATTAAATACCTCGCTTAATAGTTTACAACCATGCACATAAAAATACTTTGCCTTAATTAGTTCATTGGATTTTAATTTGAAAGGTAACATTCTAAAGAATTGAGTTGCTTCTAAAACTTTAATTAATTCAATATACTTACTCTCAAGTTTGTCACAAAATAGTGAATTAAAATTCTTAAAATTTAACGGTATCTCTAAATTGTGAGAAAGATAATCTTTTTGAACAATTAGTTCATTATCGTTTAGATATCCATAGTAACTATTCGAGCACTGAAGAACCATCGAATAGTCTAAAAACCTACTATCTAAAATACTTTCTTCATAAAGGTCTATAAAAACTGACCTATTTTCCTCAAAAGAATACAAAATATTCTCAAGTGTAGGATTGCCAAATATTAGCTCTTCTTTTTCAAGTTTTAATTTTTTAAAAAAATTTGAAAGTAAATCTTTGTAAGATTGAAATCCTGGAATAATCTTATCACCAAAATTATAATTTTTGATACTAAAAAAGTCTTTAAATTCTTCTGAGGTGTTTAATGCATCATTTAATTTTTGAACTACTTCTTCTTGAAAGTACAAATTGCCTAGTCCATTTATTGAATCAAAATTGTTTGAATGTAATTTGTCAAATCCTTCCCAGATAGATTCGTTTATTTTATTAAGTTCTTCTAAAGAGAGTTCTTTTTGTTGAAATACTGTTTTAATATCATAGAAACCTTCCATATATTCCATTTGAATTTCAGCTTCTAATTCATTATTTTTTATTTTGTAAATTTTTGGAAATAACTCAGGATAAAGACCTACATATTTTTGCATTTTTTTTTGTTGAGAATACCATCTAACGTATCCGTATTCTCTTTCTTCATTTAATGCAATAGTTTTTACTACTTTATTTCCATCTCGATAGGTCTTGCTTAAGGAGCCCCCTTTAAATAATATTTTTTTTCCCATATTAAGTAACTATACTTTTCGTTACTTCAATTCCATATTCTTCAGGGGAACCAAGTACAACTGTTTTATCTTTTTTAAATATTTTATTTGTAAATATTTTTTCTTCAAATTGGATCATTTTTTTAAGAACATCAGAGATATATAATTCTCCTTTTTTCTTCTCTAATTTTTTATAGTACTTAAGAAATATTTCTTTATTTTGAAACCCGTATAAACCAGATGAAGCAAATTTTGAAATAACTTTTTTTTCTTTAATATCTTTGACGAGATTGTCTTCAGATATTTCTACATAAGAATATTTTTTTGAATCTCCATAAAAAATGTCAATATATGCTGAAAATTTTTTAGAAAGTTGGTTAGAAACTTTAGAAAGTTTTCTATTTATTAATATAGTGTCTGCATTGTGAAAAAATACTGGTTCATTATTTATATTTATACTCTGTAAACCAATTTTAGCAGTCTGAGCTTGACCATCAGTATCACCAATATAAAACAAATTCTTTTTAGATAATCCAAGAGGATTTATGGCTTTAATAAGTTCTTTTTTGAAATATTCGTCACGTTGATGAGCAATTAAATAAACATTATCAGCTGTTAAGTTTTTTAAAATATCAAAAATGATTATAGAATTATTCCAAGGTAAGAGGTATTTCGGAATATCAAATCCAACATTATGAAATCTAGTATTTAATCCTGCCATGCAAATTAGTAAATTCATATATTACAATTATAAAAACTAACTAATAAAAGAACATATTATTTTTTTTTATGTAATTTGACATACAATGAAATACCAAACTTGGGGTTAATTTTAATTTTTCTAAAAATAGTTTCAATGAGTGAAATCAGATACAAAATATTATTAAGAAACCTTCCATTTTCATTTATTGATGGAATTCTATTGAATTTTATTTGAATGTATCTTATTGGAAGTAATAAATAATTTAGACCGTACCTCTCTACTATATGGAAATTACTGCAATCATCCTTCAGCTTCTTCCAGTTATATCTTCTAAAGTGAAGAAGTTTTTCGTCATGTGCACTCCATAAGCTTTGATACGCTGGAACACCGACAATAACTAAACCTTGATCTTTCATCAGAGATTCTATTTTTTTCATAAATAGTTTCGATTCTTCAATGTGTTCCAAGACGTCTAATAGTACAATCAAGTCGTAACTTGAATTTATCTCTTCTAAATTATTATATGTATTATTAAATAGGTCACTCTTGTGTTCAATTAGATATGATAAGAAAGTTGGTTCAAGTTCTAATATGTCAACAGATCCATAATTATTTAAGGTTTCTAAATTATTCCCTAAACCAGGACCTATTTCAAGAATTTTTAAATTACTTTTTGTTTTACCATGTTCAATAATGTGTTTAAGCAAGTTTCTTTTTGCTTTATACCACCACCAGTTTAAATTTTTTTCTAATGGAATAGGTTCCATATATAAACTCTAATCAACTGTCTTCCATAAATGAATTGATGCAATAGATCTATAAGGGGACCATTTCATTGCATATTCATCATATTTTTTCCACTCACTATCTTTTTTAATAATTCCAAAATTATTCATTGCTAATCTCAGCCCTGCGTCTTTTGACGAAAATATATCTAATTTACCAATACAAAAAATTTCAAACATATTTACTGACCAAGGACCAATTCCAAATATAGTTAATAACTTATTATTTAAATCTTGATCGCTTAATTTTGATAAATCACCGATATCTTTATTTAAGTATAAATCTGAAAGCTCTTTTATTGTTTTGGCTTTATTGGAACTTAATCCTAATTTTTTAATTTCATATACTGTTTTATTACGAAAATGTCTTTCATTTAAATATTCTGAATTAAAGTTTTCCCTAATATTTTTAAAAATAGAATTCGCTGCTTTTGTTGATATAAATTGTGAGATAACTATGCCTACAAGAGTATCAAATTGGTTTTTTTTATTCGACTTAAAACTAATATGCCCATTTTTATCAATAATTTTTTTTAATTTTTTATCTTTTTGACGCAGGTATTCTTCTTCTTTTGAAAATCTCATTGGAAAATTATATAAATCTAAATTATTTTAAGAACTCTAAGTATTCTAAAGACTACAAAAACTATTACAAGACATATAGTCCAACCCAATATTATATCTCCCAAATCAGCGCCTACACCTATCTGATTTGCGCCACCTGCACCTCCTATAAGAGCACAAATGGACCAGCCGAGTACTTTATAAAGTTCTAATTTTTGTTTTTTATCTAAGTTTTTAAATCTATCAAACATATATGTACCTTAATTGTTTTAAATGAGTTTAAAGTATTTTAAAACCCAGAATACGACATATAAAGTTATAAAAAGAATTCCTAAAGCATAAATAACTTCACTAACGCTTACATTTGGAGGTACATGAAGTCCCCCATATCCTAAAGCAAGTACAATGCCAAACACTATTTTGAACCATTGTTTTCTTCTTTCATCCGAATCTTCTGTTTCTTGAGAGGTTCTAAGATTTTTTTTAATATAAGCATAAATAAGCTGAAAAAAATTCATAAGTAAATTATATAAATTTGGACGACATATCGTGCGATGTTTTGTTTTTAAAAATTAAAAACCCTGTGGCCAGAGGCAGAACCGAACTGCCGACCCCTTGTTTTTCAGATAATTTTGTAAATAAACTAACTTAAATTTAAAACAGAATTTTTATTTTTATTTAATTTATAAAATCCAAATATGATTGATAAAAATAATGAGGTAAAGATAGCTATTTTAATTAAATCAATATCCTGAATTTGATATACAAAATTTTGAAAATCTAAGTTGTCAACAGGTAGCCCAAAAGTATCTAAATATTTAAGTAAATTATCCATACCAAATAAAATTGAAAACGTCTTAAAAATAATTACACCAACAAAACTTGTTACAAATATTTTAAGATAAGCATTTAAATCTCCAAACGAGTTAAAAAGCCCAAATAAATAATCTGGTTGAGAGAATCTATCATCTGAACCAAAAGAATTAATATTGTTTCGAAGTGATGTTGTATCTGATGTCTCAAAAAACAAAATAGACAACATTGAAAATATAGAAAATAAAATTATATATTTTGAAATTAATCCTTTATTATTTGTTTCCAAATATTTACCAAAAATTAAAACTGAAATTGGTACTAACGAATATAGATACCTAAACCCATAAGAAGAGGCTGTTGATTGCCATACTGTTACAATTCCAAAAGGGATAAGATAAATAAACAAGACAAAAATGTATTGTAAAAGTTTATTCCTGTGTTGTTTCTCAAAAATATATCTAGAAAGTAAAAACAGAGAACAAAAAATTATTGGTGAAAACCAAAAAATTCCAAACTCAGGAGAAACTAATATTACATAAAAAGAATTTGCAACTTTACTAAAAAATATTCCGATGTCATTATTGAAAAATGTGAATAACCTATTTGATTTGCCATAGATATCTTCTGGATTAAATGTAATTATTCCATATGTTAGGTGGTTTAAATACTGGAACAATAGAATAGAAATTCCGTATGACACATAAAAATATTTATTCTTAAGAATTTGATTTTTTGTTTGCAGTTTTTCATTGAATAATAATTTAACTATTAATGGAATAAAAAATATAAAATAATTTACCCACCTAACTGAGAATGATAAAAGCGTAGCTAATGGAATTAGAATCGAGTAATAATTTTTATTACCACCTGTTTTTTTGTAGAAACTTACAGATAAGTAAATAATCAAAGTTATAGAAAATGCCTCATATATATGAGACATGCTGTATCGTTCAAATGCAAAATAGCTGATACCAGAACCAAAAAAAATTATAAATATAAGGTTTGGATTAAGTTTGATATTTAAGATATCAAACACTTTAGTCATCAAATAGATGGTTAAATAAAAATAAAATATTGAAGATAAAGAATAAATTGCGATTCTCAAATTAAAAAGATTGTTTGAAAAATTAAATAAACTTTCAAATAAATTTCCAATGAAAAGAAACGGACTGGAAAATATTCCTGTACCAATAAAGCCTCTCGGAGCAACCTTACCATTGTTGTTGTATCGTTCTGTCTCAAACCCTACAAATTGATTTTCATAATTTAAATCAAAATCTAAAGCAATTGTTTCAGCATGTGAATAATAATCGTGGTCATCTTGACAACAGTTGAAAGTCTCTATAAATCTATAATCGATTTTCAGAAACAACAAAGGAAGGAGGAAATAAAATAAGATGACAACAATCTTTTTTAATTTTTTATTTTTCACTTTTACTTCCAAAAACAAAATATTTATTCAATAAAAATCTCATTAAAAAAACAGTCCCACCAGCAATTAAAAAAGCATATACATTTAGTTCAAAATAGAATCTTAAAAAGTTGGAAAAGAAAAATTCAATAAAGCTTAATGCTACAGTAACAAAGTTGTATTTAAGAAAAGATTGTTTTGAACTTGCTTTAAATACATATTTTTTTTGTATGAAGTAACTGTTTGTTGTTACTACTGCAAATGAAATCCAAAAAACAAGGCTATATTCATATCTAAATATATCTGTAAATAAATAAATTGCAGAGGAGCGTAAAGTTACACTCAAAATTGAGTTTGCTTGAAATCTTAAAAATTGGTTTAACAAAATTCTTCTTTTTAAAAAGGTTTAATTGATTATATTGAATGTATGTCGAAAAGTACAATAAACATTTGCATTCCTGTTTTTAATGAAGAAAAAAATGTAAAAAAGCTTTATGAAGATTTAAAAATTAAAATTTCAGATTTAGAAAAAAAATATGACATGATCTTAAAAATAGTGTTTTTTGACGATGGGTCATCCGATAATTCAAGAGAAATTCTAGAAGAATTAGAAGACATTGAACTTCTGTATGTTGACGAAAATAAAGGTTTAGGTAATGCGATAAGAGAATTATGTATGCACTCAAAAGAAACAGGCGTAAACGGTATGTTTAAAGTTGATGGTGATGGACAAATGGATCTAGATGATTTAGACAACTTTCTAAAAAATGATATGTATACAAATAAAGATGTAATTTACGGAAATAGATTTCATAAAAGTTCAGATTATAAAATGCCTTTACATAGAAGATTTGGAAGTAAAATATTTAAAATATTTTTAAAACTTTTTTCCATTGATATATCTGATCCTACTAATGGATTCATATATCTAAGTAAGAAATACCTTGCTAACTCAAAAATTATTGGGAACTACAATGCAGCTCAGCAAATACTCCTAGATGCAAAGTTAAGAGATCTTAAAATTGATGAAGTTGATATAAATTTAAAACAAAGGTCTGAAGGAAAATCATTCATTGGAATTAAATATCCAATAATTGTTTTTGGAAACCTGATAGGGCTTTACATTTATAAAAGGACATTACAAACTTTAATAATTCCTGGATTGATTATTTTTCTAACTGGATTGTTAATATTTATTTACAACATAGCTTTATGGGTTCTCAGTATAAAAGATACAATCATCAGTGACGATATACTGTTTCTCTTTATTATTCTTGGGGCTCAACTTGCAATAACTGGCTTCGTTATAAATATTTTTAAAGAAAAGTAATCTAGGGTTTTATAACTTTTTAATTAAACCTATCTGTTTCTCTAATTTCTTCCATGCCTAAATTCGAGGAAAAAACTACCCCCAATAACTATTGATGTTTTGGATAGCTATTGGCACAGTTTTGTGTTCACTAGTAAAAAACTTTGTGGCTAGATGCAGAATCGAACTGCTGACCCCTTGTTTTTCAGGTAAGGACAAACCATTTGACCTGAGCTAAGTATAACTTATTTAGTTTGATTTTAAACAATAATATATTCTCTTCATGTCATCGTCATAATAAAAACTTTTACTTGTTTCACAATCATACATATTTATGAACTCTTTAGGAATTGATTCTTTATCGATATTAGTAATAAAATGATGAGGTGAAAAAGTAATCAAATTTAATTCTATGTTCATAAAGTCTTTACAATTTTGCATTCCCTTCCCCCCCCTAAGAGAATCCATGATAAAAGTATGAACGCTTCCCCCGTATTTTATAAATTCTTTAGAAAATAAATGCAAGTCAAAATCTTCAATGCAATTATTTGGTGGATAAACAAATAATCTTTCATCCTTAGAATTTATAGCGCTTTTAGACATGTCAATTATTTCAATATTCGGAGAATTCGTTTTCATTTTTATAAATTCGTTAGCGTTATATTCATGATTTAAATCTTGGAATTGAATTGATACAAAAATAATAAAAAGAATAGTATAAACTCTTTTATTTTTACTCAAATCTAAAAACTTATAAATAAAATAAATTACAAACAAATAGTATATTAAAAACGAAAATCTTGCATACGCACGATAAATATCAATTAGGAAATGATGTAAACTATTAAATTGATATTCAAATATTTGCTTGTGAGCAATTTTAATCCTATTGCCAAAAGAAAAAAATAAAAAAACTAAAGAGACAAAAACTAAAACTTTATGATTCCTAATCATTGCAACAGTATTATTAAAATCTTTTAAAATTATGAATGAAAATAAAATCACTCCGAGCCCTAAGTACACATAAGATTCTATATTTTTATTTGTGTAGGGTTCAAAGCACATTAATATTTCATAAAGAAAAGAGTTTTGACTATTTCCACAGAAAAATGAATTGAACTCGGAGCTCCAGTCAGGATTAAAATTTGAGGACCTGACATTATTTAAGGTATCAAAAAAGTTTTGATATGAACCAAATGATAAAAAGAAAATTAGCGTAAATATTATTAAGAATAAAATAATTGAAAGTAAAATTTTCTTATTTCTATTCTTAATAATATTTTCGAGGACAGCTGCAGACCATATTCCACATACAATCGTAAATAAATAGAAATGTATCCACAGTGATAATGCGGCAAACAAAGAAAAAATATAAAGGTATTCAACCTTTTCCTTACTTTGTAGATAAAAATAAATACCTGCAATCAAAATCCAATGCGATCCTTCTCCTCCATGATATTGGATTTTATGGGGAGCAAGAGGAAGGGTACTGATACAAAAAGCACCTACCAATCCATAATATAAATTTAACTTTCTATTTAAAGTCAATATTTTAAAACTAAAGAAAAAAGTTAATAAAGTATTTATCAAAACCCATACTGTAAATGGGTTTTCAAACTGATAATAAAATACAGTATTTATAAATTTCAGTAATATTGAATAAAGTGGAATATAATCAAAAAGATATAAATTTATTTCTTTGTCAACAAAAAAATTATTTGAGTTAAATACAGGATATTGCCAGTCTGATTCTAAAAAAGCATAATACGAACTTTGGTACATAATATAATCCGCATGGTTGAAAGCAAGTGGGAAAATATTAAAGGCTTCAACACCATAGACAAATAGGAAAGCTGTCGTACCAAGAAAAATTGAAAAAAAAATTTCAACTGCAACTTTCTTGTGATTCTTAATTTTCTTCACTTTAACTTTGTAATAACATAATATAGAACTCAGATTGCGAGACCTCTTAAAAGTTAAATGATTATTTCAGAATTGTTTCTTAATTATTTCTCAAATATCGATTATATGGATCCAAAAATAGGATAAAGATTTGAGGTTTTTGTTTTAAGGATTTCTAAAGGTATATGCCTTTTTTTAAAAATAATATAATTTAGGAGCAATAAAAAAACCTCTTCCATTGAAATAAAATAAGACTAAAAAAACGAGAAAACTTACAAAGACATATAGATAATCAAGAATAAAAATTTTAGATCAACTCTTTCTGGACAATGTCTTATTGATTTTACTTTTTAGAGATTTAAAATAGTATATGTAACGTCTATATAGATAATTTATTCTCAAAGATATTAAAAACTTTTTATAAACCTGATCACTATTCATTTGAGTGGTTATAAGATATATCATCCTTGAATTTGTTGATTTACTACTTTTAATGTAGTGATGATTCATAATTTTAATTTCATGAGTATCAGAAAATGATCTAGAAGTGATTTCTTTTGTATGCGTTGCGTCCTCATCAAAGCCAATATTTTTCACAAGATTTACTGATGGTATTAAACATTTATCATTATTCATTATTATCATATAAAATAATTGTATATCCCAAAAATCAACAGACCCTTTTTTTGTAGCTCTTAAGAAATAATTGATTATCATTATCCTTTCAAAAAAATAAAAATTTTTTAACTTATTGAATGTATTTATAAAGCTAATCTTTTTTATTTCAAAATTATATTTTTTCCATCGATCGCTCCATGTAGCCCAGCCCCAAATAATAGGGATGTCTACTGCCATAATTTTATGATTCCCAAATAAATCTGAAGGCACCATTGGACCTCCATTGTCTCCTGAAATCATAAAAATATTTTTTTTATCTCTGTACTTCTTTAATAGTGTTTCACAATATTCAAAAAATGACTTATCTGGAAATACATCATCTTCAAAAATAATTCCATAATCTTCATTTTCAAAAAACCAATTGATTGCTGATACTGGACCCAACCCACATCCAAGATTTGAATCACTTTTTTTAAGAGTTACATTAATGTCAGAATTTAAATCTTTTAACATTTCTTCGACTTCGTCAATTTTATCTTGATCTTCTTGATTTCTGGGTCCATCAATATGGATATATAAGACCTCTGGTTTGATCATGTTTAAAAACTCAACAGTTTTTGAGGTATATTTTGGTCTATTAAAAAGGATTAGGAGAATTGGTACCTTATAAACAACATTCATCAGCAAATTATAAATCTAAATAATGAATTAAAACAGATTAAATTTTATTTGTTCAAATATTCCTAATTTTAAATTATTGTTAATGGGATTATCTTCAGTATGTTCGTAAATATATTTTTTAAATTTAGATCTAAAATAATCTATTTCGCTTTTATGAACACAAACATGGTCTGAAGGGTAAGAATAATCTAAATAAAATATGTAATAGTCTAATTGTTTAATGTACGCTATTAACTCTTCAACAGAAGTATTTGTTTTTAGTAATTGGTGATTTTCAAATTCAATAATTAATAAAGGTTTACATCGCTTTAAAGTTTCTTCTGCGCCTTTTAATACTTTTTTTTCCCACCCCTGTACATCAATTTTAATAAGTGCAATATTTTCTAAATTGAAACTATCTAAAGTTCTAGAATTTATTTTTGCATACATGTTGGAAGTTAAATTGTTAATTGTAAAATCACCCATATTTCCTTTATCTTTGCTTTTTGAAACCAAAGGAATCTTAGAAGATTCATTAATGTCTGATAGGCTCATCATTATTGGATGAATATTTTTTAAGTTATTTATTTTGGCATTTAAGTGCAAGAGTTTATAGTTTTGAGGTTGAGGTTCAAACGAATAAACTTTACCTTTAGTCAATGTAGCAAAATTCATGGAATGATATCCTATGTGAGCACCAATATCTAATATATTTTTGTCATTAAACTCGCTTAGATACATTTGTGAAAACTTTAATATGTGAGGTTCCCAAAGTTTTGATTTTCCTATTGAATTAACTGAAAGTAGATCTTGCAAGTAGTATTTGTATTTAAAACCATTTAGTTTTTTTTCAGATGTTTCTAGTGCTATAAATCTAGTAAAAAAAATTGGAATTAATATTTTGATGCTTTTTAAATAAATTTTTAAATTAGTTTTGAATTTGACAGGAATTAATTTTTTTAAAATTTTTGTCACCCTAAATATTATAAATATTTTGTGTAGTTTTTTTAAAAATTATTGTTGTTTATATTCGAAACTTAACTAAATAGATTTTGTAATTTTTGTGGCCAGAGGCAGAATCGAACTGCCGACCCCTTGTTTTTCAGACAAGTGCTCTACCGACTGAGCTATCTGGCCTTAAAGCGGGGACGACGGGATTCGAACCCGCGACCTCCTGCGTGACAGGCAGGCGTAAACTCCAGACTTTACCACGCCCCCGTAGGATAAAGTAAATTATAACCATTAAAAAAATTGAAACCAATAGTTTTCGTTACAATAATATAGAGTTATGAAATTAAGTAAATTATTTAAGTACTCTTTCAGATTTTTGTTTCTACAAATACTTTTAACCTACACAACGATTTTTTATTTTAATGCTTTCTTAATACCCACTAAATTTTGTGAACTTTGTTCAGGTAACAGCTTTCGAATGCAGATTAATAACAATTTATGGGAAGACAGAAATAGATTTTTTAATATTCTGCCTGAACAATATGCAGAAATTGAATACTTTCTTGGTCTCTTTATATTTGTATTTTTAATTATTTTGTACTCAACAAAATTTTATACATATGTAAATGAATTAAGTTTTTCTTTAGATAGAAATTATCTAGATGAATACATATCAATTTATCTTTTATGGACAAGTACATTTTTTATTTTCATTACAATCTTTAGAATATCTAGTCTTATATCTCGAGGTTACTTACTCATATTCACAGCAATAGTTCCAGCTATTTTATTGTTGTTTAGAAATAGTGAATACATTTCTTCAATTCTTGGAAGGTCAGTAACAAATGAAAATTACATAACAATAAATTTAGAAGAAGATTCAATTTTTAGAAATCTGCGAATTATGACTTTTAGAAATAAAATAGAAGATCTTCAAAATATAAATCTCAATGACTCGAAAAAAGTCATTGAGATAATTGATTCGATAAATAAACAGAAGAATTTGAATTTGATTGTACTGGGGTTTAATAAGGAATCAACTATTAACAAGAGTTTAGAAACATATTTAATCAATCTAAATAAAAAAGTTTTGATTATTTCCAAGAATGAAATTAACTTTAAAAACTATTTTTTAAATAGAACTGAAATTGTATCTGACTATTACTTGACATATTTTAATAATGATATTCAATATGGTTCAAAATATATATTGAAAAGATTAATGGACATAACTTTCTCATTGTTAGGAATAGCACTTTTAACTCCTTTCTTTGTCATAATATCTTTATACATATATTTTTTAGATGGATCTGGAGTTGTTATTAAACAGAATCGAGTAGGTTTGCATGGTAAACAATTTAAAATGCTTAAATTTAGAACTATGAAAAAAAATGCGCATAGTCTTCGTGAAGCATTGCAAGATCTAAATGAAAATGATAAAGCCATTTTTAAAATTGAAAATGACCCAAGAATTATAAATGGTACACACTTCCTAAGAAACTACAGTCTTGATGAACTACCACAGTTTTTCAATGTAATTAAGGGAGATATGTCGATTGTAGGTCCGAGACCACTTTTCGATGAAGATACTCAGTTATTCGATGAAAATTATATGAGAAGACTTAATGTAATGCCTGGTATAACTGGCTTGCTTCAAATAAATGAGAGAAATACATCAGAGTTTGAGACGTGGTATAAATATGACATGGAGTACATAGACAACTGGTCTCTTTTCTTAGATTTAAAAATTATAGCAAAAACTCCTTTCTCATTATTTAGCTCAAAAGTAAAAGGAATTTAAAAATTTATGGTGGGTCGGGTGGGAATCGAACCCACGACCTTGAGCTTAAAAGGCTCCTGCTCTGCCGATTGAGCTACCGACCCTGATATTCTATATTAATTGCTTAAAATACTAATATAAATTATTCTTCTTCATTTAAAGAAATTGCTTTTATCTTTTTTTTCGTATCATTTAAGATTTTTGATATATCATTATTATCCGAGTCAGATCCCATAGTTTCTAAATTAGACAAAATAGTTTCTATTTCCTTTGAAATCTTTTCAAGACTTTGGTTTAATTGCTCTGAGAGTTGATCTTTGTCATCATCCATAATTAGATATTAGCTTTTTCACTAAATTTTAAATTAGGATCTCTTGACATTCTTTGTCTTGCCCACCTAGCAGGGGGAATCAATCTAAAGAATGGTGGTAAAAATGGACGAGTGTATTTTAAAAATAACAAATTAAAATTTAAAATCAAAGATTTAAATTTTGTTGTTTTTATATTGTATATTTCTTTAAATTCTGGTGGCAAGGTATTGAATGCGGTAAATGCAATAAATGGCCATATCGGCTTTATATGCTTAGGTACAGGCCCTCCTGATATTATGTCTTGTACATCTTCTGCAACGTCAGTTAATTTTAAATAATTATTTTGGTTACTTTTATTTATGACCCATTTTTTTAATTCATCATGAGTTTTAGGCATAATTTCAATGTTGATTAAAACCATTTTTGCAGCTTGCATATTTTCTATGTGATATTGATTCTTCTCTTCTGTTGAAAGTTTCTTTACAGTCTTTTCATAAAAGTATATGGATGAAATTTGTAAACATGCATGGACCCAAAGAAGTTGTTCATGATCAAGTGCATCATAGATACCTCCAGTAATAGAATCTTTACCTTTAATAACTTCATGCAATTTATTTATCCTTAATGCACTTTGGTCTGCTTCTTCTTTGGTACCAAATGTAACTGAATTTTGTAAAGAAAGAGTCCTAATCAATCTTTTCCAAGGATCTCTTTGGTAAAAGGATGTTTGACGTGCTCCAGCAGCTATTAGTGGATGTGCAGCATGCATTAATAAAGCTCTTGCACCACCAAACAAAACAGTAATTTCCTGATTGACTTTCCACATCATGGAGTTAGGACCAAAGTAACCTGGATCAGCATTCATAAATAAAATATTATCAGTTATATATTTAATAAGTAAAATAAGAACTTATATTTTCCGCAATTAATGTAGATTTTAATAATATAATTTGATTTAGAAATCAATTGTAATGGAAAAAAATTTAATCGACATTGAAAGGGTTTGTGGTCTAAAACCACCTGATCAAGAATTTGTTGAGATAGCCAGTGATCCTAATTTTGTTTTTGTAAATGATCCTAATTTTTCAACAATAAGACTTTATGATATTGATGGAAATGTTATTAATGTAAATTCCTGGATTGAGTGTGCTCACTACGTGAACGGAGGCTGGAGCCAAAATAATTTCCAAACCCCAGGGGATATTATTTTTCTTGCTATTACCTTGGCAATGACTTTTGGGTATTTAATTTTAAATAAATACAAAAATAGAAAATTAAGATGATTAAACCTAAAATCATTATTTCTTTATTTATTTTGTTACTTATAATTCTCCCATTTGGATTGTTCGATAACAGAGATGAAATAAATGCTGTTGAACTAAGTGACTCAACTATTGGTTATTATCAATCAACTACATGTAAAATTTCACTTCTTGAGTTTTACTTAGAAAATTTAAACTCAGATAAAAATTTTTATATAAATGAAAACAACTATGCTGATTTAAATTGTTTTGGCAAAATTACTGGTGTTGATAAAGTAAATGATTCTTTTATGGTATCAATTGGAACAAATACTTCAGGAAATCTAATAATTCAATCACTTATTTGGTTATTATTTTTTATGTTAGTTCCAAGCCATAAAAAAAATAATAAATTTAGTTCTAAACTACTTATTTTTATTCCATTAATATTTATTTTTCAATATATTGCAGAAAGCCGTTTTTATAATCGTACTAACTTTCTATATAATAATGAGCTTTCATTTTCCAATTATTATTTAATTGGAAACCTTATTTTTTATACATTTATTACCTTGGTTATAAAAGATGAATTTCAAACAAGATACAACAATTTAATCAATTTTATCCCATTTATTTTTCTAATTTCAGGCACTTTTTCAGGAATGAATTTAAACATTTACTTAATTATTTTATGTTTTTTTGGAGTTCTAAATTTCAGTATTAATCAAAAAATAAAAATCTTTGATTTACTTTATTTTGTTTTATCGATCGGTTGGATTTTAAACTTAGACCAAAATGATTTTTTCTTTGATGGAGATAAGCTTAGAGGCTTTACAAATACTGTATTAACAAGACAGTCTCAAATATTCTGGATAATAATTTTTTATTTATCATTAAAAGGATTGATTTTTCTAATAAATTCATCTGTTCAATACTTTAACTTTGAACTATTTATTAGAAATTCATTGATTGCTGGTAGTCTTACATGTTTTCTGGGAATTATTGGAGCACAGTATCCATTAGGAAATTTTCTAAATTTTTATATCTTTGGTCAAAATAAAAGGGGAATGAAAGAATTTTCGAGTATTGCGGGAAATACCTGGAGAGGATTTGCTCCTAGTGCTGAATCAGTTGGTGAATTTTATGGATTTATAATTATTTTGGTGTTTCTATACATAATCAAATACAAAAAAATACCTGCCAAGAACTATATTCTGCTTTTAGTTCCTATCATTTATGGTTTGTATAGAAGTAATAATTTTGCTTCAATATCATCTATTTTATTAATAATTCTTTTATCGATACTTGTTCACAGTTATTTATTTGAAAAATACAAAAAAATTATAATAATCGGTTTAATACTATTTATTACTGGTGGATTTTATTATTTTACACAATTAAAAACTTATGAATATTTAAGTACCGAACTCGTATATGAAGCAACTTTACATCAAAACTTTTATCCAAGAGGTGATGCTTATTCGAGCTACCTTCAAGTAGAGAAAAAAATGATAGAACGAGATCTTAATTCTTTATTAATTGAAGAAGAAAATAGTGAAAATGCATCTAGTACTTATAAATTCTTGGTTAGTCTTCTTACGGTAAATTTTAATATTCCTTTGGTTCCAAATATAGTTGCATTTATCTCAATGATTTCTTTAATTATAAATCGAACCGAGATGTGGGGAATTTTTATTGCTAAATATAATCCATCCTTTGTTGAAGTAGTTATTGGTAGTGGCCCTCTTCAACTGAACAAGTACCTCTATGAACATAACATAAGATTAGATGTACCAAAAGAAAAACTTGAATCACTTTACCTACCTCACTCTTCTGTATTAGATCTATATATTTACTTTGGTATGTTTACTTTTTTAATGGTAGGGTATGGAATTTATTTAGTTTACAAAAATTTCAACCAAAAAAATATATTCGTATTTTTATCTATCTTTTTGATTTTAAATATCATAAAAAGTGACTCAATCTTATATATACATTCTGCTGTCTTAGTTGTTTTTACATTTTTAGGATTGGAAAAAATTAAAGATCCAGATGACATTGAATAAAAAAATTAAATATATAACGTACCAAAGCTTTCCTTCAGATAAAGCTAATACCCTCCAAACTTTTGACAATATCAAATATATGATTAAAAAGGGTTTTAATGTTGATTTGATTTTTCCTTTGAGAGAGATCAAAAGTTCAGATGATATAGAGGTTTTAGCTAAATATTATGATTTGCCAAAAAATTTAACTGTAAATGGACGAAATCACAAATATCCTTTTGGTAAATCTCTTTATTTTGAGAAAATATTCTACGTAATTAGTCACTTTCTTTGGGCACGTGAAGAATGCAAAAGATATTCATTAAAAAATGATGAAGAAACACTTTTCTTCACAAGGTCTGAATGGATTTTTTATAATTTATCTAAAAAAAAGTTAAATATAACGCTAGAGTGCCATCAACTATCCAAAATAAGAAAATTTAATATTAAAAGATCCATTAAATACAAAAATTCAAAAATTATATTTTTAAATGACCAACTAGCTGTTGATTCAAATATAGATAGTTTGAATAAGAAAAAGGTAATTTCACTTCAAAATGGCGTTGATCCTGATCTATTTTCAAAAAATATTGATAAAAATCCAGGACAGATAATTTTTGTTGGAAATCTAACAAGATTTAATCAAAATAGAAATTTAGAATTTATCATCGATTGCTTTAAAAATACTAATTTAAATAAAAAATATTTTTTGAAAATAATTGGAGGACCTAGTTCCGAGGTAAATAGATTAAAAGAGTATGTAAAAGAGATTGGATTAGAAGAAAGAGTTTTTATTGAAGACAGAAAAGATAGAAAATTAGGAATATTAGAAATTCAAAAGTCTCAGTTTGGTCTATTAACAAACTCATCAAAAAATGAACATTCCGTAAGGTACACATCACCGTTAAAATATTTTGAGTACATTTATGCAGGATTAAAAGTATTGGCCGTAGATTTTGAATCTCATAGAAATTTACCATTCTCTGATAATATTGAATTTTTCGATGAGAATAACGAAGAATCATTTATCAAGTCATTAAATTTACTAGAAAATAAATTAGAAGATGAGATAGATATTTCCTCTATATCACTAGAAAACAGAGTAAACAAAATATTAAATTTTGTATTAAATTAGTACGCCTGGAGGGACTCGAACCCCCAACCCTCTGATCCGAAGTCAGATGCTCTATCCAGTTAAGCTACAGGCGCTAAGAAAATATATTCTTTGCATATTTTTATTTCTATAATAGTTTCAACAATGAATAGTGTATTAATTCTAAAGACAGAAATTACCTCAACTAGTATTGAGTTTGTTTCAGAGTATTTAAAAAATGAGACATCAAAAACAGTAGCAATTTGTAATGCAAACACTCTTGTAAGATCTTATCAAAACTCTAAAATTCAAGATAAGATAAACTCATTCGATATTAAGGCACCTGATGGGTTTCCAGTAGCAAAAGCATCTAAAGTTTTATATAAAAACAATCAGAAAAGAGTTGATGGTTACAAAGTTTTTCATGAAACAATAAAAAATGGTCTTGATTCAAATTTATCACATTATTTTTTTGGCAGCAATGAAAGGGTTGTAACTTTAATGATTAAAAAATTAAAAGAAGAATACCATGATATTAATATAGTTGGTTATAAATGCCCTCCCGTTAAGACTTATGAGGAACTTTGTCAAAAGGAATTTGTTGATGATATGATCCAACAAAATGCTGATATTATTTGGGTGTCTTTAGGTTTTCCCAAACAGGAAGAGTTTATTTACATGTTAAAAAGCAAATACAATATATATTCAAATATTGTTGGAATTGGAGCGGTTTTTGAGTGGGCTGCTGGTACAAAAATAAAAGCCCCTGAGTGGATCGCTAATATTGGTTTTGAATGGATATTTAGATTAATCCAAGAGCCAAAAAGATTGTTTAGGCGTTATTTTATCGATAATTTTTTATTTATAATTTACTTTGTAAAGCAATATGTAAGTAAATAAATGAATCTTCTAACAAATTTAATAAGTAACTTAGAAAATGATTTAAGTAAAAGAAAAATATATGAACCTATTATTTTGCGATCTTCAAATGTAGCAAATTTTGATTTTCAAATAAATAATTTAGTTAAACTCGAAAAAAACAATGAAGTTAAAGATATAAAAAAATCATTTACAAAAATACTAGATAACGATCTGTCAATAAAAAATTACGAATTTACAAAAAATTACTTTATAAACCTAGAAATCAATATTGAAATGTATCTAGATAATCATGAAAATTTACATGATAATATTAAAGCTCTAAATCAAAAAAGAATAATTCTTGACTACGGAGGACCAAATATTGGTAAACCCCTTCATGTAGGACATTTAAGATCTTTAAATATTGGTAGAAGCCTTTATAACATAAATAAATTAGCTGGACATAAGGTCTTAAATGATATTCATTTAGGTGATTGGGGCATGCCAGTTGCTCAGATAATATGTTACATTAAAGAAAATCAACTTGATTTCGAGAGTATAACAATAGAAAATCTAGAAGAAATTTATCCTAAAGCATCAAAATTATACCAAGAAGATGATGATTTTAAATTAATGGCACAAAATATAAATAAAGAGCTAAATGAAAACAAAGATGAGCTAATAAATACTTGGAAAATTTTAAGAGAAATATCAGTGAAAGCAATAAAGGAAATTTTGGCGCAACTTAATCATAGTTTTGATTTATGGCAGGGAGAGAGTGACGTTAATAACTTAATTCCTAAAATGATTGATAACCTAAAAAAAGATAAAAAAATATCAATTGATAATGGTGCATATGTTTCTAATTTAGAAACTGAGCCAAAAGTTCTCATAACAAAATCAGATAGATCATATCTTTATTTAACAACCGATCTTGCAACAGTTTTAAATAGAAGAAAAGAGAATGAATTTGATAAAACACTATACATTGTTGATAAAAGACAAAAATTACATTTCGAACAACTTTTCGATTCAATAAAGTATTTTGGTTTTGGTCGAGAAGAATATACTCATGTTGAATTTGGGACCGTAAATGATCTGAATGGCAATCCATTTAAAACTAGAGATGGCCATACTAAAAAGTTGACAGACTTGTTTGAAGAAACCGTATCTAAATTAAAAACTATCAATAAAGATTTAGATATAGAAACAAATAAATTGCTGGCAAATACTGTTTTAACATTTAGCGATCTAATAACCAATAGAAAAACTGACTATAAATTTGATCTTGATAAGTTTACAAATATTAGTGGTAAAACCGGTATCTATGTTCAATATGCCTATGTCAGAGCTAGAAAACTTATTCAAGATTCAAATATAGATATAAGTAACACGGATTTAGTTTTTTCTGAATTAGATGAAACGGACAATAAATTGTTAAAAAGTTTTCTAAAATTTGAATATTATTTTAATCAAGCTTTAAATAACAACGAGCCCCACCATCTTGCAGACTACTTGTATGAGTTATCAAATCTTTTTAATTCGATGTATCAAAATGAGAGTATTTTAGAAAACAAAAATGAGACAAAAATGTTTAATAAGCTTAAGATCACACATTACTTTCAAGATTATTCAAAATTACTTATGGAATCATTAGGTATTCAACCCGTAGAAAAAATGTAGCTCTAAAGAAAAATCTGGGAAGATAATACCCAAGCAAAATAAATCAGACTGTAAGAAAAATTGTCAGAAAAATCTATGGTCCGTTTTACATTGTGTTGTAAAAACAAAATTAGGGGAATTGCAATAAACCCAGAAAAAGAAACTGCTTTTCCGATGTCAATAATATCGCTAATTATTAGATTTGATGGATTTAATAAGAATTGAAAGAAAATTAATGTAAGAAGAGAAGTCAAAATAACAAAAACAATATTAATTATCAAATCTTTAAAAGTTAGGTTATAAATTTTAAATACATTTAAAAACTCTACAGGTACGAACAAAACGAATAAAGCTACGCAAAATAAAATTAAAAACCAGAATAAACCTTGAGCATTCCAAGTAATCACTGATTTATTTACTATACCAAATGATTCAAGTAGAAGATATGCAGAATAACCCAAAATTGTAGTTCCAATAGTAAATAAATATAAGCCAAAAATACTAAAGAAATATTTTTTTTGGAAATTTAAACTGCTTATTTCTTGATTTAAATTTTGATAATTCATACTGTCATATATTAATGATTTTTATATTAAAATTAACTATTAATATGGAATTAATTGATACTCCAAATCCAAATGCAAAAAAGATTGAAGCGGATATTCATGATGATGAAATAATGAAAAATCTTAATAGTATCGAAGGCGTGTCTTCAGTATTCTTTGGTCCTGGTTTTGTAACAATTACGAAATACGAGGATGTTGGTTGGGAACTAATAACTCAAGACATTATGAACATATTTGATAGACTGTAAACATGGAAACATTTAACGAAGACCCCAAACCAGGAAGACTAGTTTTGCCATTAGTGCTTATTGGTATGATTGCCACAACTTATACATTCATCAACAGAGTTGCATCAAATAACGATTTAGAAATTGAGCCTATAGTTGAAGAAGTTGTTGAGCAGACAGAGGAAGAATCTACTCCAGAGGATACGACAACAACAACCACAACGACTCTTCCTGATGAAGTAGTTACTTATTTAGAAGAAATATCCTCAGAAAAAATTCAATCTATAGACTTAGCAACTAAGGTTTTAGAAGCTAACGATAATTGGGACAATGAGTCAATTACATACCAAGAAGCAAAAGATGAATTTGCTGAATTCATTGAAGATGCTCAGCAATTTGTTGATACAGTAGCAGAACCTGGTCCTCCCTCAACTTTTGCTGGATTAGTAAAGAGTCATGAAGAGCTAAAATCTCTGGCTGAACTTATATATGCTGATACTCAAGAGCTTTTAGAGGGACTTACATCTTCAGATACAGGTGAGCAAAGAGCTGCTGCTCTTGAATCATTTAATAATAATATAAATGGATTTCAAGAAAAAATTGAAGAAATAGTTGCTATAAATACTTCAGGTTAAGCTGAAGCAGCTGAACAAACCGTATCGATCATTACTGTTGCAATAACGTATGGATCTGCATTAGCATTTGGTCTTCTGTCTTCTAAATAACCCTTTTTGTCAACTTCCACCTGCCATGGTATTCGGATAGATGCACCTCTATCACTGACACCGTAAGAAAAAGTGTCAAATCTTTGTGTTTCATGATCACCAGTTAGACGATCTTCTATTCCGGCACCATAGTTTTGCACATGAAATTCAGCATTTTTTCCTAGTGCTTCACAGCCAGCAACAATTGCATCATAACCACCATCTTCTCTCATTTGTTTAGTTGAAAAGTTAGTGTGCATTCCAGCTCCATTCCAATCCCCTTTTACAGGTTTTGGAGTGAGAGTTGCTGATATGTTATAATCTTCAGCAATTCTATATAACAACCACCTTGCAATCCAAATTTGATCTCCTATATCTGGAGCTCCTACAGGTCCAATTTGAAACTCCCATTGTCCAGGCATAACTTCTGCATTTGTTCCAGAAATATTTAACCCAGCTTCCATACAAGCAGTTGCATGATCTTCTGAAATTGAACGACCATATACTTCATCTGCTCCAACACCACAATAGTATCCACCTTGTGGGGCTGGATAACCTGAAGGAGGAAATCCTAATGGTTGTCCATACTTCAGTGAATCATAAGATTGCTCATAAAATGTATACTCTTGCTCCAAACCAAACATTGGTTCAAACTCAGAAAAGTTTTCAGCAGATGCAACACATGCTGCTCTTGTGTTTGAAGCATGTGGTGTCATGTCTACATTTAATACTTCACACATAACAAGTATGTTGTCTCCACCTCTTATAGGATCTGGAAACTGTGATACAGGTTTTAAAACACAATCAGATTGATCTCCTGTTGCTTGTTCTGTACTGGATCCATCAAATCCCCAAATTGGAGGTTCTGTACCTTGATCCATAATTTTGGTTTTACTTCTTAATTTAGCGGTAGGAGTTTTACCGTCTATCCATATATATTCAGCTTTAATTTTCATTGTTTTTAATACCTCTTTTAATATTCTCGTTAATAATGTAGTATTTATTTAAAATATTGGTTACTCGGAAATATTAAATATTTGTTTCAAGATTATGGTAAAAGCGTATGTAAATGTAGAAAAAGAGCATGAAAAGCTAATATCGTGCTTAAATTCTTATGATTTGAATTCAGTTGATCTGGGTAAAATAGCTACTCAAAATGAAGTTCACTTAGTATGTACATCTTTTTCAATGTATGGAGAAACTAAAAAGAACCTCTCTGACATTGAAACAGCTTCAAAACCTATTCCTGAACTAATAATTGCTAATGAAGAAGAATTTAAACAAAGTATCGATTTAATTAAAAATCCAAAAATTGAAGTAATATCAAATGATTGTAAGGAAGAGGAAGTAATTGCAAGATTTCAATCTTTAATTGGAGATAGTTCATCAGAAAAAATTGAGTTTGATGATCTTGTAATTAATTTGAAAACTTATGAGGCTAAAGTCGATGATCAATTATTGGACCTAACCTTCATGGAATATGAATTACTAAAATTTTTTGTTGAGAACCAAGAAAATGTATGGTCCAGAGAAGAGTTATTAGAAAAAGTATGGGGATATGATTATTTTGGAGGGGCTAGAACAGTAGATGTTCATGTTAGAAGACTTAGATCAAAGTTGGGTGAAAAAAGATCTGATTGGATAAAAACAGTACATTCAGTTGGATATAAGTTTAACTAAAACTGTCTCCACATCCACAAGTTCTTGTTGCGTTTGGATTGTCGATTGAAAATCCGGTCTCCATTAAACCTTCTTTGTAATCTAAAGTTGATCCCTTAATATGCTCAAGGCTTTGTGAGTCAATACCAATATCTACGCCATCATATGACTCGAAAACATCATTTTGTAGTCTTTCTGTATCGAAGAACATCTCATAAGATAGTCCTGAACAACCGCCTGGCTTAACTCCCATTCTTAAAAAGCTGTTTTCGTTAGATTCCTCAGCTTTCAGTTCAACAAGTTTTTTTACTGCACTATCAGTTGCCAAAACTGAGCGAGATGATTTTATTTGTATATCCATAATTTAATTATATCGTATATCAAATTATTCAAAAAATTTATTGTTACATGAAATTTTTTCACTTTAAGATATAAACATGAGTTTTAAACCAATAAAAGTAGCAATATATGGATAAAATATCTGTAAATAGATTGGTAGAGGAAGTGAAATCTAATCTTCCAAGAGAAATATTAGTTATAATAGCTCAAAATTGTCTTAACAAAAACACGGACATTCAAACAACTATTAAAAATTTTGAAAACGAAGTGTATGAATATACATTAAAAGTTCAAAAAAAAGTTATCAACTGTACTGGAACATTGCTACATACAAACCTTGGAAGAGCACAAACTGATATTAAATTTAATGGAGAAAGTACAAATGTCGAATATGATATTTTAAATAACAGAAGAGGGAACAGAAATGAATTCTTAAGTCAGTCAATGAACTTACTTCTAGGGTCTGATGATGTTTGCTTTGTCAACAACAATGCTTCATCGCTCTTTATAACACTAAAGACACTTAAAAATATTTATGGGAAAAAAACAGTAATTATTTCCAGAGGAGAAATAATTGAAATCGGCGGATCTTATAGGCTTCCAGAAATAATTCAAGAAACAGACTTAAAGATGGTCGAAATTGGAACAACAAATAAAACTAAAATAACTGACTATGAAAAAGCCCTAAAAGAAAATAAAGATTCTTTAATTTTAAAAGTCCATAGATCAAATTTTTCAATTGATGGTTTTGTAGAAGAGGTAAATTTAAAAGATTTAAAGTCTTTAACCGAAAGTCAAAATAGTATTTTGATTCATGATCTCGGAAGTGGTCTAGTTGCAAGTAAAAAATTTTTAGAAAAAGAAAATATTGATATCTTTGATGATGAGCCAACAGTGCAGGAATCATTGAGACAAGGTGCAGATTTAGTTATGTTCTCAGGTGACAAACTATTTGGATCTTTACAGTCGGGAATAATAGCTGGAGATAAAAAAATGATTCAATCAATAAAGGAGTCTCCATTATTTAGGACATACCGCTGTTCTCCTTTAACTCTTTTTGAACTCCAAGAAACTACAAGTAAATATGTATCCAAAAAAGAAATAGAAATACCCTTATGGAAAATGATTTCAATGAAATATGAGAATCTAGAAAATAGAATCAAAAGTGTATGTAAAAATCTTGAAATAAAACATGAAGTTGTCCATGATTATTCTGTAATGGGTGGAGGTACTTTACCAAATAAGACTATTCCATCACCGGTAGTACAAATAAGTGAACTGGAAAATAAAGATCTGATGAGCAAATTAACGCTTAATGAGATCCCAATAATTCCTAGAATTAATAAAAACAATATAATAATTGATTTAAGAAGCACTTCAGAAAAAAACGATATATACATAAAAGATTTTTTTACTAAGTTATGACAGTTATTGCCACTGCTGGACATATAGATCATGGCAAATCTACGTTTGTAAATTTTTTAACTAAACAAGAAACTGATAGATTACCCGAAGAGAAAAAAAGGGGTCTTACCATAAATTTGGGTTATACCTATTTTACAATTGAAGACAAAACTTATTCAATAGTTGATGTGCCTGGTCACAAAGATTTTTATAAAAACACAATATCTGGATTTGCTAATGTAGATGTAATTCTGTTTGTAATAGATTCAGTTCAAAACTGGTCTGAGCAGTCCGAACAGCATTTTCAATCATTAATTTCACTAAACAAAAAGAATTTTATATTTGTATTTACAAAAATTGATCTACTTGAAGGTGAGGTAAAAAAAGAAATTTTAAGTGAAAAACTAGAAAACAATCAAGATATTAATTATCTCATTTTGGAGTTCAACAAAGAAAGCTCTAGCAGAAGTGCATTTTGTGAATCTATTCATGATTTTATTAAAACCTGTAAATTCGAGGAAAATACTCCACGACTATGGGTCGATAGAAGTTTCACAATTGATGGAACTGGAAAAGTTATTACAGGTACAGCAAGTAAAGAACTTGATTATGAAAATATTATATTCAATCTACATAATGAAAAACTTCAAATAAAAGAAGTTCAGAGCAAAAATGAGAAGAATGATAAAAATGATGAAACAAAAAGAGTGGCTTTATCTTTAAAAAAAACAAACAAATATTTTCCCAGAAGAGGCGACCTACTTACAAATGAAAAAATTAATTTTTCAAACAAATTATTCATCGCATTCAACAATAAAAATGTGGATAAATCAATTTTAAAAGGAACGTTAAGAATTTTTTTTGGAACAAATAATGCTCATATATCAAAAATAAAATTGTTGGTATCTGAAAAAGAGACTTTTGCTATTTTGAGTCTATCCAAAGCAGTACCGATTCCAATTTTTGAAAATCTATTAATTCAAAATATAGACAGAGATAAATATATCGGCGCAAAATTCTTACTATTTCCTGATAAAAACCAAATTTTAAAGTTGAACAAAAAGATTAAAGACAAAACCAAAATAAATAATTTATTAGATATTTTTGACTTTTTAGATATAAAATTCTTTAAAAATAACAAAGAATTCAAACAAATAGAAAATCTATATGTCAATGAATCAGTTCTTGAGAAGATTTTTGAAGATTTAGAAAATAATACAGATTCAATAAATAAATCTGGTGTAAAAGATTTCTTTCAAAATAACTATCAGATATCAACAGATTTATTGGAACAACTAACAAAAGATAAAGAGAATATAACTATTTCAAATAATCAAGTAATTAAAAAAATAGATAACTTTGAAGCATTAGAAAATCAATACATAAAAATTATAGAACTACTTGGTAAAACACTTGATGTAAACATTATTAATACAAAAGAATTCGATAAGGGTGAATTAAAAGATCTTTTTTTATCCAAAAAAATTTACAGAGTTGATCCTAAAATAATTATCTCCGATAAACATTTGAAACAATTAGTTGAGATTGTCGGGTTTATGCCAAATGAATTTTCTGTAAAAGATTTTAAAGATAAATCTAGTCTTTCAAGAAAGTATGCAATTCCTTATCTGGAATTACTTGACAAGATTGGAGTGACTCAAAAAATTGATAAGGCTGGATCAAGAAAAAAACTTTAGGAAAATATTAAGTTTCGTTTTCTTTCGACTTCGTTTAGTCCTCCCCAAATACCAAAAGGTTCTTCAATTTCTTTAGCCTCTTCTAAGCAATTGACTTTGACAGGGCAGCCATTACAAACAGCTTTTGCTTTTGCCTCTCTTTTTACTCTATCTTCTTTTTTTTCAAAAGTGGCGGGAGGAAAGAATAAATTTGAACTATGTTGCCTACAGAGAGCATTATATTGCCAAGTTGAAATTTTTATTTCTAACATATAGGAACGTTATTTCAAAAAAAACAAATGGCAAAAGGTTTTTTTCGCGAAGTTTTATAGATATTTAGATGTAAAGATTTCCATCTTTTTCTAAAAAGATATAATTTTGTTTTTCCTTGTATGATTTATCTAATTCTAAATTAACCCTAAGTTTTGTATCTTTATACAAAACAAGGCCTGTGTCTGATTCTAGAATTTCTATTAATTCACATTCTTTATCAACCAAAGAAGTTCCACCACTGGTATCAGTTGTAAGCCTTGATCTTATAACCGTAGGTATTGCTACAAAATAAAATAATGCCAGAGCAACTGAGACTAAAAATAAGAGGAGGAAATTTACGCTAATTTGGTAGTTACTAAACATCACAAATGAAGAGCTAAAAAGTACTAGGAATGCAACAACTCCAAGAATTGAAAAGTATCCTCTTGATAAGATTTTTATATACATTAAGAATGAAATACCGAATATAAGAATTCCATAATAATTTATTCCAAACTCTTGAAATGGCAAAGTAGAAGATATTACAAGTAGTGACCCTACAATAGCCATCAAACCTGGACCTATAGCAAATAGTTCAAGACCAATTAATGCAAAACCTAGAACAAAAAACATATATGTGAATATTGGGTTAGAAATTGCAATATAGAAGCGCTCAAACAATGAGGGTTTAAAAAATTCGATTGATTGATCGGATATTATGAAATCTATATTCTCGATAAATGACCCAAGTGTTCCAACAATTAAATAGTTATCATAAATACCTTCGTTTGTAGAAAGGATAATTTTTCTTTCTTCAAAATTACAAATATTAATCGTACAATATTTTTTTTCTACTGATTCATCAAAACTAACATTGTTAATTTCCAGTCCTGGAGAAAAGCCTATGTAATCAAAATTGTTAAGTTGTTTAAAATCTATTGATATCTTATATGGACCAAACCAAACTCCTATCGGGAAATCATATCCTGATAATAAGCTATTTAATTCTGCAATACTCTCTGCACTTCCTTCTTGAGAGCTATATTGAAGAATCAATAAATCATTATCTGTATATTCATATTCTTCAATGTGGTCTTCAAGAGCATTTATATGGGCATTAGAAAAAATACCTTCGATTTCAAATATGTTTAACTGCGCAGTTCCGATCACTGCAAAAATTAAGGTAGAAATTAAATATGTCATTATTATTTAAAATTACAGAATAGTATGCTTTTAAAACTGTGAAAATTTTAATTTATAGCGATAATAAATGGGTTATAGAATCTATTGAAAAATACATAGATTTTGATTATGAACTGCTTGAAAATGTTGATTTAGAAAGTTTGAATCAACGTATTGATTTTATATTTGTTGATATGCAAGTTAAAAATAATGGTGGACCGTCAATAATAAGAGAGTTGAAAAGAGACAAAATTACCAAGAATACTCCAATAGCCTTAATTGCAGACCGGGAGGCGGATGAGTTTCAAGCAAAAAGAGTAGGTGCTGATTTTTTTGCGGTAAAACCCGTTTCAAAAACTAAATTAAATAAATTCTTTAATTTAAATTAAAATCCTCTAGAATCATATATACAAATTGAGTATTAATTTCGACTTCGTTTTATATGTAGTATTTTTTATCTGTCTTGTTTTATCTGGTATGCTATCTGGATCTGAAACAGCAATTACCTCTATACCTAAACAGAAAGTTCACCAGTTAGATGACACCAAAAAAAATAATAGGATTAAAAAAGCTAAAGAAAATTTAGAAAAAACAATTGGCGGAATTCTGGTTGGTAACAATTTTGTAAACATATTAATGGCTTCCGTTGCAACATTAATTTTTGTAAGAAGATTTGGAGAAAGCGCTGGAAGTGCAATAGCCACAATATTTACCACAATAATTGTATTGATATTTGGTGACATTACTCCAAAAACATTAGCTACTAAATTACCAATAGCATTTTTATCAAGAACAACATTTTTGGTTGAAATACTATCTAAAATTTTCGCACCCTTTACAGAAGGGATAACTAAATTAATTATGAGATTTGCAAAAACATCAGAAGAAGATGATGCTGAGGTTACTGAAGCAGATATCCAAGCATTAACAGCACTAGGAGAAATAGAAGGACAAATTTTGCCAGCTGAGAGAGAAATAATAAATGCTCTTCTAGATTTTTCAGATAGGCCAATAAAAGAAATTATGACACCTAGGGTAGATGTTTTATTCCTTTCATTACCAATAAATATTGCCGATGTTAAATCATTAGTTGAAGATAAGAGAATTTCAAGAATGCCTGTTTCAAAGTCGGAATCCCTTGATGATACTTTTGGAATTGTATACGTTAAAGACTTATTCAACATGAGAGCAAACTCAGATTCAGTTGAAATAGAAAATTTAGTGAAAGATGTAATCTACCTGCCGGAGTACACCACCGTTTTATCTGCATTAAATATTTTACGAGAAAATAAGTCAAGTTTTGCATGTGTTATTGATGAGAACGGTGGTATTGAGGGTGTGATCACCATTAAAGATGTATTGTCTGAATTTGTAGGTGAACTTCCTGACGAACATGATCAAAGATTCTTGGGTATTAGAAGACTTGGACCAGGCCAGTGGACTATTGAGGGTAAGACAGATATAGATGACTTTGAAGAATTTTTTGGTTTAGAGCCTTATGATAAAGATATTGCAACTGTTGGTGGACTGTTCTTAAGCCACTCAGAACAACTTCCTTCTATTGGTGAAAAAATTACACTTGATGGATTAGAACTCACTGTTATGGAGATTGACAATAGAAGAATAGATACAGTTGTTGTTAAAAAAATTGCTAAAAAATAATTTAATTATTTTGATTAAAATATAATTATGGGTGCAATTTGGGCAGTTATTTCTTTGTTGGCAGTTTGGCTTATTTATGGATTGATTGCATCAGTATTTGTAAAAGGTGTCACAAGTAGAGATGGATTAAAATTAATTTTTGCAGGAATGTTGGGTGGATATTTAGGTGGTCAAATTGGAATTTTTATGGATGTTCCTGAAAATTTATGGTGGATGAGAGAAGTAACAAAATTATTACTAACAATAGGAAGCTTGAATGTTATTCATCGACTTGGATTTATTAAAAAAAGAGGAGAGCAAGCTTAATTTTTTGGAATCCTTGCTGCTTTTAGCAAGTTTCCATTTTCATCAATAACACCACATCGTTTTGATAAAAGTTTTGTATTAAACAAGAAAAGATTTTTTTTCCAGATAGCTATGTATCCGTAGCCTCCAACAGCATCTAATTTCTCAAGTGCTTGGCCTAATGAAGCAGCGTCTTCTGCAATAACTACAGGTAACTCGTCATATGTTGCATCCCATTCTTCTGAAGTTTTGACTTTTCCAGAATTGAGTAATTGATCTTTTAAGTTACTCATCGTCAACTGTTTCAAATACTTTTAATTCTTCTTCTTCAATATTTTCGTTATCAAAGTCATCTTTACTACTGTAGGCTTCTGTTTTCCAATTTATTAAATTTTCCATAAGTTCTTCCTCGTCACTACCAGTTATATGTAGATCAATGATTGAGAATTGTTTAGGTTCTATCTTGAATAAACTTAGTAAACTTTTACCATTTGCTGTTTTATCGCCAACTTTTATTTCAACATCACTATCGAATTGTTGACAATATTTAACAAATTCACTACCAGGTCTTGCGTGAAGACCAGGATAAATTAATATTTTTAGTTTTTGTGAAACAGAAATTTTAATCTCCAAGCATATTCAAATATTTTTCATAATTTTTATCTTGATTCCAAAAATTTTTGTAAAAATTTGATCTTCCTAAGTCTAATACTTCTTTTTTAAAGTCGTCGAAACCTTCAATATCCGGAAATGAAAGATTAAAAATAATATTTAAAACTTTCTTGAATCCAGCAACACTTTTATCATTATTTATCAAAATATCTAATGGTTCTTGGAATCTCTCATTGTAAGAGAATTTAATTGCTGGATTTCTTGCAACTCTAAATAGTTGATCTTTAATCTCTGGATTTGAGAATCGGTCGTTGATTGTATTTTTAAATTTAGTTAATTCTTCTATTTCTTCTTTACCAAGCAAAAATAGGCTTTCTAAAATTTCCAAAGATATTTGATCTATAAATGCTTTTGAAGCATCATTTTGATACAACTCGTGCATATATTGATATTTTTCTGATAGTCCATAGTAAGCAAGACACAAATGAAGGCCATTTAACATCCATAGCTTTTTTTTAAATTCATAATCATATTCACCTTGCTTTATAACATCTGATGGTTTCAAAGGTAGTGGACCCTCTTTATCAAATACAATTGAACCGTATTCTTCAACGTAAACATCTAAACTATCTTTTGATTGTAAAGGAACAATTTTATCGATTACTACATCAATGAAAGTAATATTTTTGTTATTAATATCTAACTCATTTTTTGCAGTGGTAGAAGCTCTATATTTATTTTCAAATGCAACAAAATTTATACTTTTAAGGAGATCTAAATTAGATATCAAGTCTAAAACACTATTTACATACTGTGGTCCAACCGATGTAGATACAAAATCACAGTTGCTAATTAATGATTGAATTTCACTGGAGTCTGATAGATTCAGTGCTTTTATATTTGAGACCCTGGTGCTTTCTTTACTAGATCCAATAAAATTTACACTATATTTTTCCTCTGTGTTTAATTTATTTATTAGATCAGAATCTACATCAACTAGAGCTACTTCGTATCCATTTTCCTGAAGTATGGGTGTTATAAAGCCTCTTCCTATGTTGCCAGCACCGAAATGTAATGCGGTTTTAGGCATTATTCACTGCTAAGTATCGAGAATAACTCATCTACTGAATCTGTTCTCCAAAGTTTTTGCGCATCTTCTTCTGATTCAAGAGCATCACTTAGTGATGCTAGTACATTCATATGTTCATCACTATTTGCTGCAATTGCTATGACTATGTAAACTTTTTCATCAAGCCAATCTACTCCGTTAGGTATTTGTAATACGCTAATTCCGGTGTTTTTGATATGTTTAAACCCATCTGACATTCCATGAGGTATTGCAACTCCTGCTCCTGGAAGATAAGTTGTATATGGATGTTCTAAGACTTTTTCTTTCATTGATTCGATGTATTCTTGTTCAATGTACCCATTATCCAACAACAATTTTCCAGCTACATCAATACTTTCATTTAGATCATTAAAATTTTGATCTACCAATATGGATTCTTTAATTAATACTGGTTTAGATGTCATGTAGAAGTTATAGTATTTCCTTCTGCCAAATCTTTAATTAATTTATTCAAAGATGGATCATTCATAAACATTATGTATTGAATTAATACTGCATTATCAGGTGCAGACTGTTTAGCAACTCCAGCCAATCCTTGATGTGTCACAACAATATCTGCATCGCTTGGTATTTGTGTTGCTGGAGAGTGAACGATTTCAACTTCCAAACCAGCTTTCTTTGCTTTCTTAATAAGACTGTTCTTTACCATTAAACTTGATCCGGCTCCTGCTTCACAGGCTAAACATATTTTCTTTACATCCGCGGCTTCGATTGAACTCATAATATTCCTTTCAAAAAAAATTGGCTTGAGAGTTTCCTCCCAAGCCAATTATAACTAATTTTTTTTAGTTCTTATACATCAACTCCTGGAATTGAAGTATCGATAGCTTCGTCGACTCCAGCGTCTGTTTCTTGAATTGGTCGAACTCTCAATAAGATCGTTCCAACTACTGCAGCTGCAACAGCTCCAATAGCAACACCAATCAGAACATTTGCACCACCACTTCTAGGTAACATTGCTAAATATGCAAAAATACTACCTGGTGATGGAGGTCCAACAAGACCAGCGTCTGTGGCTACCCACCATAGATCGGCAGAAATTCCACCAGCCCACATTGCAACGATCATAATTGGATGACCTAATACATATGGGAAGTAAATTTCATGAATTCCACCGAAGAAATGAATAATTATAGAACCCGGTGCTGATTGTTTCCACATTCCTGTTCCTGCAATGTAGTATGCAATAAGCAATCCTAGACCTGGTCCAGGATTTGATTCAAGCATGTAATATATTGACTTTCCTTCTTCTGCAGCTTGTGCAGCTCCAAGAGGTGTCAACACACCGTGGTTCACAGCATTGTTTAAGAACAACACTTTTGCAACTTCAATAGGTATGTCAGCTAAAGGAACTAGACCAGCATCAACGATACTAGCAGCAAAGTTTCCTAAGCCGTCTGCAACTGCTTGGAGAATGTTTGCAAGAAATGAATAAACAAATACTGCAAGTCCCCAACCAAGGATACCTGATGAGAAGTTGTCATATAACATCTCAAAACCTTCCGGTACATTATCACGGAGTCTTGCATCAAGTTCTTTAAGAACTTTTGCTGCTCCAGGTCCAACTAACATAGCCCCCAAGAATTGTGGACTGTCTGTTCCGACAATAGCTGCCATTGTGACAACTGCGCCGATAACTCCACCTCTGTGGCCATATATCATTTTTCCACCGGTATAACCGATTAATAATGGGAGAAGGTTTACAATCATTGGTCCCACCATTGAGCTCAAATCTTCATTTGGTGCCCAGCCAGGTCCAATGTACAGGGATGTGATTAATCCCCAAGCGATGAAGGCACCAATGTTAGGAATAACCATTCCTGACGCAGCACCACCAACGCGTTGTATGAATTCTTTCATATTTTTTCAATCCCCCTTTAGATTGATCAATCTGTCACTCTTTGTAACAAATATGTGACATTGGTAATATCACATACTCTAATTATAAAAAATAAAACTTTGCCTTTCATGCGTCTTCAAAAATTTTTTATTTATAAGTTGTAACTTTGGATTAAGTTGGCAGTCATTTAAACCTAATTTTCGCTTATAATTCAATAAAATAGGAGGTTTAAATGGATGTTGAATCAACAATGTTGCCGTTAGGAACGAAAATGCCAAGCTTTAATTTACTAGGCATTGACGATGAAATGTATTCAAATGAAATGTTCGATGGAAAAAAAGGTTCTCTTGTGATGTTTATATGTAATCATTGTCCTTTTGTTAAGCATGTCAATGAAGAGATAGTAAATTTAAGCAATGAAATAATGGGAAATGATATCGGTGTAATAGGAATTAATTCAAATGACAGTACTCAAGAAAAATATGCAGAAGATAGCATTGATAAAATGAGAGAGTATGCAGATAGCTTAGGATACAATTTTCCCTATGTCGTTGATGAAGATCAATTTGTTGCAAAAAATTTTACGGCGCAATGTACACCTGATTTTTTTCTTTTTGACAGTGATCAAAATCTTGTTTATAGAGGTCAACTTGATGGCTCTAGGCCTGGCAACGATGTCCCAACTAATGGAGAAAGCCTAAGAAGTGCTATTCAAGCCTTGTTAAATAATGAAGATCCAATCTCTGAGCAATTTCCAAGTATGGGGTGCAACATTAAATGGCGAGTGGGAGAAGAGCCGGATTATTTTTTGAATGTAAAAGGTTAATCTAAATCTTGAATCTGAATAAAAAGTCTTCTTGGACGGGCACAATCTAACTCAACAAAAAAGAGACGTTGCCATCTTCCTAAAATAATTTCAGAATCTACGACAGGTAAAGTGACTGAAGTTGAACCAACGATAGAACCTCTTACATGAGATCTTCCATTAACATTTTCATCTTCTTGCATATTTTCTGTTCTTAAATCCCAATCATCATGCTCATAGTATGAATCTGAAGGTATGAGTTCTTCTAGTTTTCTTTTAAAGTCATTGATATACCCTGTTTCGGATTCATTGATAATTATTGCTGTAGTTGTATGTGGGGTTGATATTGTTACTGAACCGTGTGCAACATTTGAAGCTGAAATTAAGTTTTGAATATTTTCAGTAAAGTCACAGAACTGATTTGTTTCTTTTGTATCAAAATGTAAAGCGTAAGTTGCAGATTTGTTCGATGTTGATTTGTGAAGTTCTACCAAATCAGATTTAACAACATCTGCACCGATTCTTTGATTAGGTTTTTTCATAGTAAACTCAAATTTTATAATAACAATTTGATAATTTATTCAATATTTATTCAAGTATTTTGTGATAACCAATACTTATAAAGTTGATTGTCAGTTATATCAATATTCTCAATCTCAATTGGTTCACCTTTTTTAACTTCAGAGTTCAAGATATTGTTCTCGGCTATACCTAGTGGAGCAAGATTTTTCGAATTTTCTACTCTCATGGCCTTTCCATATATATTTTCTCCACCGATTGAACCAAGATTTGTGCCGGCTTCTAGATCTTTTTTTGAATGTGCAACTACTTCAACGTTCAATTTTTTTGCACTTAGTTGTGTTTCTTTCTCAACCATTAACTTCATGATTGTTCTTGGAATCTCTAAGCTTGTTAAGTGATAAGGTCTATATAAAGTCCAGTATGGACCTTTTCCCATTTTTAAATACTCCATTTCATAATTTACATAATCATCTTCTGAATAAACTATTGCAAAAACACCTGGTGCTACCCCAAAAGCAAAATCAACAACATTTGTATTTTCTAGTATCCCTCCAGATGTTTTAGGAATAAAAATAGAATTTAGTTCATCATAAGTAGAGTTAGGTCCGTGCATTCCATCAATATCAATATCAAAATCAAGATAATTCGCTAACGCTGCCATCTCAATCATTGTTTTACTGCCATCAACAAAGCTTGTTAGCATATAGGGGTTCATTTTCTTTTCTTTAGCTTCTTTTTCAAGATCCATTGGAGTTTTAAAGACATCAAAAGGATTATTCTTACCTTTACCAATTGCAATTACATCGAGGGAAATTTCCCTTGCAAAATTAAATAACTCAACTGCTGCAACTGGTTCATCTCCATCTCCAACAGTCACAATGGTATTGTTTTTCTCTGCCTCTCTATTTAAAGCTAAACCGATCGTAGCTTCTGTCTCGACATTTAATAAAATCAAATTAATGTTTCTATTTAAAACCTTAAATGCAACTTCAGCTCCTGAGGAAGGTGTTCCTGTTGCCTCTATGACTATATCTAAGTCCTTATCATCGAGTGAATCAAGATTAGTTGAAATTGTAATATCATTATTCTGGTTGTATTTGCTTCGAGCCATATCTAATTTATCTTCGTTTTTGTCAACGATTAACACAAGATCTGTATCTGGCATTTTGTTGATTTGAGTGACAATACCCTGACCCATTTGTCCAGCACCAACTAAAGCAACTTTTGTTTTTTTACCTCTTTCTTGAACAAAATCTGAATATCTATCTAATAAACTCATTTATTTCCATACTCTTCTAGTTTTAATTTAATAGTTTCTAAATCTTCTTTGTATGTTATTTTCAGATTGAGGTCAGAACCTAAAATAACTTTTGATTCAATATTCAAATTTTTTGAAACTTGTTGAGTTGTATCATGTGAAATCATTTCATCTTCAACATTAATAAGGTAGGCCTTTTCTAAAATTTCATACTCAAATATTTGGGGAGTTTGAATTTCAACAAGATTATCTTTTAAAAGCTTTTTCGATGTTTTACTGTAAAGGCTGGTCTCTATGTAAGGAGAGCAAGATCCATGTGTTTTTGCTTCTGTAATTAGTTCCTTCAATAAGTCTTCTGGTAGAAAAGATCTTGCACAATCATGAATTGCAACTAAATCATTATTATCTACGTCCATTAATTTTAAAGTATTTAGAGCAAAAATCTCACTTTCTTGTCTTGTTTTGCCTCCCAGAATTAATTCAAATTTCTTATCAATTACATATGAATTTAGAATTTCTTTTGTTTTTTCTATATTGGTTTCATTACAAACAATAACTATTGAGTCAATGTCGTCACAGTTTAAAAAAGTTTCGAGTGGGTATCTAATAAGCTCTTTATCTTTGTAAAAAGCAAATAGTTTATCTGACTCAAATCTTTCACTTAAGCCAGCTGCAAGCAGTATTCCAAAAACTTTCAATATATTTTTATGATATGAGTTTTCTTAAACTTTGAGAATCTGTTGAAGAAAGAATTTCTTCTTTTTCTATATGGGATAAATTTTCTTTTGCATGAATAAGTGAACTGATTATATTTGGTCCTTGAGATGGAGCAATACTAAATACTCTAAGTCCAAGTAAGTATAAAATAATTGATGAGTCTTTATCCGAAGCCATATCTCCACATACAGAGACTTCGATATCATTCTTAAGTCCAGTATCGATTACATTACTAATTAATCTAAGTACAGACACATCAAGAGGGTCTTGATATTTATTTAGTGTGGAAAGACCCCGATCAGCTGCATATGTGTATTGAATTAAGTCATTAGTTCCTATTGAAAAGAAATCAACATGTTGAATGTATTGATCAGTATTTAATGCAACAGAGGGTGTTTCAACCATTATCCCTAAAGGAGGTGGGTTAAGATTTAATTTTTTAGATTCATCTGTGACTATTTTTTTAGCATCCAAAAAATCATCAAGAATAGAAACCATTGGAAACATTATTTTTACTTTTTCTATCAGATCTGAACTAAGAATTGAAATTATTTGTTCTGTAAAAAGATCTTTTTCATCTAAAGAATATCTTATTCCTCTTACCCCAAGAAATGGGTTTTCTTCTTTAGGTAAATTTAAATATGGAACTTGTTTGTCGCCACCTATATCTAAAGTTCTAAAAACTATAGTGTTAGAAAATTTTGTATTTAATTCATTATTAATTTCTATTTGTTCTTTTAATGTAGGTTTTGAGGATCTATCAATATAGACAAATTCAGATCTAAATAGGCCGACTGATTTAATATGGTCATCATTAAAAGCATTTATCTCTTCACTGCTACCTATATTTGCTCTAAGTTCAATACCTAAGTCTTTGATTGAATCTTGATTATATGACTCTCTTAATTTATTTTTTTTATTCAAACCTTCTTCGACTTTTTTGAGAACATCCGATGTTGGATCTAAGAAAATTTCTCCTGTATCTCCATCTAATACAACACTTTTATCAAAGTCCGTATCGATTTTTGAAATATCAAAATTTATCACACAGGGTATTCCTAAATTTTTAGCAACAATTACAGCATGAGATGTAGGTCCTGCATTTGATACAACGAAACCCTTTACTTTTGTAAGGTCTATGGATGAAGTATCATTTGGTGTTAAATCATCAGCAAAAATGATTACATCCTCAGTTAAATTTTTATCTATAAAAATATCCTGCATTGTAAAAATAATTTCTTTACCTATAGAAATTATGTCTTCGGCTCTTTGTTTAAAATACTCATCTTCAAAACTAAGCATTTGATCTGAGGTGTCTTTAAAAACTTGAAAAACCTCTATAAGATTCTGGTCTTCATCGACCATTTCAACTATCTCAGGGTCATTTATAAGAAGACGATATGCATCTAAAACTTTTGATTCATCTTCTCTGTTTTCTTTTTCTAGTTCACTAATTAGCTGTTCATATCGCATATCTAATTTGTTTTGACTTTCTTTAAAACTGAGCTTTTTAGGAATTGAAAAATCTATTTCATTATTTATAACGTAAAATTTACCAAGACCAATACCGGGAGAAACTCCTGATCCTTTGTAAGTGTCCATAGAGTAAAGTTAGTGAAATATTTTTATATTGCAATACTTCTTAGTTGTTAAAGATTGTATCTTTGTATTAATGGAAATATTAGAAATTATTGTTGATAAAAAATTGTTTTCTTCTAAAGATATTGAGGAACTTGGAATAGTTGAAAATCAATGCTTAAAGCTTGTTAACTTTAAAAACAGTAGTGATTTAACAGTTGAAGATGAGGTTCTTGAAAATTTTGATTGTGTCGTAACTGCAAATGAATTAGGCAGTGCAATCAAAAAAATTTCAGATGGAAAAATTGTTGAACATCTGAATAGAGAAAACTATAAAAAACTTACCTATCCATTGTTTCTAAAAAGTGAGACTTTTTTACAGTTCTTGAAGGAAAATAATTCAGAATGGAATCTAATTAAATTCTTAGAAAATCACACTTTTATGATTAATCAGATTTAATCCTTGAATCATAAATCACTTGTGATATCCCGACAAAAATAATAAGAACAAAACCTATTAACTGGCTTAGAGATATTATTTCATCTAATAAAATAATCCCTAAAATAACTCCAGAAGTTGGCTCTAAATAAGTTATGGTACTTACGGATAAAGGTTTGATAATTTTTACTACATACCAATATGTTGTTAAACCTATGGCTGTTAAAAAAATTCCAAGAAAAAGACTTATGCCTATATTCTCTATCATCCATCCAAAGCCTTGAGTAGTAAAATAAAGCATTACGAATCCTGCAGAAATCAATTGTGCAAATGCAATATTTAAACCACCAAATTCAGATGTATAATATTCGCCAATAGTTATCAAAAAAGATAAACTTATTGCACTTAAAATCCCAAAAATTAATCCACTTATCGAATTGATAGATCTAACCTCTAGCAAAATTATCAAGCCACTAAATCCAATTAAAATAATTAAAATTTGAATTATTGTTAATTTTTTTCCACGAATTCTTTCAATAATTAGAACAAAAATAGGATAAGAAAAAACTAAACCTATTCCAATGGCTACGCTATTTCTATCTATAGATTCAAACATTGTTGCCCAGTGGATCGCTAACAAAGGTCCTAAAATTAATCCCGGCTTAATTAATGCTTTAAAGTTTACTTTTTTATTGATAAAGAATAATGAAAGAAAAATAGAGCCGATAAATGTTCTTATTCCCACAAGACTTAATGGACTTATATCAGTGGTTTTGATAATTATGGGTATGGTTCCCCAGGAAATAGCTAAAACTGTTATTGCAGCGTAAGCTCCAAAAGTTTTATTCACTAATCTTGTTGTCTTGAATAATTAGAAAACTGTGTATATTCCTTACTAAAGTAAAGGTCTACTTTTCCTGTTGATCCAGATCTATGTTTTACAATATTAACTTCGGCGACACCTGGGGTTTCTGTAGCTGGATTGTAATAATCATCTCTATAAAGCATCATCACAATATCAGCATCTTGTTCAATAGCTCCTGATTCTCGAAGATCACCTAATCGTGGTCTTTTATCTTCTCTTGCTTCCGCGGCACGATTTAACTGTGATAAAGCAATGATTGGAACTTTTAACTCACGGGCAAGATTCTTTAAGTTTCTACTTATTTCCGCAATTTCTTGTTGTCTGTTGTCTCCAGACATACCCTGCATTAATTGAAGATAGTCTACAACAATAAGATCCAGACCTTTTGAGGATTTAAGCCTTCTAGATTTTGCTCTAATGTCTGTGACTGTGATTACAGAAGCATCATCGAAATATAGAGGCATATTGTTTACTTTTGAAGCTGCTTCAACAACACGAGACCACTTTTCAGGACCAAGTTGACCTTTTCTTGCATCTCCTGAAGTAACCTTTGCTTCAGAAAATAATACTCTTTGAACTAGTTCTTCTTTTGTCATTTCAAGTGAAAAGAAAGCTGTGACTTTGTCTTCTTTAGAAACATTTGTCGCAATATTTAATGCAAGCGATGATTTACCCATACTTGGTCTTGCAGCGATTACAACAAGGTTTCCTTCTTGGAGCCCAGCAAGTACTGAGTCAAGATCTGCAAAATTTGTTGCTAAACCTGAAAGACCAGTACCCCTATTTTCAATTTCTTCAATTCTCTCAATTGCATCATTTAATACATCTGATACCCCAATAAGTCCCTCTCCAATAGCATCATCTGAGGCAGTAAATATTGACTGCTCAGCCTCATCCATAACATTCGATATATCCTTATCAAGGGCATAAGCTAAAAGCTCGATCCTTCCACTAGCTTTGAGTAGTTTTCTTCTGTTTGAATGTTCGAGAACAATTTCAATGTATCTCTCAAAGTTTGCTGAACTAGGTACATTTTCTATCAATCTTGCAATAGATGAAGTTTTTAAACTTGTAGTATTTTTATTATCTTTAAAAACAGTCTCTGAAACAGTAACGCTATCAATTGGTTTTCCTGAATCAAACAAGTCTTTCATTGCCTCAAAAATTGTTTGATTTGTAGGACTATAAAAATCTGATGATTTAACTGATTCCATCAATCTATTTGCAGCATCTCGAGATAAAAGTGCACTTCCCAATAGTGCCTCTTCAGCCTCAATACTATTTGGAGGTGCTTTTTGAAGACCGTCTAAATCTCTATTTGATACTGCTTCCGGTCCAGCCATATTTATGTCTCCGGAACAATTTCTAGAGTTACTTCAAATGAAACATCTCCACTTAGATTGATAGCAATGTTGTGTAAACCTATTTCTTTAATTGAGTTTTCAGCTATTTGATCTTCTTCAATTTTATACCCTGAAAATTTTTCAATTGCTTCGATTATTGAATCATTTGAAATTGCAGCATAAAGTGTTCCTTCGTCAGTTGAATTTGCGGCAATTACAATTTTTGCATCGGCAAGTCCTTCTTTGATAGAATTTGCTAACTCAATATTTTCTTCAATAGAGGCTTGTCTCTTTTCTTGCATTTTTTCCGCAAGTAAAATATTTTTTGGAGTAGCTTTTATACCTAAGTTCTTAGGAAGTAGATAATTTCTTGCATAACCTTTAGCAACCTGGACAACGTCTCCTTTTTTACCAAGTTTCTTGATATCTTGATTTAAAATTACTTTCATCTTCTGTTGTAGGATTGTTTATAAGAACTTGTCGTTACATAAGGCAAAAGAGCTAACTCTCTTCCAATTTTTACAAGTCTGGCAATTTTTGCTTGTTCTTGTTTAGTTATCCCTGTAATTAAGCTGGATCTGATTTTTCCTCTATCAGATAGAAATTTTTCTAAAAGTTTTACATCTTTATATGTTGCATTTTCTATCTGCTCTTTTGTAATTCTCCTTTGTTTTGGAGCTTCATATTTTGATAACTTTGGCTTACTTGATCTGTTGTTTGATTTACCCATGATATACCTTAAAACGGAGCTTCGTTCTCTTCGAAATCATCTCTTGCTTTAGGTGCTTCTGATACGCTCCCTCCACCTGATGTTCTCTCAACATTTGCTCTTGCCCATCTCAAACTAGGTGCAATTTCATCGATAGCTATATCCACCACTGATCTGTTTTGTCCGTCTTGTGTCTCCCAAGATCTGTAATTTAATCTACCAACAACGATTACTCTCATTCCTTTTTGTAATGTTGAAGATGCATTTTCTGCCATATCGTTCCAAACTGTTCCCTGGAAGAACATTGGCTCACCTTCGTCCCAAGATCCGTCATTGTTTCTTTTTCTTTTGTTTTGCGCAATTCTTATCTCAGCTAATGTTGCACCAGAGTCTGTGACTCTTACTTCTGGATCAGCTGTTAAATTTCCAATTATTGTTACTGTGTTATCTACCATTTCTCTACCTCTAGCTTTCCATCTTTAACACTTTGTGTCTAATAACATCATCAGATATTTTTAGCACTCTATCTAACTCTCCAGGAATATTTCCAGGGCCTTCAAATGAAGTAATTGTATAAATACCTTCATTGAAAGTATCAATTTGATAAGCAAGTTTTCTTTTTTGCCAAACTCCTTGATCTGATACGTTACCACCATTAGTGGTAATTAAATCAGTTATAGTTTTGTGTAGTTCTTCAACAACGCTGTCTTCAGCGGTCGGTCTCACAATTGAGACTAAATCATATTTACTCATATATCTCCTATGGACACTTGTACGTGGCTTCTTACGAAGCAGGTACTTATTAATTTAATACTAGATATGGGTTATGACAGAATTTTTTTAACTTCTTTTTTCCACTCTTCAAGGTTTTCTAGTAAAGAATCACCCGAATCATAGGAGTGATCATCAGTAGGAAACTCTTTATTTTCAATGTCTTTTTTGAAATTTTTCATCGTATCAACAACCCTGTCATATTGGTTGTCATACCTTTTCACAAATTTGGCATCTATATACTCTTTAGATTTCATACCAAGAAGATCATGATAAACAAGTACTTGTCCATCGACATGTACCCCGGCACCTATCCCAATTGTAGGAATGGAAACTTGTTCAGTTATAGTTTGAGCAACTACCTTTGGAACTCCCTCTAGAACAAAAGAAAAGCATCCTAGAGAATCTAGGAGGATTGCATCTTCTAGTAACTCTTTTGCAAGTTCTAAAGTTTTTCCTTGAATTTTATAACCACCCATTACATTTTTAGATTGTGGAGTTAATCCGAGATGACCCATTACAGGAATTTCAGCATTAATTAATGCTTTAATCATATTTTCTCTTTTTTTCCCACCCTCAATTTTTACGGCATCTGCTTTTCCCTCTTGGATGAATCTTGCTGCGTTCTTAATTGTCTCTTCTTCAGAAACGTGATAACTCATATAAGGCATATCTGCTACAACAAGGGGGTTTGGATTTGCTCTGGTAACAGCTTTAACATGATGGAGCATTTCATCAACGGTAACCGATAGAGTGTCGTCATAGCCTAAAACTACCTGGGCAAGTGAGTCTCCTACGAGAATAATATCTATTTCTGCATCAGATATTGCTTTTGAAGAAGGATAATCATAAGCAGTCATCATGGATATGACACGACTATTCTTTAATCCAATTATTTTTGGTACTGTTATTTTCATATTTCTCTCCGCCTTTTGGTCGAAGGATTAATTTAATAATATACTGTTATTTTTTATATACAAGACAGATTTGATTTAACATAAAATTCATAAATTTCTCAACATCTCATTAAGTTAGTTCTTAGTATTGGTCTTAAGAAAGGAAAATATGTACTTTAGAATTACAATTCCTGCTTTTCAGGAAGACAAAAAAGATGAGGCTGTATCTTTTGTTAAAGAAAAGGTTATGCCTGAATTCTCAGGAACACCAGGGCTTTTATCTTTGACGGCCGCAATAACTGGAGATACTTCAGGAATAAATATGGCTGCCTGGGATAGCAAAGAAGCAAGCGAGGCAGTTGCTGAAAAAATCCAAGCAACACTTGCTGAAGCTTCTAGCTTTATGTCAGCTCCACCAGTCATTTATGAAGGTGAAGCAGTGTATGGGAAAATGTATCAAACAATTGCTGTTGGTGAGACAAAACCAAGCTACATGAGACTTGTAGTTGGTGTAGCAAAAGAAACTGACGCAGTTCTGAATTTTCTAAAAGAAAAGGTTGAACCAATATACGAGGAGTCAAATGGTCTTCAATTGACTGGTGCAATTTTTGATGGAAATAGCGCTATCAGCTGGAACTTTTGGGATAGCCAGGAAGACATGGATGCAGCTGTAGAAAAATTACAAGCTGCTTTAGACAGTGAATCAGAAACCGAGCTTTTTGATGGTAGTACGGTAGCATACATGGGACCAGTATATGCATTCACGTCATCAATAGATTTTAATGAGGGTGAGAGCCCAAATTAAATTTTATATGATTTAAAAGAGCCCACTTGTGGGCTCTTTTTTTAAAACAAATAAGTGTAAATTTTTAAATTCCTATACTTACGAGTTATGAAAAATTTAAAATTTATTTTTCTACTACTATTGTTTTCATGCATAAGTTTAAGGACATCAGATATGACTCAAAATACTGAAAAAGCCTACTTTGCTGGTGGATGTTTTTGGTGCATGGAACCACCATTTGAAGTCCTTGATGGTGTACTAGAAGCAACCTCTGGATATATGGGTGGAGAGATTGAGAATCCAACATATGAACAGGTAAGTATGGGTAATACTGGCCATGCAGAGGTAGTTGAGATTGAGTATGATCCAAATATTATTACATACGGTGAGCTTCTAGAAGTTTTTTGGCGAAACATTGACCCAACGGCATTGAATTATCAATTTGCAGATGTTGGATCACAATACAGAACCGAAATATTTACGGTGGGACCTAAACAAATGGATGAAGCACTTAGATCTAAAGATGAGTTAGAAAAGTCGAACAAATTTGATAAACCAATTGTTACTGCGATTACAGAAGCACCTGTTTTTTATATTGCGGAAGAATATCATCAAGATTTTTATAAGAAACAAAGTGCTCGATACAAAATATATGCAGAAGCAAGTGGGAGAAAAGGCTTTTTAGAAGATACATGGGGAGACGAGTAACTTATCGATGAACAAAAAGATATGTGTCATTGGAAGTTCAAATATAGATCAATTTTCTTACATCTCTGAATTCCCTTCAAGTGGAGAAACCTTAATTGGTGATTCATTTGAAACTGGATTTGGTGGTAAAGGGGCAAATCAAGCAGTGATGGCTGGACTATTAGGTGCTGATGTCTACATGATTTCTTGCTTAGGAAATGATATTTTTGGAGATTCAACAATCAATAATTTTATTGAGAACAATGTAAATGTTGATCATATTCAAAGAGTAAAAGTATCAAGTGGTGTTGCTCCAATATGGGTAAATGCTAAGGGTGAAAATAAAATCATCGTTATTCCTGGAGCAAACAATAAAATTGACGCAAATAAAGCAAAAGCCTCACTTCAAGAAATAGAAAATGTATCTTATCTTATCGGACAAGCTGAAATTCCAATGGATGTGAATCATGATGTATTTGATTATGCAAAACAAAATAATATAATTACAGTTTTTAATCCTGCTCCTGGAAAAATTTTAGAGAGTGCCTTTCTTAAAAATATTGACTGGCTTATTCCAAATGAAAATGAATTTCAAATAATTAGTGGATTGAATATGACAGATGAAAATATATTAGAATTCTCAAAAACAATTCCATGTAATCTACTTATCACATGTGGAGAACAAGGTGTTTTAGCTGTAGAAGATGATGAAATTATAAAATTTAAAGCACCAAAGGTCCACGCCATTGATACTACAGGTGCGGGAGATGCTTTTGTTGGTTCTTTTGTATATGGGCTAACGAAAGATTTAAAAGTTAATGACGCTATAAATTTGGCAATTGATAAAGCTAGTTTGTCTGTTACAAAAAGAGGAACTCAATCCTCATATTCTTCATCTGAATAGCTTTTATTGAACATCCAAAAGACTGTGTAGCTTAACGCGACTACAAATAAATATATATTAAAGTTTTCAATTTCATTTATTTCTAAACCAAAAACACCATCAACAAGGGCAACTGCAATTCTCAATACAATCCCACAACCAATTAGTCTTCCAAAACTAAATTTTTTTAAAAATGCGATTAGATTTCCAGAATCCATAATTAGATCATATCTTCAAACTTGATTCAAGAATGATCTTTGTTGCTTTGTTTACTGAATCTAAATAGTCTTCTTTTGAAAGTGCTTCTTGTCTATTTTGATCACCGTATACAACAAGTAAAGCTCCTGTTCTGATTCTTCTATAACTACCAACTACAAACAAAGTTGATACTTCCATTTCTGAACATAAAACACCGCCTTTAACCCAAGCATCCCATTTTTGATTTAATTCATAAGAAACAGGCATGGAGTCTGGATCATGTTGTCCATAAAATGAATCTTTTGATTGAACAACCCCAATATGATATGTTGATTTACTTTCAATTGCTGCAGCTTCTAGTGCTGAAACCATATCAGCTGATGGAACAGCAGGAAATTCTATAGGCATATATTGAGGTGATGTTCCTTCTTGGCGTACAGCGCCATTTGCTATTACCAAATCACCAACTCTTGTATGTTCTTGCATTGCACCTGAGGTTCCTAATCGAACTAAAGTTTTTGCTCCAATATTTGCTAATTCTTCTATTGCTATCGCAGCAGAGGGACATCCTATTCCAGTTGAGGTTACGCTAACTGGTCGTCCTTTATAAGTTCCAGTAACTGTTTTATATTCTCGATTAAAAGCTATTTCTTTTGCATCATCGAAGTGTTTTGCAATAAAATCTACTCTTCCTGGATCACCTGGAAGGATAACAAAATCAGCTATATCACCTTCTTTTAATTGAATGTGGTACTGCCTTTCGCCATCAAGCATTGATTTTTTTTCTGTCATAAGTTTGATGATATCAACGTATTTCAAACTGGTCACTAAGAATTTTTTATAAATATATAGAAAATATTGCTAAAACTGATAATTTAGTGATATGAACATTCCAGAAATAACTTTTCCAAACGAAGATAAGGATTTTATAAAAAATCCCTATCCATATTTAAAAGAGTTAAGAAATAGTTCCCCTATTCATTATGACAAACTGTCCGGGTTGAATTTAATTACACATTTTGAAGACGTTAAAGAAATACAAAAAAGCAAGAATTTTTCTTCTTCAGAACCTGAGGACTACGTGAAAGACTCAGATGAAAAATTGATTAACCCAAAAGATTACGATTATTTTTGGAAAACAGAGGAGTTTAATTTATTGAATCTTGAGGGAAATATCCATGATGAGCTAAGAGGGTTAGTTGCTAAAGCATTTTTGAATAGACAAGTACAAGAGTTGAGACCTTTTATGGAAACAAAATCAAATGAACTTCTCAATAAAATTAACCATAAAAAATTCGATCTTCTTGCAGATTATGCTCAACCTTATTCAATAGCAGTGATTGGAGAGCTACTTGGGGTACCAGAAGAGGATTATGAAAGATTTCTTTACTGGTCACATGCAATTGTAAAAATGTATGACTTGAAAGTTTCTGATGAAAATGCAACTGAAGCTGAAGCTGCAGCAAAAGATTTCTATATTTACATGAGTGATTTAATTGATGAGAAAAATAACAATCCACAAAATGATATGATATCTAGATTGTCACAAGTTTCTGAAAACAACCAACAACTAACAAAAGATCAAATAATTTGCACGGTGATACTGCTTTTAAATGCTGGTCATGAAGCAACAGTGAATACTATTGGAAATTCAATAGTTGCATTATTGTTGAATAATATCTCAACAAAAGACTTAGATAAAAAATTTGACATTAAAAATATCATCGAAGAGTTAATTCGTTGGGATAGTCCTCTTCAGTTTTTTCAAAGATGGGTTTTAGAAGAGACTGTTGTTTCAGGTATAAATCTTTCAAAGAATTCAAAAATTGCCATTCTTCTTGGATCAGCAAATAGAGATGAAACAGCATTTGAAAATCCAGAAAAAATAGATTTTGAAAGAAGTAATTTGAGTCATACGAGTTTCGGAGGTGGTGTTCATTTTTGTCTAGGAGCTCATCTTGCAAGATTAGAATTGGAAGTCTCATTTCAAAATTTATTTAAACACGAAGTTGCTTTGATTGATGAACCTGAAAGAACTGGCGCATTTGGTATTAGAGGATTTAAAGAAATTAAAGTATCGATTTAATTCTTTATAAAAGAGATATTTGTTGGTGCATATCAATACAAACCAATATACAATTCTCACATGGGGGAATCGAAAAAATATGGCATAAATACAAGAGCCATACATACTCAAAAAAAATTTAAGTTACCAACTGGCGATGTCATGCCTCCTATCCATATGTCAACAACTTATGAAAATTTAGAACCTGGTGAATCTGAATATTTCTATGGAAGAATGAATAACCCAACAAGAGAGATTTTTGAGAGAACTATGGCTTCATTAGAAGGTGTTGATGATCATGAAACTTTGCATGGTTTTGCTATGGCTTCTGGAATGGCTTGTGTGACAATGATTGCAGAGTTGGTCAAACCAGGTGAAAATGTTCTAATTACCCAAGAAGTTTATGGTGGTACGACAAGATTTTTTACCCAGATTGCAACAAAGCGGGGCATAGAAGTAAATTTTTGCAATTTCAATGAAACAGAAAAATTAGAATCTCTGATTAATGAGAATACAAAACTTGTTTGGATAGAATCTCCATCTAATCCAAATATAAATCTTTATGATATGTCTTCTATTGCGAAGATTGTGCATGATAAAGGTTCACTTTTAGTTGCTGATAGTACTTTCTCAACACCATTTATCACAAGACCTTTTGAACATGGTGTCGACATTATTATGCACTCAACAACTAAATATATTGGGGGACACAGCGATACTCTCGGAGGAGTTGTAGTAACAAATAATTCTGAAGTACATGAATATTTACATTTAGTGCAAAAAGCAAGTGGTGCAGTAATGTCACCATTTGATGCCTATCTTGCACAAAGAGGTTTATATACGCTTGGACCTCGAATACAAATGCATTCAAAAAATGCCCATCAACTTGCTGAATATTTATTGAATTCTGAACACATTAAAGAAGTTAGATATCCAGGTATTACAAATTTTAAAAATCACGAGATTGCTGTAAAGCAAATGGATTATTTTGGTGGAATGCTTAGCTTTTACACAGAGGATCACATAGACGATCAAAAATTGTTTTCTAATTTAGATTTATATAAATTGGCCGTAAGTTTAGGTGGTGTAGAGTCTTTAATTGAAGTCCCTTCATTAATGACACATGATTCAGCAGCTGGAACAGATGCTGAAGCACCAGATGGTTTAATAAGAATTTCTGTAGGCCTTGAGAATATTGAGGATCTAATATCAGATATGGATAGATCCTTGACTGCGTCAATAAAATCTCTTGATGAATCTAAAAAATAACCTAAAAAATTATTTTCCTTTAAAAGTTGCTATTTCATCCGTCTTTGGATTCTTCATTATTTATATACTCTTTGGTCTTGATGGCTGGGGTGATAGAGCTTCAAATGAAAATGCTATAGGGGAAGTTTCAAGATGGTGTGAGCGGGTAAGTGATGGTTTACTTAGAGAACCTTCAAATACATTAGGTAATTTGGGATTTGTTATTGTTGGTCTTTATATGTTCTATAAATTGTCTCAAGATGCAACTTCTGACAACGGAATTACAATGTTTAGCTCTCCAAGTATTGCAGTTATATATGCCGGGGCTTCAACTTTTCTTGGACCAGGTTCAATGGCAATGCATGGAACAAATACTGAATTTGGTGCATGGCTTGATAATTTATCAATGATTATGTACATAGTTATCTTATGGATTTACAACCTAAAAAAACTTATTGGTTTTTCAACAAGAGTGTATCTTGTTCTTTACTTTTTACTAGTTACAGTATATGCCTTTGATTCATGGTTTTTGAATGGAGGATTTGGGGTTGGAATCAGTTTGTTCGAATTAAGTATTGGGCTTTGGATAGCTACTGAAATAGTTGTAAAGTTTCCAAACATTTATGGAAGAATTAGTTCAGGTATTTCAGTATTAGTTATTCAGCAACTTTTTGGAAGTCCTGTAATAGAGTCTTTTCAAAACTTCCAGAATAATTGGGAAATGCTACTTTATTTTGCTCCTGCATTAATCCCAAATTTAAATAAACCATCTGAAATAAAGTACTCTCCTTGGTTTTTCTTAGGATTTCTATCCTTCTTTGGTGCCTTACTTATATGGGAAACAGGAGTTCCAGATCATCCTTGGTGCAATCCCGACTCGTGGTTACAAGCTCATATGGTATGGCATTTACTATGTTCGGCTGCAACCTTTTCATTTTTTAAGCTTTATAGAACTGAGAAATACTTAAATTAAAAATTTAATTGTTCAATCCAATTACTTATATCTTTGACAGTTTGATTATATATTTCCATAGCATGCTCGTCTGATTCATATGAGTCTTTGCTTGGGTCCTCAAAAGAGTTATGTATTTTATTTTTTGCATTGTGAAACGTTGGACAAATTTCATTTGCAGAATCACAGACGGTAAGTACATAATCGAACTCTTGATCAACAAAATCATCCACTAATTTTGGATAGTTGTTAGATATATCAATGTTTGCATCTTTCATGGCTCTTATTGCATAAGGGTTGACGTTTATCTCTGGTTTTGTTCCAGCTGAATGTATTTCGTAATCTGGATATTTTGATTTTAGTAATCCTTCAGCAATCTGAGATCTACAGGAGTTTCCCGTACAGAGGACAATAATTTTCATGATTCTATTTTAAATCGCAGGTATTCTTTAAGTATGACTTCTGAAGAAACGAGAGAGAGAAAAATTACAAGAACAATGGAAAAAGTAATTATGTCATTCATGTACTTACTTTTTGGATTTATGTTTTTAGGAGTAGCATTTAGTAGAGAACTATCAGGTCTTTTTGTAGTTGTGCCCCTTGGTGCCTTCAGCATCGGTTTAACAAAATGGGGTTTAAAATGGCAGAATGATCGTTATCTAAGATCTGCAAAAAATGTTGATGACATTCAAGAACTATCTAAAAAAATAGATGATATTCATATAAGATTAAATAGACTTGAGTCAGAATGATTTCTATTGAACTTTTAACAAAACATATGGCTTGGGCAAACCAAGAGATCTTCAAAGAGATAAAAAAACTTGACCCAGAAGTGCTGGATTACTATGTCATTGATAAAGAATGGACAGTTAGAACAATTATGATCCATATTGTTACTGCTTCATATTTATATAGTCAGAGACTTCAAGAAAAACCATTTTCTAAAATTGAATTCGATATGGAGAGTCCAGATTTAATTGATGATCTAATCGATGCACTTGAAAATATCGATAAAGATTTAATTGAACAGTCTTACAGAGAAGATGAAGAGGTTACGTTTGAAACGTCAAAGGGAGAAAGTTCTGGAAAAGTCTCGGTTATATTATCTATGATGATATTTCACGCTACAGAACATAGAGCTCAACTAGTTGCTGCTTTGGATAAAAATAACGAAAGAAGTATAAATCTTGATGAATATAGTATTTTTGGATATCTTCGAGACAATAATTAAATAGTTTCTTTATTTACCCAATCATCATATTCAGGCAAAGTATAAGTGGGTTTTATCGTAGTAATCTTTGGAAGTTCATAAGTGTGCTTTTCTTGTAATGTTTCAATCAACTTATCATGTAGTGACTCTTTTGAGTAAAGATTAATTTCATATTCAGATTCTTGTTGGATTTCCCCTTCCCATTTGTAAATGGATTGAATTTTGGTAAAGGTCCCACATGCAATAAGTTGTTTGTTAACAAGATAATTTGTTAACTCTCTTGCGTCTTCTTCGGATCCAATTGTTGTTTGAATTATTATCACAAGATATCTTTCATCCCAATTTTATCTAAAGTATAGTTCCATAATGTTTCTCTCTCTTGAAGGTTATAGGCAAGTTTGTTTGCTTTATATGTTGAAGGTTTTCCATATTGATGAATTATTTTTGGAGCGTAAACTCTTTCTTTTTTTAATTCAGCTGTTGTGCTTGCTTCAATCACAGGAGCTACTCCTGTAGATACATTTGTCTTAAATTTATCGATTATTTTATAGCTCAAGCTTGGATTACTCCTTCTGTATAGTCTTGATCTAGTAACCCCTGGGTGAGCGACTACAACATCTGTTTCAAAATTTGTTATTTTTTTATCGAGTTCAAATGAAAACATTGTTCTATATAGGTTTGAATAGTTGTACCAAGTCCAGGGACTATATATGGACTCATCTTCTAGCCTCTCGTATCTCATCTCCTTTATAAAATACATTGCGATACTTGAAATTTGAACAATTCTAGAGCTAACGACATTCTTCATTAGATCCAACATCATTAAAGTTAAGTACGTTGAGCCAAAATAGTTAGTCGCCAGTGTGGATTCAAGCCCTTCTTTAGTTTTTGAAAAAGGAACATACATTATTCCAGCGTTGCTATAAAAAATATCAATATTTTTAAAATTACTGGTTAGGTTATTGTAAAAATTATCAATACTTTCATAGTCGGTCATATCCAGTTTTATAAATTTTGAATTTTTACCAATCTCTTTTTCAACAGCTATTCCTTTTTCTTGATTCCTACAACCCAAAACTACGAAGTATCCTTTACTTTCGTATATTTTTGCAGCTGCATATCCAATTCCTGAATTTGCACCGGTGATTACAACAACCTTATTCATGTAATTTGATTGTAATTCCTGAAGTGCTTTAATTTATACTATGTATTATCTAATTGTCTTTGTTGCAGTAATTCTTGTACTTAGGCTGTTTAATCTACTACCTAAATTATCGAATAAGTTTTGGAGATACGTTGACTATACGATTGCTGGTATTGCATTTATATTATTTCTAGTAAGAATCCCTCCATTCTTTTCTGGGATAGTCTTAAGTGCAGTTACTTACTACGCGTATAGAAAAGGTTTTTTTGATAAATATCGTTAAGGTAATATTTTTACTAATTCTGAAATAGGCTGATCTGCCCATTCATTGAATTCAGCAATCATTGCATCTGATGACTTTCCAAAGTTTTTTTCAAATGAAGCTTCAAAACCTAAAGTATCAAGGTCTTTATAAAAGTTAACCCTTACAGTTTCTTCACTTGTCTGACTTATTATGTAAGCAATAAACCAAGTACCTACATCATAAATCTCAAATGGAGCATCAAAACCTATGTCTCTCATGCTTCTTCCGTCGTCAAGATACGTCGAAAGAGTTTCGGCTTTCCAACTCATTACTTGACTGAAATAATTTTCATCTACTCCGGGCTGAAGTGAGTACCAGTATTGGCCCATATATTCTGCACTTCCTTCAGCAAACCATGGTCTTTGTTCGAGGCTGCCGTCCATCTTAAGGTTTCTAATACTTGTTCTCCAATCTCCATCAGTATCATCGTCTGGATCGGATATATGACCATGTTGATATACATGAAAGTATTCATGTAGTACTACTTTTTTATAATCCTCTTCTTCTGGACCTGGATACTTAGAAGACATTGTTATGATATTAAACCAGTAATCTAAATTACTTTGAATATAGGTTGAGACCGCAGAACATCCTTCGTCAACACATCTATAAAAAGGTGACCAGCCATCACCAGATCCGTAAGGGTCTCCATTTGCACAATCCCACTCGGTATTCCATTTAGGGTCTTTTTGGGTTCTAACATCGCACCATAAATTGTCTAGTGCAATTGCCCCCTCATATGTCTCTCCAACAATCCATAACTCGAGAGGTCCATAACTTCCCCAAAATTCAATACCCTTTTTAACCCATTCAAGTGTGATATCTATGTGTTGTTGAGTTACATCCGGGGCAGCATATATTTCTATATCTCCATACCATTCACCCCATAAAGATTTATTAGTATTCTGTTCATTTGAGGTTTGTGTTGATTCTTGATTAGATGTTGATTCTTGATTAGATGTTGATTCTTGACTTTCTTCAACAACAGAAGTTATATTGTCTATATTACTGGAGCTAGAATTGTCGCTTCCACCACAAAAAATGAATATAAGAGTAAAAATTAAGAGTTTGTTTATTCGTAATACTTGTCGTTTTTTATCAACCAATTTATTCCTAATGCAACTCCAATGATACCAATCAAGATAGACATATTTGGAAACCAGCTAATTAATAATACTGAACCAATAATGACTAAAAAAATTACTAACAAATTAATCTTTCTCTGGTTTTAAAAATGTTTTATTTCTTCCCTGAACCATGTGGTAGACATCCATTAATGCATTTTTATCATTCTCTACCGATCCAGTCAGTAAATATTCTTCCATAAGTTCAAACCTTCTATTTTTATAATCAATTTTTGTAGGAACAATGGTTGCATCGAGTTCTTTTCCAATGTAATAAAATCCACTTTTGATTGTTTTATTTGTATGCATGAGACCTTCAACAGTTAAATATAAAATAAATTTATCCTTTGTTTTTAATTGATCAATAACTTGTTGTGTAACACCAGTTGACTTTGTTCTCCAAACAGGAATACCCCCAAAATTTAAAAGTATCTTTTTTTGAACCAAGCCAAAAGGATGGGGAATACCTAGTTTGTCTGGATTCTTTTTAAACGGAATAGGAATAACAATTCTTGTAAACATTGATATTGACCCTAAAAAGTAGAATTTTAGATCTGAGGCCAAACACACAAAAAAAGCATAAATGCTATCAAAACTTGATGAATGGGGTGCTGATGCAATAATTATTCTTTTTTTATCTGGAAGATTTCCGATAATATCCCAGTTAATCATTTTCAAAAATATTCTTCCAAGAGGTCCTAGTATATACCTTTTCTTTATGGGATGATTTTTAGTTATTTTAATGTCTTTCATAAATGTAAAGAACCCCCAATCATTAGGGATAATAGGCTAAATATCTATGTTTACAAAGATTTAATAAACAAAAAGTTTTTATAAAATTGAGTAAAGGCTAATGTTTAAAACAATGAGTAAGAAAATATCAAAATTTTTAGAGTTTGAGGACAGAGTTTTTAGAGCTCCATATAACTATTTAAAAAAAATTGGACTCATTGACAAAGTGAAAGAGATAAAACAACGTTTTGTAGAAATCTATTCAAAAGACGAAGAAATTCCATATGGTGGAAATCAGATGTTTTTTGGTGACGATTAAAAACTTTTTAATATCTGTCTTTACTGTCGTTCTTTAATCTCTCTACTTCCTTTTCAACTGAAAAAAGACTATTGCTTGTGATACCTACAAAATGTGAAAGCAAACCAATACCCCAACCACCAACAACAAAATACCACCAATTTGCACCTGTAGAGTCAATAAATATATCGAATAAAGTCAGAGCTAAACAAACGATGAAGTAAATAACGCTATGAATTCTAAAACCTATTCGTGCTTTTGCTTTTCTAATTAGCTTTTCATCATTATCCATAATTAAAATAATAATATGACTCTCGCATTAATTACTGGTAGTTCTGGACATGCTGGGGCAACACTCATTCGAGAATTAATCAATCAAGATTATAAAGTTCGCTGTATTGATTTTGATAATGACCATAGAGCGTATGAAGGTCTTGATGTAGATTTAATTGAAGGTGATATAACAAAAAAAGATTCTTTATGGAAAATATTTGAGGATGTAGATGTAGTTTTTCATACCGCAGCATTTATATGTCTAGATCGTCGATATAAAGATTTAATCAGGAATGTAAATGTTAATGGTACGAGAAATGTTTGTGATGTTGCACTTAAGTCTGGTGTAAAAAAAATGATACATTTTTCTTCGGTTGATGCATTTAATAGATTTCCAATTGATGAGCCTTTGCTTGAAGATAAAGAACTTGTATATGATAAAAATGCCATACCTTATGACTTATCAAAAGCAGACGCCCAAAGAATTGTTCTTGAGTATTGCAATAAAGGTCTCAAAGCAACTATTTTGCACCCTGTAAATATATTCGGTCCTTATGACTATAAAGTAGGCCTCGGAACAGAAGGCCTGATTGATTTAGCTAATGGCAAAACTCCCCGTTTACCGAACTGGGGATATAACTATGTTGATGTGAGAGATTTATGTGTTACTGCTATTTCAGCAATTGAAAATGGTAAAAATGGTCAGAACTATCTTGTAGCAGGTGAGTATCGAACTTTTTATCAGTTAGGACAAATGATTGGTGAAGCTCTTGGTAAGAAGGTTGTAAAAGGTTCAATACCAGGATTCTTAGCTTATTTGCTTGTCCCTTTTTCATATATAAAATCTGTGAGAGAGGGAACTCCTAGTACTCGAACGCTTGATACTATTCATACAGGAAAGACTGGTAATAAAATAGTTCCAAGCACTCTTGCTCGTGAAGAATTAAATCACAATCCAAGGCCAATTATGGATACAGTAGTTGATTTTGTTAAATTTTATTCTGATAGAGGACTGATTAAAATTTAAATATCGTCTGAGACTGTATCTTCAAAAGATTGTCTTTTCACAAGATCAAAAACCTCAGTTTTAGAAACTCCAACAACTTTTGCTTTAGGAACCCTGTTGTAATTACTAGCCATTGCATAAGTGTATGCGCCTGTTGATGTGGACATTAGAATATCTCCTGTTTTTGTATTTACTGAAAGAAGTGCCTCATCTACCAAAAGATCACCTGATTCACAATGCCTCCCAGAAACTGCAAAAACTTTTTCTTTGTCATTTACTTTTCCTGAAATATTAAATAATTTATGTTCGCTTCCATAAAGAGCTGGTCGAGGATTGTCTGACATTCCACCATCAACTAAAATAAATGGCTTTTCGCCTCTATCTTCTTTTATTGCTCCTGCTGTATAAAGAATTAGTCCGGCATTGTTAACAATTGCCCTTCCCGGTTCAATCATAATTTTATAATCTGCTGTCCAATTCTTTTCGATTCCAGATTTAATAGAATTAGCATATACAGATAAATCCTCGCTATTCTCATCACCTTCATAAGGAGAAAAGAAACCACCACCAGCATCAAAAACAATTTCTCTTTCAACACTAGCTTTATTTCTTTCTAAAAATAAAGAACATTCTTCCATGGCCTTATTGAACCTGTCAGGGTCTTTTATTTGACTGCCTATGTGTACATGGACTCCTGAAAAAAGTAATGAATCTGAGTTATACACTTCCTTAAGTGCAGTTTCAGCTACATCAATTGAAATACCAAACTGCTGATCATAACCAGATGTCAAAACCATTGGATGAGTCTCGGCTCCAAGATCAAGATTTATCCTCAAAATAACAGGTTGTTTTCTTTTATTTTTGGAAGCGATGTCTTGTAGTAAAGATATTTCATTCAAGTTATCAATTGATATGTGTCCACCATTATTGGAAATGAAATAATTCACTTCCTCTTTTGTTTTATATGTACCGTTAAAAAGAGTATTTTCGAGTGTATCTAATACCGACAAGACAGTTGCCATTTCTCCACCTGAGACAACATCTATTCCCCACTTGTTTTTTTCTAATAACTCAACAAGTTTTCTACATATAAAAGCTTTAGCCGCATATCGGTATAACGCATCATCTCCAAAAGCATTTGTGAATTCTGATACGTTTTTTTCAATATTATCCCAGTCATATACATAAAGAGGTGTTCCATGTTCTGATGCAATGTCAATTAAAGAAAACTTATTTAAAAATGCAACACCATCATTAAAAGTGAGATTATTTGGTAAATAGTTCATTTATTTAAACGCCTCTTTATCCAAGCAATATCTTTTTTTTGTGCATCTGGTCCATTAGGTGTTTCCACAATAATATCTGTTTTTGCATTTTTGATTACATACTCTAATTCCTCTTTTGGAATTTTTCCTTTTCCTAAGTTTTCATGTCTATCTCTACTACTCTCAAAACCATCTTTAGAATCATTAAAGTGTATTAAATCTATTTTTTTGACTAATTTCTTAAATCCCTTAACTGCATCAATGGTAGGTATTCCTCCAGCCCAGGTATGGCAAGTATCTAAACATAGTCCTACGTTTAAATGACCGATTACCTCCCATAACCTCTCAATTGAGTCCATATATCTTGCGACTGAATTTTTACCACCTGCAGTATTTTCAACTAAAACTTTTACTCCAATATCCTCAACTTCTTTTATGGCTTTTGCCCAATTTTCATAACCTTCTTCAATGTTTCCACCTTCACCAACAGATCCTCCATGCACAACGACTCCTTTTGCTCCAAAAGTTGCAGCTACTTTGCAAGTGTCTTTTAAAAGTTTTCGACTTGGATGACGAACTTTATTGTTTGGAGTCGCAACGTTGATCAAATATGGAGCATGAACGTATATATTTCCCTTGTAATCCTGTAAGACATCAATGTCTTCACGAGGCTTTGGACTTTTCCACATTTGTGGACTAGAAATAAAGATTTGAAAAGTATCACCTTTTCTGTATTCAATTTCCTCTATCGCATTCTTTGAAGGGATATGTGATCCAATATTCATGGGTTAATTATAAATGAATTACTAATTGTAATTAAAAATTTTATCCCATTATCTGCTCAGGACCAACGAGGATATATATACATTGTGGATTTGCAAATTGTTCGTTTGTATCTACTGCAGTTACCTCAAGGCCACTATTTACATTTATAATCTCTACACTTGAACCAGTAGAGTTACTCAGATCGATGTTTAAACAAATATTTACCACCTTTATATCTTTGATATCAGCTCCCTCAACAAACCATTTTTTTGTTGGAGATTGTGTTGGTCCAGTATTTAATACACTTATCTTATAATTAGTCTTTACTCTTTCAGTAAAGATAAGTGCGCCTCCTTTTCGGGTACTAAAGTTTCCAAATGCTAATAGTTGCTTACCATTTTCAAGATCAAGAAAATCTGGATCTCCACCAGTTGGTAAATATTCTGGTTCAGACCAATTAAAGCTATCTGTTCCCTTTCTGTAGACCATATGGTCATATGTTGGCCAAATCCACTCAAGTATGCCTTGAGAATTTAGTTTCAATGCAGGGTTGGTAGTTACATCTATATCTCCTCCATAAATACGATCAACTTGAGCACTCCAAGTAAGTCCATCATTAGAAGTAACTACACAAGCCCTTCTGTTAAATGGTCCTAGCGGACTGACAAGTTCTTGCACATGAAAAATCCACGAACCATCATTTAATTGAGTAACAGTTGGATCACCTAATGGTCCGAAAGAATCTCCTTTGTCGTCTTTACAATCTGATTGAACAAATCTCGGAATACTTATTTGTTGAAAATTTATTCCATCAGAAGATTCATATCTAACAAGAGCATCTCCACTTGGAGAAAGCTCCCATCCCCAAGCAACAACTTTTTCATCAATAACCAAAGCTTCTATTGGTGACTGGACAGGAACTCTAACCCCTGATTCGATAACCCAATTCCTGCCACCATCACTTGAAATAGCTGAGTGAATAAAATTATCGTAACCACTTATACCTGCTTGTGGTTCATTACCATTTTTAAAATATACTCTAAGATTTCCATCTTTTGTTTCTACTATGGATGGATCAGCAATGTTCCCAAGATTGTTTTCTAAACTTCTAATTGATCCAAGATATGAAAGTTGGATAGTGCTTAAATCTTTTGACTGTGTACCGATAATATCTTTATTTCCCCCAGGAGGTGAAGGTTGATTATTATCACCTTTAGGTGGCTCGCTTGCAATGCCAGGACTTGGCGGAGGTGGAATATTACAAGCCTTAAAACTATCTCCATATTTATCTTGTATTGGTTTACCATCAAGAAAATCCAGCTCCATTTGACTAATAATCTCGATGCCTACATTTTCAACTAAACATTGTTGTTCCTCTTTAAGCAAGTTATAAAAAATACCATTTGGAAACTCTGACAGTAAGTCGTCGATTTTATTTTGTGTTGAAACAGTATCATTATCTGGTTCAGGATTGTTTCCTTGATTTTCCTTAGTTGCAGTCTCCTTTTGATTATTATTTGATGTTTCCTTATCTTGAGACTGATTTTCAATATTTTCGGTCCCTGAGCAGGCTTGTAGGAGTAAAAATATAATTAAGCCTATGTTTATTGACTTTTTCATCTCTTTAATTATATGAATTTTTGCTCATTTTTAAAAGAAAACCAAGAAAATATTAAAATAATAGTAAGACTTCCTTTCGTGCTTTGAGCCACTGCTAAAAGTGTGATAAAACAAAAATAACAGCCACAAGGGAGTCTTTTTGCTTTTTTTAAGGCATTTTTAGTATTTTTTTGTAAAGAACATAATCTCTATCACCTAATTCATTTGGAGCGACAGCTGAAACAACTAGATAATCACCGTTACTCAGTAAAATGCCAGTTGGATCTAGATAACTTAAATCTAGAGGTGATATTGGTACTCCTGTAAAATCCCATTCAAGACCGTCTTTTGATGTTGCAACAAATAAACTTTGTGGAATTTTTGGTAATCCTTCTGGTGAAAATGAGAATATTGCTTTCCAATTGTTTTCTTCAGCTACCAAAACTTCAAAATCAACATATCCATTTTCAAATCTATAACCTGGATCTCTAGTAAAAGAAATTCCCTCTGGAGTTTCTGAAGTTGCACTTACTATCTTTTCACCTCTCATACCTGAGGACTCATCAACCCAATAAATTCTTATTCTTCCATCTGGTGTAACAACAGCATCCGGAACACCCCAAGCAACACTGCCACCATCAGATATTCCAAGTGAAATTTGGTCAGAATAGGATAAACCATCCTCACTAAAAATAGCTGTCATAATTTCTTTTGATTTAGTATTTGGATTATATTCAACAAAGTATCCTCTACGAGTTCCACTAATTGTTTCAACTATTGTTAAGTCTTGAATTCTTTCAATTGCACCTTGACGAGTACAGTTAAGATCAAAGTCGCATAAATCAACCGCTAAACCGTTTGCTGAAAGACTTGAATAAAATAATCGAATTGTTGTACTGTTAACTACTTCAAGATGTGGACTGACTCCGTCTTGATTAAGACTCACTATGTCAACTAAGTATGCTTTTTCTTCAATATTTTCTGAGACATTACCTTCAGGAAAGGCCTGTACATTTGATTCACCTTCGCCTGGTAACGGAGGTGGAGGAATATTACAGATATCAAAATACTTGATTGCATCTTCTGAAAAGGGTCTACCTGCATATAGATCTAACTCAATCTGTCTTAAAAGTTCAAAAGGTGCATTTTCGTTTAAACAATTTTTTTCTTTTTTTGATAAATAAGAAAGAATCCCATCAGGAAACTCTTTTAGTATGTCATCAATTGATCCATTTTGAACTTCTTTACTCATTGGCTGATCATTAGTTTCAGTTTGTAGTGGTTCATCCTTTGAAACAGATTCAGGTTCTTTAATAGGTGTTTCAGGAGTTGAAGAATTGGAGTTGTTGCCACATGAAATCAGAAAAATTGTTAAAAGTGAGAGTAATAATGATTTCTTCACATGTGGAGTATACCAATAAAGCAAAAATCCCGATTGATCTTGCGACCCTTCGGGATTTTCTATTCTATCTCATTTTCGGTCTTGCGACTTCTTTTTTGATAGTGTGTATTAAATTTACAGGTAATCCAATACTTTCGCAAGAAATTCTGTGCTGTTTTTTTCGCGAACTTTTTATGAAAAAAGTCAAGAAATACTGATTTTTACATCTTTTCTTGGGTATGGAATGGGTGCAGGATTAATACTTAAAGGTTCTGAAGACGATATATTATCAAAGTTTGTCACAAGTTTGTAAATCACATTTTTAAAGAGATAGCTAGCAAAAAATTTACCTAGACAAGTATGAGCTCCACCTGAAAATGGAAAGTACGAATCATTAATTTCATCTGTATCTAAAAATCGTTCTGGATTATAGGTATCCGGTCTATCCCAGTATCTTTCATCGTTATGAAGTACCAAAGGACCGATAGCAACGTACGTTCCGCCATCAAGTTTATAATTTTCAACTTCTGTATCTCTCATTACATAACGAACTGAAAATGGAACTGGGGGATATTTTCTCATAGCTTCAGAAAATAAAGATTCAGCTTTTAGGCCGTTCTTTAGATCTGCGATATCTGTCAAAGAAATACCATTTGATTCATCCTTCAATTGTTCATAGAAATTTTTATTTGTTGAAAGATGGTGTATTGCAGATGTAAGCGTACTAGTTGTTGTATCGTGTGCAGCAAGCAAAAGAAAAATCATATGTTCTGCTATTTCATAATTGCTTAAACCTGTTTCATGTTTATTTGTTTTTACTAGTTCAGAAAAAAGTGTTTTTTTGTCAATATCAACTGTTTCTGCTTTTTTTTGAAAATAGGTAAGTAATTCCTGTCTTGCTTTTAAACCTTTTTTTAATTTTGTAAAAGGTAATGGAGTCCTAACAACAGACGTCGCAGATTTGATTGAATCTGTAAACAATCTTTCTAACTCTTTCAATCGCGAGTTATCTATTTCATCAAAAAATAATTCAATTGAGATCTTAAACATTAAACCTTTCATAGTTTCATATAAATTAAATGATTTTTTAGATTTAAGATTTTCAATCCACTCATCAAGAATTGGTTGAATGATATGTAAATAATTTACTAGTGCATCTCTTCTAAATGAATCCTGTAAAAGCCCTCTATGAAACTTATGATCATCAAAATCTCTCAACATTAAACCATTCTCAAAAGCTTTACCTAAAGAAAATTCCCAACCATGTTTTGATGAAAAATTATCTTCAGGGTCTAAGTAAATATGTTTTGTCGCGGATGGGGACATAAACATTGTGACTCTTTCATTAAGTATCGATATTTCGAATACATCACCATATTTCACCTGAAGATCTTGAATTAAAGATAAAGCATCATTATTAAATTTGATTGAGTGACCAAATATAGGATTCCCCTTATCTAACGGAGGTTTTGTCATCATATAAAAATAACTTTATTAAAAATATATGAAAAAAGCAAAAATCCCGATTGATCTTGCGACCCTTCGGGATTTTCTATTCTATCTTCTTTTCTATCTTTCGATTTCTTTTCCGATAGTTTCTATAAATATAGGTATGTAAAGTAATTTATGCAAAATATTTTCTAATCTATTTTTCGCGAACTTTAATCAGGAATAGCTGATTTTATCTCATTCAATAGGAGTTCTAATTCACGATTATCAATATGTTTTATAACCACTGCATATGATTTTTCTTGAAATGAAAAAATAATCGTATCTTCATCTCTTTCTTCAATGTTGGTTATTTCATCTACGGCATTAATTACTGACAGTATTTTTTCTTGTGTCTTAAGAGCTATTTTTCCATTTTTGATTTCTATAACTGGTTGAAAGAATGCTTGAAGAGAAATAATTATCTGGAAAAGACCAAAAAATAAAATGAGATAATAAAGACTTTCTTCTCTATTGTTAGAACCAAATTCTTCAAGATCGAAATAACGTTTTAAAAATTCTCTTAATGGACCTTCTAGCATATTGTCAATGGAAACATATGTAAGAAAAATACCATTCAAAAGTTTTGAAAAGAATTTATTTTTTTTTCTAAAAAGTTTTTTTTCCATAAATTTGATTCTATTACCTACAGAATACTCAAGTATAGCTATTGTTTAAATATGGAAATTGTTCTAATTAGGCACGGTCAACCAAAGTGGGTTGATGGTGATCAATATGATCTTAATCCTGGCTTAACAAAACTTGGAAAGATCCAAGCAGATAAATCTGCATCAATATTTTCTGAAAATAGCTTTGATGAACTTTGGGTATCACCATTGAAAAGAGCCCAGGAAACAATGTATCCTTTTAAAGAAAAAGGGGTAGCGCAAATCCTTAAAACTTTTGATTGGCTCGAGGAAGCCCTTGATGATGAAGAAAAAGAACTTTTTGGCAAATCCGGTGGTGACATAGAAAAGTTTTTTGAACAGAGAAATGCTATGTCATTCGAGCAGTGGTACGAAAGTGTTCATGGTGAATATATGAAAGGATTTAGCTCAAATATATTTAATAATCTCGATAAAAATTTAAATTCGATTGGGATCACAAAAGTAAAAAATGACTTTGATTCATTGTTTAATCTAACTGAATCCAAAATTGAAAAGCTATTAATTATTTCACATGCTGGAACAATGTCAGCCTTGCTCTCGTATTTCTTAGATTTAGATTTGTTTCCTTGGACCTGGCGAAAATATCTTCCAAGACATGCTGGTCATACTACCTTAAAATCAAGTCAAATATCATCGGGACACTTTTTTCGATTGAAAGAATTCAATAATGTAACATTCTTAAATTCTGAAGAAGAAAAAACATATTAAAAATTAAAGTAATAAAATTCTTTATATGCCGTATACAAAGATACTTCCTGATGTAGATATTCCGACAAATACCCCAAGAAAGAAAAGGTTTTTTCTTCAAAAATTAGCATATTTTTTGTTACTTTTTGAAGATATAAAAGCTGTTGGGAGCTTCCTTGATAATAAAAGAGTAATAGTTGTTGCTGCACCGCATCAATCTTTTAAAGATGAATATCTTATGATTCTTATGATCTTAGCTTTAGATATTAAAGTTTCCTATCTTTCTGCTAAGTGGACAATGCGTAAACTGCCAAATCCTTTTACAAATGCAAAAGACATTGATAATCAAGGAATTAGTTGGCCACTGGGATGGCTGCAGGAAAGATTATTTAAAAGGTTTGGAGCAATTCCTGTTGATAGGAAAGAAGGCTCCGGTCAGTATGATCTTGTCATCAATGAACTAAAGAAAATTGATAATTTTTTACTAATTGTTACACCAGAAGGAAGGTTTGATGCAGAGAGATTTAGATCTAGCTTTGTGTATCTTGCAAAAGAACTTGATGCTGAAGTAATGCCGGTACAAATTGACTATGAAAATAGACAATTAAAATTTCTACCATCATTTGATATGACTGGAACAAAAGATGAAATCATCAAAAGAATGCGATTAAAATTTGATGGTATTAAGGGTAAAAAGAAAATATTTAGAGCTTGATGGAAGAAAAAATCTACAGCCTTATTCGTGATAGAGGGCCATGGTTCCTTAAAGAGAATATTTTTTCAAAATTGATATTTAATTTTTTATCAAAGTATTTACGAATTGATGAATCTATCTTTGTTGGTGACCATATACAAAGTATGTCGGGACCTGAAGCTTTTGAATGGCTTGGAGATACATATACAAAAAATTGTGAAGTAAGTGGATTGATTAATATTCCTAAAGATGGAAAATGTTTAATTGTTGCAAATCATCCAATGGGCCCTGCTGATGCTGTGGCAATGTATCATAATGTCTACAAGAAAAGAAAAGATGCATTCTTTTTTGCAAATGAATTATTTGTTTATTTACTAGGTGCTTTTGATGATATGATGGCTCCTGTCGTTTGGGATAAAGAAAAACAAATACATACAGCAACAAAAAAAACCATTGAAAGAATGAGAACATTTTTTTCTCAGGAAAGAATTGGAATATTGTTTCCATCTGGAAGATTATCGAAATTTACTATCTTTGGTTTGGAGGAAAGGCCTTGGCAAAAAACTCCTGTAAATATTGCTCAGAGAAATGATTGCTTATTAATCCCGGCATATATACAAGGACGAAATTCATGGTTTTTTTATTTTGCTTCAATGATAAATAAGCAGTTAAGAGATATATCCCAATTAAATGAACTTCTAAACAAGAAAAATAAAAAAATAAGAATAATTATTGGAGAACCAGTTTCTAGAAATCAATTACCTGAGGATGATGGAGATGCAATCAAAGAATTAAAGAAATTATCTGATTCATTAAAATAATTACTTTTTAGGAAACAGTCTCTCCGGTAGAAGGACTAACGCCAAGATTTCCAACCATATATCCAAACAGCAACGGTGTCGTTACTAATCCTCCAAGTCCATAAAATCTCCATGAAAGCTCATAACCACCTGTTATTTCAATTAATAATATGTATAACACAACAGTTAAGCCATAAAGTGAACCTACTAGAGCTGTAGATATTTGAATTTTTCTATCATGATTAGTTTTGTAATACCAAGTAGCTATTTGATTGACGAAGAAAGCTATAAACACACCTGCTATAAAAGTTCCAATTAATAATTGAAAGTCTCCAAGTAAAAAAATTAAAGCTTGATACATGAATGAAATTAAGAATATTAATGCCATATTCCTTGGAGAAACATTAAATCTAATTGCATAAACAAAAACAACCGAACCAAGCATGGCTTGAAAAAATACTGATGCTGCAGAAAATGCTTGGTAGATAAATTCATTATTTTGAAAAAACATATATGGCTCAAAAAATGGGTTCACAAATTGAGTAATATAAACCACTAATGCATAGCTTGAAGCTAGAGCAAATATGGAAGCTGTATCTAAATGTTCTCTTTCTGGTCTAGATGCAAAAACATGATCTAACATTAAAAATGCTCCTAAGAATAACATAAGGTGAGAAGGTGTAATTAATGGTTCTATGCCAACTTCAATGCCAAGCAAGGTATGCCATATAGCATCCGAACCTCCACCAATTGCAAATATAGAAGCTCCTAATATTCCCACGTCGAATTTATAATCCTTCATTTTATTTTTAACGTACACAGCAGACAAAACAACAACGCCAAAACCTGAATATAAAATACCGTGCCATGGAGTAAAAAACGATTCAAGCTCATCTATTACATACCTATGTGCACTGGCATCGACCCATGCACCAATAAACATCCAAAGCATGGCAAAGATCATTAAATTTCTGTATTTTGGCTCTGTAATCGGAGCTGGGGATAGTTTATTGAACATAGGAATATTTTATCACGAAACATTATTCATATTTGTTTGTATCACTTCTGCAAAATAGAATTATGAGATGGACAAATTTCAGAGGACTTTAACACTAAACAAATCAATCTTATTGGGTCTTAGTTCCATGATTGGTGCTGGTTTGTTTTTTAACATTTCACCTACTTCAAAAATTGCATCTTACTCTTCAATATTGGGGTTGTTGCTCGCAGGAACTGTTGCGTTTGCAAATGCTAGTTCATCTGCCCAACTTGCAAGGCTTTTCCCTGAAACAGGAGGGACTTACCTTTATGCGAAAAATGTTCTAGGGAAGTATCCATCTTTAATTGCTGGATATTCATTTGCTATTGGTAAGTTAATTAGTTGTACTGCGGTAGCTTTAACACTTGGAAATTATCTTTATCCAGAAAATCCAAAAGTTGTATCAATAATATTTATTATTTTTGTCACACTAATAAATTATTTTGGAATCTCAAAGACTGTAAATATTGCCAGATGGTTTGTATACACAATAGTTCTAATACTTATTTTTTATATTATATCTGTTACAAGCTCCAGTAATTTTTCACTTGACATACCTATTGGAAAAGGTTTTTCATTTAAAAATCTTATTCTAAGTGCAAGTATCTGGTTCTTTGCATTTACAGGGTACTCAAGACTTGCAACATTCGGTGAAGAGGTTGATAGCCCAGAAAAAATTATACCTAAGGCAATACTTGTTGGTTTAGGAATTACATTATTTTTATATGTCTCTACGTCATTTGTTACACTTGGAATTGTAAATCCAAGTATTATTGAAAATTCCTTAACTCCATTAAAAGTCGCCTTTGACTTGAGTCGTTTTTCTGAGTTTTCATATCTAATTATTATTGCATCAACTGTTGCTACAGGATCTGTGTTACTCGCTCTTTTGCCTGGGATAAGTAGGGTATTAGTAGCAATGGCAAGAGATAAAAAAATCCCAAGCTTATTTATGACAATCCATCCAAAGCAGAATTCTGCCTATGTAGCAGATATATTTGTTGGTTTTATTGTTGTGGTTGGTATTTTAAATTTTGATGTATTATCAGCTGTAAAATTAAGTGCAATATTTATATTAATTTATTACTCAATTACAAATCTTTGTGTCATTAGACTTGAAAAATCTAAAAGAATATTTCCTATCTATATATCTGCATATGGACTGTTCCTTTGCATTATTCTTGGAATCTTTCTTGTAATTTATTTTTAAATCAGATCAGAGTTAATCTTATAAATATGGATGTAAAAAGAATTGTTGCTCTTGCTTTTGTTCTTCTAATCCCTATGTTTGTAGGGTTTCTATATTTGATGCTTTAGTTTCACAAACACATTTATTATGTGAAAATAAATACACAATCTTGCACGTTTGTGATTAAATATCTATAATTAATACATAGGCCGACTGCTTGTATGCGTTATTGAGTCACTCAAACACTCTTCCAAACGTAGTTGGCCTATGCCCTAAAATAATCTTATGAACAATATTCTATCTATTAAGAGGACTAAGAAACTTGATTTTTCTAAAGATGAAGTATGGAATGTAATAACAACACCAAATTATTTAAATGAGACTCATCCATTTTGTAAATACAACACAGTTGTCTCCTGGCCAGGTATCGGATCGAAAGATATTTTAGAGTATCTGAGTGGACTTACTTTTGAAAGAGAGTTTACCCAATGGGATGAAAATGGTTATGACCTCATAATTGGAACCAAGAATGGAAAAAAATCAAAAGTAAAATGGAGGCTATCAGGTAATGAAGAGTCATCTGAATTATCGATTCAAATAAATACCTATCCCCTTAAAAAATTTCCAGGTCCCTTGTATGTTATTCCTTTTGTTTTTCAAATAAATCCTCAACTTAGTCGTTATTTAGATTCAGTTTTAGGAGGTATTGAATATTTCTTGAAGAATAAAAATCCGGTTCCAAGGAATCATTTTGGAACTCATAAATGGTTTTCTTAGACTAGTTTTCGTCTTCGCATCCACACTCTGGACAAAACACTATTACTCCTTTTCTTGAATTTTGATTATTGCACGATTTTCATTAGAACCTCGTATAAACATTTTAGACATTGATCCATATTTTTTTATGATTTTATCAAGGGCTTCTTGTTTCTTTTCTTCGTCATCAATGATTGATGCTCTTACATCTAGCGATTCAGAAAGCACACTACTCCCAATTTGATCTGTAACATAAATTGTTGCTCTTCCATTGTTATTTATTCTTTTCACTTTTCCTGCTGATTTACTTGAAGTAATAACTAAGTAATTTTCGTATTCTGCAACCCATACTGGAGTTTTCACGGAGGTATCATCTCTTTTATATGTGATTAAATTGATATATTCCTGGTCTGCAAAATCTAAAAGGTTCATGTTTAAAAATAATTAAGTAATAGTGATGGTAATTGAATTAATCTTCGGGCAATATAGGAATCAGAAAATACTAAAAAAAGTATAAACAATAACAAAATTACAAATCTAAGTAATAATCTTTTCTGGTGCATCTCAATTATTTATTTCTTAAACCAAACAATGGCCTCAAAACACTGATATTTTTTATTGAATGATAAATTGTTAAGCTTAAAAAACATATCAAAAATAAAACAATAGGAAACTTAATTATTGGATGAATGTTTATTCCTGAAAAGAAGTACATTACTAACATTTGTACAGGTAAGTGAACAATATATACAGGATAAGCTGCTGTTTTATAATAAGTTAGTTGGGGCGAATCCTTATTTAGATAAACAGCTGCGAGACCTAAGAATAGAAATATAAAGTTAAATGATTCGAATGCTATGAGTCGATTATCTAATGCGTAACCGGTTTCAAAGTTGTTAAATAACCTGTAAAGATAAGACCCAATTGCAAAAATTAAATGCATACGCCAATTTCTTTTATTTGATTCCCAGAATGAATCTTCCTGAGAAGTTAAAATTATTCCGATTGTAAACCATAAAAAACCTAGCAATAATCCATGATCAGTGTTTGCATATTCAATGTAATAATCACCGTATGTTTCTGTATAAAACCTTTGAGAATTTAAGAAATTGCCTTCAGCAACGATAGGTATCGCAAATAAAAATATTCCTCCAGGTTTATTTAATATTGTCGAAAAGAAATTTTTTTTCGAAAAAAAATTTAAAACTGGAACAATCAATAAACAATAGATAATAAGGTTGATTAAAAACCATAGATGAAGACCGTTGTACTCAAATGCTAAAAGAATTGCTTCATTTACTCCGTCTAGGAACCAGTAATCGTAATATTTGTCAGCAATAAAAGCTGAGGAAGTTGAAAATATAAGAGTTCCAAATATCCAAGGTAAAGCAATAATTTTTCCCCTCTCCTTGAGAATTTCTAATTTTGTTCTTTTTTGAAATGAAAGCCTTAAGGCAATTCCTGCAATAAGAAAAACTAACGGTATTCTCCAAGTATTCATTACATTCAAAAATGGCCATATTCCGTCAGTCACTTTTTTATTCTGAACAAAAAGAATATATGGTGCCAGAGAAGTGAATGATTGACCAAGATGATAAATTAATAAAATAAAAAGAGCTATGGACCTTAATGCATCAATGTCATATCTTCTTTCGTCCAACATATATTAAATTTTAAAGGACTCTTTAATTTATCGATTCGCCAGCTTTAAAGTCAACAAACTGTCTGATGGCATACGGTTCACCATAATAATCAGTAAATCCCTCCATCAATGGCATAAATTTTTCGTAAACATTTTCATCAGCATTAAGTTTTTCATCAAAAATATGCTTTGCATCATGAGAAGTCCAAAATTCAAACAAAACAAGAGATTTTTCATCAATTTTAATTGATCCGTAAGAAATAATTCCCTCATCCTCTTCAAGTTTTGGTAGATAAATTTCTTTTTGAAGATTCATATATTCGTCAGCATTTTTTACATCTAATTTTGCAAATGCCAAAAACATAGTATCTTTTGAATCATCAATTAATGAATCCTTTAAAGTCTTACCAGTTAACAATTCACCTTCGTAGACTCTTGGAAAGCTTGCAAGTAGATCTTGAATTTGCATCAAGTTCTCGTTTCTAATTTCTGCAAACTTATCTGCAGTTTCCTTGTCCTTCATAAATGCAATACCAAGGTTTACATTATCTTTTGGATTAAAGAATGCAATAGAATACATATCTCCTTTTAATACTTCTAAAGCTGGGAAGCCTGTGTTTTCAAAAAAGTCTTTGAGTTTACCAAGCTTCCCCTCTTTAAATAATATTGTTACCGCAACTGCGTACATATTTTTCTATTAATTATTACTAAATGCTTGAGACATTCCGTATATAAATACTGGATACAGAACAATCCCAAAAAGAAGAAGTGCTGGAACAAATAATGCTTGTCCAATCACGCCAAAGTAAAATGCAAATAAAACAGCTGCCGATCCATATGCTTGTGTGTTTCCAACTAATTTACCCCAGGAAGGTAGTTGACCCTCATCAGCTCTAACCACTTGAGAAATCCACAATGCACCTATTAAAAATTGTGTAAAGTTCAAGTAAAAACTGAGGTCAGTTACTGTGTCTGCTGAAATCCCTCTAACTGTAAATCCATTAGCTATAAATGTTGGGGTAAGTGCAAACATTAAACCTACTACGCCCACTCCGTAAGTAACTGCGACAGCTCCAGCAAGAAGTGGCTTTTCTTTTGCATTAAAAAGCTTTCCTGAAAGCCTTACTAATCCTAGAAAGGTTAGCCCCTGAGCAAATCCTACTAGACCAGTTAGTGCTCCGAAATCTTCGTTGTATCCTGTTTCATCAGGACCAATTACGAAAGCAAGAACAATGAAAACTATTAATGTCGCCAAAATATTTATATAAGCGAATCTAGTCCCAAGCTCTCTTTCTTTTTGTGTAATCATATTTTTTCCTTTCTTATTTATTCCAATCAGGAAGTTTTCCAGCAGGAAAACTTACATTGTTTGTATATAAATTACATACTCCTGTGACAATCGTTGGAGGATTTTTAATGTATGACATTGCATCGGACATTATTTCCTGAAATTTCTCCTGAGATGCATCCATGGCATCTTGTGATTCCCAATTGCTTAATGTAACACCTGTTCCGCCAACATCTGCTGCTAATGCACCAATTAGTCCATCTGTTCCCTCATATCCGGCATATACGGTATTTTGAAGCCAGTCTGTTGCTTCATCAAATTTATCTTCTATATATTCGGCACCGAACCCAATACGAACGACAAAAGGATTATTCTCATCTTCTTTTCTTACAGTTTGATATATTTGACCTGCATTCATAGGACCATGAGAAATAGTTGGTGGTCCACTTACAAATTCTCCTAATCCACCAAGGGCTTCTTGGATCTGTGGTCCAGCACCATTCATTGCATCTTCATTAGCCCACAAACTCCATGAAGTCATTTGACCATTATCCATTTCAGCGATACAAATTTGAAATAATCCTGGTGTATCGTTAAAAGAATCCTTTACACTTGCTGCATAAGCTAAAGTGTCTTCCATTTTTCCATCTTGTATATCAACTTGCGTTAATCTAAAGTACATATTTTCTCCTTCACTTTTTTTTATAATTTTCCAACAGGAAAATCGACGTAGTTTCTCCAAATATCACATTGACCAGTTATTTCTTGTGGTGGTTCTGAAATGAGATTTGCTACAGCATCTGATACAACTGATGCGATAACATCAGATGCTGCGTGTGCGGCATCATGATCAGTCCAAAAGTTGAAACTGAATCCTTTATCTTCGGCTACTTTACAAGCACCGGTTCCATAAATTCCTTCGACATTTTCATAAGCTGGATAAACAGTGTTTGTCATAAATTCTGCAACATCATCATAGGTCTTACCCTCTTGAGTTCCTCCACCTAAAACGAATCTGGCAAAAAATCCTTCTTCACCTTCCTTGGATACAGCAATATATTGTTGTCCAGCGACCATAGGTCCTTCCATTACTTCTGGTTGACCATCAAGCATCTCTGCTGCACCTGCTAGAGCCTCATTAAATTTATCAATTGAGGCATTTTTCGAATCTTCATTAGCCCAAGTAGACCAGGCCATAAATCTTCCATCATTTGTGGCGCATGCTGCTATTCCTAATAAACCTGAAATTCCATCATAAGATGGCATTACTGTATTTTTGACATACTCAAGGGCATTATTCATTTCACCCTCTTTTACATCTGCAAGAGTTAGTCTTACAAACATTTCTCCTCCTAACGTTATTTCGTCAGTTAAGTATGTCTACAAAGCCCTATTTCACTTCATGCTTTAGAAAATGCTGATGAGAATGAAAATATAAATGCTGGAAACAAAACAACTCCTCCTAAGACTGCTATTAAAATAAAAGCTCCTTCAGGTAGAAGTCCAAATATGCTCCCGATAGAAAAGGCCAATATTAAAATTGCTCCACCCCAGCCAGCATAAACTCCATAAGTTGGGAGCTGATCTTCATTAACTGAAAGTACACAAAGCACTACAATTCCAGCTAGTAAGTTCCAACCCCATGCATTTACATTCTGAAGTATCTGTATTTGATCTGGTGTAAAGATTGTTCCTTCGTTGTTAAAGTATCCAGTTGCATTAAAGCTATTTACCATATTTATAGCTATTACTACAAAAAATGCTTGCGTAACAACTCTAAAGTACGCATTCTCTTCAGCATTGAAAAGCTTAAGCGAGAATGCAAGTACAAACAAAAAAGAAAATGCTTGTGCATAATTTAAAGTTGCAACTATTCCTCCCGTTGCTGAATCGTAACCAGCACTTCCTGGATCTCCTAAAGCAACTTGTACTCCAAAAGACAGAAAGATGCATGCTGCAGATATACGAGCCATGAGGCTTCCTATTCTTTTTTCACTATCAGATAAAGTATTCATTTTTTTCCTTTCTATTCTATTCCCTATCTCTCCATGCTAACAATGGTCCAACGCCTAGACCTAAGATAAATGCAAGCCAAATAACTAACCCAATTGGCATTAAGGCTTCTGGTAATTCATAGTCAAAAAACGCGCCAGCACCTGAGACTACAGTTCCAATAGCTCCACCGATTAAGAGGCTGTATCGATAAATATTACCAATAACACCCTCTGATACTGAATATAAAGCAATCATATTAATGCATACAAAGAAGAAAAATGGACCAAATTCATTTCCATCACTTCCTAATAGTAAAGTGTTGGCGGTGAAGATCGCTGCAGCAATAAATGTTGTGCCTTCTCTCCAATTTTCTGGTACATTATCACCAAGCAATGGTTTGATGGTTAGAAAAACACCAGCTAGGCCTAAACCCCAGAAGAATCCCACTAATTTTTCTGCAGGAGGAGCTTCCATTCCCATTAATCCTGTAGTTACAAATCCTAAAATGTTAGTAATTAAGAATAAGTAACCGGCTTGTTGTGCGTTTTCTTTATCTGTTGATGTAAAAAACGATTTCATAATTTAATTTCCTTTCTTTTACTCTCTTGTGTCTTTTATGGTTGTAAAAAACCTGTCAGAAGCTCCTGAGATTAAATTTCCATTTGCCATTCCGACATTAATCCAATCTGTAACTCTTTCATCAGCCAACATCTTTTCTAGAACTTCCTCTGTCTCCCCAATAGAGTCATAAGTTGTTACAAAAAGCATCTTGTACTGATCTCCCCATCCTTCTTTATAAATTACAGCGTCTTTACCAGTAATTTCTTTCCATAAATCTGCACCTTCAGAAAGCCATTTTTCAGCTTCTTCAATTTTTCCAACATTTATTGTGAATTCTCTTGAGTTTGTAATCGACATGCTATCACCTTTCTTTCTTATTCTTTATTACTAAAAGCTGTGTAAGTTCCTGCTGTAATTCCTATAAGCCATGTAAAGAACACTGGCAAAAATATTATGTCAAGAGATTCGGGTATCTCAACTCCAAAGAAAAACTCTGCACCTATAACAAGAATAAACGCAGAAGCACCAAACATAATCATATATCTATAAACATTAGACATTTTGCCTTCGGTCGTGAAAGCATACCCAAGAAAGGCAAAATTAAGAAATATAAAAATTGGTTCTCGTGCAATCGGGTTTTCTATTTCTCGAGCTACATAACCAGTGTCGATTAAATTATCGAGCAAAATAACAGCAGCGATCATTGCGTTTGCAGTGTTCCAAGATTCAGGAATGCTATCTTCCATGATTTGTGGGCCAAGTAGTACAATCTGTGCTATTGCAACAGCTCCAAAGAAACTTGCTAAAGTTCGGATTATTAATATCTCTGGCTGTATAAAAGCTACAACTCCTGATATAAAGAAAATTACTGAAGATGTTTTTGCTGTTGATACATCATCTTGAATAAAGAATTTTTTCATAAAACTTACTTCCTTAAGTTCCCTCTAAATTGTTAATAAATATGAGCTTCCCCCATACTCAAGCTGATTATATAAAGAAATTCCTTAGCTTGTAGTTGAATTTAAAGAATTTACCTCAAATTAACATTTTGTTAATAATTTGAAAGTGTGTCAGCAAGACTATCAATAAGTCTTTGTATATCGTCAATGTTTACACTTTCATTTGGTGCATGAGCATTACCCTCTTCATCTCCTGCCCCAACCAAAACAATCTCTGCGTTTGGAAATTGTTCTGTGAATATATTTGCGAAAGGTATAGAACCTCCGACGCCCATAAATGCAACTTCATTATCCCAAAATTTATCGAAAGATTTAATTAATTGTGTTGAAAACTCTTTTTGAGGATCTACTAGTACACCTTTACCTTTAGCTTCAGGGATAAATTCAACATTTGCATTCCAAGGCGTGTTATCTTTTATATGTTTGTGGAGCATTTCCATTGCATGATCTGGATCTTCTGTGGGAGGTAATCTCAAACTTACTTTTGCTCTAGCTTTTGGAATAAGTAGATTAACTGATTCTTCAACAGGTGGGGCATCGATAGCTAAAATGCTTAGTGCCGGTTCCAGCCACAACCGTTTTGAATAGCTATCCATTTCAAATAAATTTACGCCGTTCGAAGAAAGGGAGTTTTGAACAAACTCTTCAGATAATTCATACACGTCTTGGTCGGTTGGAGTTAATCCTTCAATTAATAATTCTCCTTTTTCATTGTGAAATGATGAAATAATTTTACTTAATATCATAAATGCATCAGGCACAACACCACCTCCAAGACCTGAGTGAACAGGATTCATTTGCTGATCAACAACAATAATTCCATCAACCAAACCTCTTAAAGATGTTGTAATAGTTGGAACACCAGATTTAATGTTTCCAGAATCAGCAATAACAATGACATCTGCTTCTAAGTTTTTTTTATTTTCCTCTATAAACTCTGCCATGAAAGGAGAGCCTATTTCTTCTTCACCTTCGATGAAGATTTTTATATTTACAGGTAGGTCATCTATCAATTTTTTAACAACTTCGTAATGAGTTACAACTCCTGCTTTGTTATCTCCTGACCCTCTTGCAAAAAGTCTTCCATCAATAATCTCGGGTTTAAAGGGATCTGTATCCCATTTATTTATATCGCCAACTGGTTGCACATCATGATGGGCATAGAGAAGAACGGTTTTTTTAGATGGGTCTATTTCAGTCTGGGCAAGTACAGCTGGTTTACTATTTTTACTTGAAGTGACCTTCGAATTTAAACCAATTTCATTGAATAAATCAGCAATATAATTTGCCGAATCTAATACATCTTTCTGATTTTCATCAAGAGAACTTATAGAAGGAATCATTACTAAATCGGATAGTAATTGTCTAATATTGGTGTTTTCCATATTAATTTATTGTATTAGAAATAATTATTCGTAGGAAATAGCTTCTAAAATATTTTGCCTTGATGCTCTAATTGCAGGAATGATTGCTGCAATTACACCCGAGAGTATTGCAATACCAATCCATAAAAGTGTTTGCTTTGTGGAAACAACAAACTCAGTGAAGCCTTGATCTTCCAAAGCTTGAATTAAGCTCCAAGCAAAAAATATACCAAGCGCAGTACCAAGAATTGCACCAAATATTGAGATAATTGAAGACTCTATAAACACCATGTTTCTAATTTGTTTTCTCAGAGTTCCTATTGCTCTCATTAAGCCAATTTCTCTTGTTCTTTCATAAACAGATAATGACAAAGTGTTTGTAATTCCAAATAATGCAACAAAAATTGAAATAGACAAGAATCCATAAATAACATTCAATAACAATTGGATCTGGCTATTTGCCTCTTCAATCAAAGCGTCTTGATCACGTAATGTTACACCTGGATAATGATCTACAATATCATCAAGTTTATTTTTAGTTGCTTCATCTTTGTTAGTTACGTTGAAATATAGTTCAGTATCTAAAGATTCGTTTGAGAAAAATTCGTGATTATCTAAAAGGAGAAAAAATTCAGCAGGGGGCTGTGTGGTCCAGTCAAAAATATATTTAACAATAAATTCTTTTTTTCCTACTTCAGGAATTGTCAAAGTTACTCTGTCATTTAGTAAGATATTATCATTATCAGCTTTAAATTTTAAAACCCCAATTGCGTCTTGTTTATAAAAATCTTCTCTTGATCCAGCAATGTCAATAGTTTTGATTAGGTCAAAAACTTCTTTATCAACAGCTCCCAGTATCAATGGTCTGTTGTTGTACCCAACAACGGTAGCTCGCGTTCTTGATAGTTCTGTAACTTCCTCAAGTTCAAGCAATTCTTGAGATAGTCCTGTTGGAATACCCGGAGATGCAAAAATTTGAGCTGCACTAACCTGATAGTCTGCAAGAACAACTTCTTTTACAACTTTTTCTGCTTGTGCTTTGAAAGATGTGGTTAAAACGTTTGCGAGAGATATTAAAGTTAGTCCAATCATTAACGCTGAAGCTGTAGAGGCAGTCCTTCGTGGAGTTCTTTTAGAGTTTTCCGTTGCCAATTTACCAAGAATTCCAAAAATAGTGTTATAAATTTTATCAAAAATAGTAACAAAAGGTTTTGTGATAGAAGGTGTAATTACTGAAATTCCAATAAAAATTATGCTTGCGCCTAAGCCTACTTGTTGAAGTACTGATAAAGATGGAACTCTAAAAAAAGAATACAAAACGCCGAAAAGAATACCTAAACCTGACAATGAGACTGATGACCCAACAATCAATCGTATAAATAATGACTTTCTTTTTGGAGTTGATTGACTGTCTCTAATTGCTTCAAGTGGGCTTACTTGAGATGCTTTTCTAGCTGGTAATAACGAAGAAAATATAGTGACAACTACGCCAATAATAATTCCTGTGACTGCAGCACTAGGAGTTAAAACTAAAGGACCTTCAGGCAGGCCAAAATCAAAATACTTTAATCCCTCTTTAACAACTACTGATAAACCAATGCCAAGTGCAACGCCAAGGCCTGAGCCTATTACTGCCATATATAATGATTCTGAGACAACAAGTCTATAAATCTGTCTCTTAGAAGTTCCTAAAGCTCTTAACAAAGATAGCTCTTTTGTTCTTTGTAACAAAAGGATTCTAAACGTATTTTGAATAATAAAAGCTCCTACAAAGATGGCTATACCTGCGAATACATTCAATATTGTATTAAAAAAATCAAGGCCTTGTTTTATAGAGTCTGCTTGTTCAGCTGCTGCTTCCTGTGCATCAATAACTTCTAAACCTTGACTGTCGATATTTGAAATAGCGCTTCGAACTTGATTTATGTCTGCATTTTGATCAACGACAACATTTATAAAATCTACTTCACCAATAGAATCTAAAAGAACTTGTGCAGTTCTAAAGTCAAAAAGAGCAAAAGATGCTCCACCAGGTGACCCCGTATTTGCAAATTCTGCTATCCCAACGATCGTGAAAGTGGCTGGTATTGCCCCAGCAAGTACAGTGACTCTGTCTCCAACACTAAAACCATTTCCTTCAGCTGTTGTTGAGTCCATAACGACCTCTTTGTTATTTGTAGGAGGCTGTCCATCAATTATTTCCCACTGTGATGCATAAGGTGATGTATCCCACGCAGCACCAAAAGTAGGGGCAAAACCATTTTGAATTAAGATAGTTTCTCTTTCACATTCTGGGTTATAAGAGTGACAGTCTCGTCTAGGGCCAAGTTTTATAAATTGAGCAAACCCAATAACATCACCCCATGCATCTTTTACACCATCTATGGTCTTTATTTCGTTTATCTTTTTATCAGATATCTTTTTAAACTCAAATGATATTGGTCCTTGACCGCCATCATCTCCAAAGCTTTGAGCAAAATCTTCCTGGATAGGCTGAACAACTAGATCAATTCCTTCAAATACACCAGAAAATAAATTATCGAATGCATTTTTGTTGCTTTCAGAGAAAATATTTGCAGCAATTATGACTGAAACTCCAAGAATAATTGATGAGGTTGTCAGAAATATTCTTACTGGATAAGTTTTAAGATTTTTCCAGGCTATTAATAGAAGGGGTCTTTTTGTAAATCCAAACATTAAATGTCGCTTAAGGATGTGACCATTGAAATAATCTCTTCTTGAGATGGATCTTCCATATCACTTGCTACTTCTCCATCTTTTAGCATTATTACCCTCTCAGCGAAAGATGCAGCGAAAGGATCGTGTGTCACCATAACTATGGTCTGATTTAACTCTTTGACAACAGATTTCATAAAAGTTAATAGTTCCTTACTTGATTTTGAGTCTAAATTACCTGATGGCTCATCAGCGAAAATGACTTCTGGCTTGGTTGCCATCGCACGTGCAGCAGCGACTCTTTGTTGCTGACCACCTGAAAGTTCATTTGGTCGATGATTTAATCTATCTCCAATGTCTACGGTATTAACAATTTGGTTTATCCACTCTTCATCAGGTTTTCTTCCTGCAATTGAAGAGGGTAGTGTGATGTTTTCTTCTGCAGTTAAAGTTGGTATTAAATTAAAAGCTTGGAAAACAAATCCAAAAGAGTCTCTTCTTATTTTTGTTAATTCTTTGTCGTTAAGGCTTCCCAGATCAACGCCTTTTACAAAGATTGATCCTGAAGTAACTTTATCTAATCCTGCAAGACAGTGGAGAAGGGTTGATTTGCCTGATCCAGACTGACCCATAATTGCCGTAAATTTATTTTCATAAAAATCAAGATTTACATTGTTTAATGCTGTAACTGATGTTCCATCTTCTCCATAAACCTTTGTAAGATTTTTTGCTTCTATTATTTTTTCCACTTTATAAAGAATAGAAGAGATAAGATTTTTACTTAAATGAATTTTGTATCTTAAAGTTTATTTGGTATGTTATTAAATATGAAAAATATAACTAGCTGGAATTGGTGGTCAACTACATAGGTAGGTGCCCCACTAGTTAGTTCTTAAACCGGGCACAGCCCGGTTTTTTTATTACTGTCACTGAAATTAAAACTCCGGGCTCAACCCAAATAGCTAAGGAGTAAAAATGAAAAAACAATACAAATATCTACTTAATGAAAATGATATTCCCAAACAGTGGTATAACATAGTCCCTGATCTTCCAAACCCTTTACCACCGCAACTAAACCCTCAAACTATGGAGCCTATTGGTCCGGAAGATTTAGCACCATTGTTTCCAATGGGTCTTATTTTACAGGAGGTATCTGACCAGAACTATATTGATATTCCAGAGCCTGTTTTGGAATTATATAAGATCTATAGACCTTCTCCGATGTATAGGGCTTTGAGGTTGGAGGAAGCATTAGGTACAAAATCAAGAATTTATTACAAGTATGAAGGTGGATCACCCTCTGGTTCACATAAGCCAAATACTGCAATTCCTCAGGCTTTTTATAACGCTGAAGAGGGGATTAAGAAAATGGTTACTGAAACAGGTGCAGGTCAATGGGGTTCTGCGTTATCTTTCGCATGTCAAGCGTTTGGTATTGATCTTGAAGTTTTTCAAGTAGCTGCTTCATATGCCTCTAAACCCTACAGAAAGACAATGATGGAAATTTATGGTGCAACTGTTCACCCAAGTCCGTCTGAAAGAACAGATATTGGAAAACAATTCTTATCTCAGGATCCAAATACTCCTGGAAGCTTAGGTATTGCAATTTCTGAAGCTATAGAGGTAGCTAGAAAAGAAGAAGGAACTAGGTATGCCTTGGGTAGTGTTTTAAATCATGTTCTCATGCATCAATCAATTATTGGCTTAGAGGCTTTAAAACAAATGGAAATGGCAGAAGACTATCCAGATATAATTGTTGGTTGCACAGGTGGCGGATCAAACTTTACTGGATTATTTTCTCCTTTTGCAAAAAACAATATGGAGTCAAATAAAAAAACCATTATTCGAGCTGTGGAGCCTCAAGCGTGTCCATCTTTGACTAAAGGTGTTTATACGTATGATTTTGGAGATTCTGTAGGTATGGCACCAGTTGTAAAAATGCATACTCTTGGATCCAGTTTTGTGCCTGACCCCATACATGCTGGTGGTCTAAGATATCATGGCATGGCTCCATTGGTAAGTGCTATGTATGAAGATAATCTGATCGAGGCCGAAGCAATTGGTCAACGAGAATGTTTTGAAGCTGGTCAGCTCTTTGCAAAAACTGAAGGTATTGTCCCAGCACCTGAAGCTACTCACGCTATAGCTTCAGCAATTAGAGCAGTAAAAGATGCTGACCAAAGATCTGAGCAAGTAGCTGTTTTGACAGCAATGTGTGGTCATGGGCATTTTGACATGAAAGCATATGAGAACTTCTTAAGTGGTGAAATAATTGATTATGATTTCCCTGCTGAAAAGGTAAAAGTTGCTTTGGAGTCAGTCCAAAAATAAAGTGGTTATCTCCTTCCACTTCGATACTATAGGGCCTGTTTCTGACAGTACTAATGTATCAAACGTAACGGTTATGGGAATGAGATTATCAAAATCCTTCGAAGGATAAGATTTTGGTAACTCGTTCCCGTAATAAAGTGACAGATGAGGAATCCATAGACTTGGCCATCCTTCTATATCGATTATTGAGTTTTGAAAATTTGTATTATCTGTGGATGTTAAGAAAAGTCGTTGAAAGTAGGTCGTTCCTTCCTGGATTGTATCAAACGTGATATCAAATCTCTTCTTCGGTATTTTATTAAATACATCCATAGCTGAATGTTCTGAATTTAAGTTTGTTACTAGTGTGACGTGGGGATCAAAATATTCTTTATCTTCTTGATCAGATAGAGTCTTAATTACTTTCTTTATATCTGATACTTGATCTGAAGATGACTCAACCCATATTGAATACATATTATTCTTAAATTTTAACTTTTCTTAATTTGCTAACTATAAAACAAATAACAAAAATAGATGTGGCAACTAATGACATTGTAGGACCCGATGGAAGATTAAAAAAATATGACAAATAAAGTCCTGAAACCGAAGAAACTACTCCAAAAAGAATACTCACAAATATTGATGAAAGAAAAGTGTTTGTTATCTGTTTTGATGCTGCTGCTGGAATCAATAACATGCTTAAAACTAAAATTATCCCAACTGTTTGAAGAGAGGCTACAATAGCAACAGATAAAACCACAAGAAACAAATAATTTAAGAAGTTTGTATTTAATCCTCTGACCTCTGCACCAATTGGGTCAAAAGAGTAAAACAACAACTGTTTAAAAAAGATTGTAATTAATAAAACGACCACAAAACACATTCCAACCACAATGAGTACATCAAAACTACTTACCGCTAGTATCTGGCCAAACAATAAGTCTTCTAAGTTTATGGTTACATTAAGCAAAGAAATTAACACAAAACCCAGAGCAAAGAAAGATGAAAAGATTATGCCAATAGCTGTATCTTCACCAATATTTGAGTTTTTAATTATATAACCTAGAAAAATTGCAATAAGTATTGATGATGGAACACCTAACTCAGAAATACTAAAACCTAAAAAAACACCTACTGCAATAATCGGAAGTGTGGCATGAGCCATAGCGTCAGCCATAAAACCCATATTCCTATTTATCGCAAAAGGGCCTAATAAAGAAAGCATGACTCCTGAAGCAATAGCTGTGATAATTGAGCGAGTCATAAATTCATACTTGAATGGCTCAATTAAAATTTCAATCATTATTTTTACTGTGACTTTCTATCGTGTGATACTTAAACATATCATTATGAGATCCATACATTTCTTCAATAACTTCTTTGGTTAAAACTTTTGAGGGATCTCCGTACGCACAACAATGTCTGTTAAGGCATAATACTTCATCAAATTTTTCCTCTAGGTTATTCAGATCATGTGTTGCGATTAAAATTGTTTTACCATCAAGATTTATATCACTTATCAGATTCATGATGTCTTCTTGTGCTCCAACATCTACTGCGCTGAATGCCTCATCTAATAATAAAATATCTGCATTTTGAGCTAACCCTCTTGCAATTAATACTCTTTGAAACTGACCTCCAGATAAATTGTTAATATTTTCATCGATTTTATCTTGGAGACCTACATTTTCTAATGCTTGTTTGATTTTTATATTGATTTTTTTTCTTGAAAAAAGGTTTAAAGATTTTCTATCAATTAAGCCCATTTCAACAACTTGTTTTACAGAAAGTGGAAAGTTTTTATTAATTAAATCTTTTTGTGGAACATAACTTATCGTTCCTCTTGCATCTTCCGGACTCATTCCTTTTATTTTCAAACTGCCGTCAACGATTGGTATTAATCCAGCGATGGCGTTGAATAATGTTGACTTTCCTCCGCCATTTGGACCAACTACGGCTACTTTTTTTCCTTTATTTATAGAAAAAGTAACGTCGTCTAATACTTGTAAGTTCCCTAATTGAACACAGCAACCATCGGAAACAATGATTGCTGTGTTTTCAAAATTATCTTCAATTGTGTTGTCCATTGTGATACCTTTCTGTTTAGCTATTGAAAGTTATCTACAACCAACTTAATCAGTATTACTGAGATTCTCCACAATTAATTCGACAGCACTGATTAAAAAGTCAGGATAAGATTGGCCTTCTTTCAAAGTTTCAACCCATAATCCCTCAACAGCTTTAATACCAGTCTCTGCAACAATTGTTTCAGCATAAACTGACGGTGCTTCGGATTCAATAAAAATGACCTTTACATTGTTATCTTCAATAACATCAATAACATCAACTAATTGAGATGGTGATATTTCATTTGAAGAATCCAAGTCAGGAATAATGGTTGATAAAACCTCTAATCCAAATTTTGCCTCTAGATACCCTAAAGATTCATGTGTTGTGATTAATTTTCTATTTTGTGAAGGAACTGTTGATATTAGACCAGATACCTGACCTGTTAAATCACTCAATTCACTCTTGTAATCTGATGATAAAGCTTCGTAGCTAGATTGATTATCTGGATCAAATTCACTTAATTTTGATTCAATATATTCAACAGCGTATATAACTCTACCTGGATCAAACCAGAAGTGAGGGTCGAATGCACCATGATCGTGGCCTTCATGCCCACCTTCTTCATCATCATGACCTTCTTCATCATCATGACCTTCTTCATCATCATGACCTTCTTCATCGCCATGATCATCATGATCATCATGCCCACCTTCTTTAAATTCTATTGGAAAAACATTATCGCCAATTTCAGCGAGTATCTCTTGACTACAGGCTGAGTTTTCTAGCAGTTTTACCACGGCCGCAGGTTCATATTTTAAACCTGTATAAAAAACTAGGTCGGCATCTGCAATTAATCCTGCATCCTGTGGAGCAGGTTCGTACGTATGTGGATCCGCTTCAGGCGGCATTAAAATTGTAAGGTTTACATTGTCTCCAGCCACTTGACTAACAAATTCACCCATCATAGGGGTGGTGGCTACGACATTTAAACTTCTTCCATCTGTTTCTGGACATCCTGCTTCGGTACCTCCAGAACATGCAATAAGCACAATTGAAAGAGCAACTACACTAAATTTAAAAAATTTGTTTTGTTTCAAAATTCTCCTTTTTAATTTTTACAATATTTGAGATTAAGTCTCAATTATATATTTGTCAACAATAAATGAGAATTATTCTCATTTTTTATTTTCTAATTTTTCGTTATAATTAAATAATTATGAAAGACTCAAAAAAAATTTTATCAGAACATAAAGTTTCGATAACTAACCCAAGAATTCTTGTTCTTGAGGCTTTGTTAGATAATAAAAACCCTCTTACAATTGATGAACTTCAATCAAAACTAAAAAACAAAGTGGCAAAGTCAACTCTTTACCGTGTATTAAATGATTTAAAGAATATAAACATACTAAATGAGTTTACAGATCCCAATAACGCAACCGTTGTGGAACTTCTTTTAGAGGAAGATTCTCATCATCATCACTTATTTTGTAGTGACTGTGGAGAAATAATAGATATTCAAATGGGTGAAAGTTTTGAAACCACTTTATCAAAAGAAATAAAAAGAATAGAAAAAAAGTTTAATTTTATAATTGAAGATCATAGGCTTGAGTTATTCGGAAAGTGTACTGATCTCTGTAAAAATTGTATTTAAAGATTTAAATAACAATTCCAACTAAGGATGCTTGAATCAACATAGATTCAATTGCTTGATAGGTATGAAAATCTAATAACCTATTTACAACAGGGGTGAGGATACTTTGTGATGATTCAGTATCCACTGCCAAATAAGCAGTTTCATATCCTTGAATTGTTAAATTACAAACTACACACATATTAAAATTCCCTGTTTTGTACAATTTTATAAAATTATTAGTTTATTGTAAACACTAGATGAAATATAATTCATCACCATATCTCAATCATGGGGTTGTAAATGTTGGAGATTTACCAATCCCTTTTGATATTGTTTTAAACTCTTCCGCTCTTGTTGTATTAATTACATTTGTATATTTGAAAATTTCTTGGAAAGAATCAATAATTGTCGCTAGAGAAGAATCTTTTAACACCAAGGGAAGCCTGGCTGGAAAGTTATTTGGGTTTTTAATTTTATTTTTACTTGTTACACCAGGAATAGTTAGTAATGAATCAGCACAAACATCAGTAGCTCCTCTTTTGCTATGGGTCTTTTTATGGATTGGTGTTCCCGTCCTTGGTTTATTCTTTGGAGATGTATATGCGAAATTTAATCCTCTAAATTTATTTTCTATTAATTCAAATAAGCCTAAATCTGTATATTTTGCTTGCATCTTGTTTGTAGGGCTAACATGGTTTGAACTGGTTTGGAGAAAACCTGGAAATCCTTTCAATATTGGTATTGTCTTTATATTGCTTTTCATTAGCGTAAATTTATTAAGGTATTTTTTAAAAAAGTCATTAATAGAAGTTGATCCATTGCTTTTACTTCATTATTTATACAGCAAGCTAAAGCTGTTCAACTCTAGACCTTACTTCCGATCATTATTAGATAATATTGGGAACCTTGCAAGGTTAAGAGGTATTGAGTATTTTATACTTTTGATGATCGGTACCGTTACTTACGATGGTTTGAGAGAGACCACTTTTTGGTATGAACAATTCGGACCAAGGATAAATGATATGGGATTCTCAACAATGATGTTTTTTTTAATGAATCTAGCAACAATTCTGTTTTATCGTTTTGCCTGTTTCTTTGCAATAAAAATCGGAGGGTCTGATCTTGAGCTCAACAAAGTATCAAATCTGTTTGGACATACAATGTTACCAATTGCTTTTGCATATCACGTTACACATTATTTAACTCTCTTACTATTTGAATCTCAAACTTTATTTTATCGATTGAACGATCCCATTGGGACTGGTATAAATCTATTTAATGCTCAGGAACCGTCTATTAACTATTTTGCAGAACCTATAGTTATCTGGAGTGTTCAGGTAGGTGTTACCCTTTTAGGCCACATGCTCAGTGTTGTTCTAGCTCATGATCTAGCGGTAAAGCTTTTTGGTCATCAACAAAGTGATAAAACACAATACATATTTTTATTTATAACTGTTGCACTGACGCTTCAGGCTTTATTTGTGCTTAGTGTTGGATAAAATATACAGGCAGCGTATATGTTTTCAAGCTAACATCGTAATTAATGATAGAAAATAGTAAAAAATTAATCTTATTTATTTTGTTTCTATTAATTCTTTCCGCATGTTCGAGCGATGATTCCTCTGGTCCTACATTAGTTGAGATATCTTCTGATGAAGAAAATGTAGATTATGAGGAGGAAGGTGGTGATGAGGAGGAAGGTGGTGATGAAGAAGAAAATGATGATATGGATATTACAGAATTTATACCTCCAGAATTACCAGATTTACCAGATCCAGCTTTAAGTTCTACTAAATGGAATCAAGTAAATGGGCCTTTTGGTGGAACAATTACAAGTATTTTTAAAAGTTCGGATGGGTACTGGGTAACTACAACAGACAATTCTGGACTCTCAGATAGCAATCTTTATTTAGTGGACAGTAAAACATTTATCTGGGAGTTGAAAAAAACAATAAGTGGAAACATGGGTGGAGTTGTAGTTAATGCATCAAACTCTAATCAGATAGCTTTTTACACCGAAGCTACAAGTAATTCGGATTCTGGTGTTTTTGTTTCTAATGATGGTGGAAAAACATGGGACGAGGCAAAAATAGATGGTTCACAATATTCAGCTATAACTATAGGTTCTCAAAATACCTCTACTTTATATGTGGCAGGGAGACATTTTCCAAATGGAGAAGACTGTGATGACGAAGAAGATGAAGACGATTGTTCTCCTGAAAAAAATTCAGCAATATTTATATCTAATGATTTTGGAACCTCATGGATAAAATCGTCATCTATCCCAAAAGGAGTTTTTAAAGAAATCGAATTAGAAGAAGGACAAGAATTAGAGGAAGAAGACATAGATAAAGTGAGAGTTCTCTATGTAAGTCCATCTGATGATGGACATATATTTGTTGGTACAAGTAATTTACTGTTAAAAAGTAATGATCGAGGCTCGACTTGGGAGTCTTTAAGTGACACTTTCCATAGATCAGACATTAAAGGTTTAGCAATTCATCCAAACAATCCAAACATAATTTATGCAAGAATTGGACTTTATACATTTTCAGATTGTTCAGATGTAGATAATGATGACCCTGATTATGAAGAAAGTGTATCCAAATATTGTCCAGGTATTTATAAAAGTACTGATGGAGGTGAAAGCTGGAAATTACTTGAAGAAGTTACCGGAGACCCATCAGAAGGTGGGGTGTATATAAATGAATATAATGATTCAGAAATTTACTCAGTTTTTGGAAGAGAAACATTTATAAGTAAAGATGCTGGAATTTCATCTGATGTCTTCTTAGACACAAAAGAACATCCTGTTATTCCCGATGTTGGTGTGGAAATAATAACGTTTGGTGAAAGTGAATCTGAGGTATTTATGGCAGGTCTCCAAGGTGTTTACAGAACTTATGACAATGGTAAAACTTGGATCGAAACAAATACAGGTTTTGTAGGTTCTGAAGTTGTAGATCTAGTTACTGCTTTGGATGGAACTATGTATGCAACAACTTACAATTTAGGAATTTTTAAGAGTACTGATGGAGGTAAAAATTGGATTTTTGCTTCTTTTGGGATAAAAAATTGGTATGGTATGCAATTAGCAACCCACCCAGAAGATGCTGACACCTTATTTACAACAACTAATGGAGGGGTTTATAAATCAACAAATGCTGGAAAATCTTGGGAGCTTATTGGAGGTTCGGATCTTTGTGATGATGAAGATGCAGGTGGAAATTGTCATTATCACGGAATCGTTGTAGAGAAAGAAGCACCTTTCAAAGTTCTTGTAGGTAGTGGTGGGGATCAATACGCAAAAGAAGGTGTGGGATTAACTGGATCAGAAGATAACGGAGAATCTTGGAGAAATTCTGATGATGGTTTTGTAAGAGATGTTCATGTAAGTAAATTAGTAATTGATCCAAACAACAATAATGTCTTTTATGCAACAACACAGGGAGAGACAGAATATACAGACAAAGTTGGTGATGGAGCAGGGGTGTTTAAAAGCACTGATCGTGGTAATAACTGGACTCAAATTAATAATGGACTCAATAGTCTGGAAACTAATGTATTAGCAGTTGACCCTAATGACTCCAATGTACTCTATCTTGGGACTGATGATGATGGAATATATAAAAGCATAAATGGTGGAGAAAACTGGGAAAAATTAATACCTTCTGCATCTTTTGGAGTTGGTGACATAGCTGTTGATCCAGAAAATAGCAAAAATGTTTATATGGGGACTGTAGATTATTTTAGACTATCAGAAAGCAGGGGTGTCTTGGGTGATTTTGGAGTTTATAAAAGCACCGATGGCGGAACAACATGGGAAGAGTTCAATTCAGGTTTAAATCACCTCGGTGTTTTCTCTCTTGAACTATCAGAAGAAAATAGAATCTTATATGCTGGAACAAGAGCTGGTGGAGTTTACTGGATTAATTTAGATGGCTAGGTTCTAGGAATTTTTTGACCATCTTTATTGGTAAATTGCCCTGTGACAACAAGAATTAAATCAACTAGGAACCATACTCCTAGCCCCCCAAGAGTAAGCAACATAAGAAACCCTGTACCTATTTTTCCGACATAAAATCTATGGACACCTAGAACACCAACAAAAAAGGTTAGTAGAAATAAAGTTAGCCAGTCTGTTGTGCTTGTTGTTGTAGAAGAATTTAATAATTTCTCTTTTTGTAAATCAAATTCTTCTTGGGTTATGACTCTGTCTTTAAGTAGATCGTTTAACTTTTTGATTTCATCCGCTGTACTCATATATCTATTTTAACTTATTTTCTATACTGGCTACTCTTTCAGCAATTGGAGGATGGGAGTAGTAATAAGAACTGTACAAAGGATCAGGAGTTAAATTAGAAGCATTGTCTTTACTTAACTTCAATAAGCCTGAAATCATATACTTTCCATCAGTAAATTTAAAAGAAAAATCATCTGCTGCAAATTCTCTTTGTCTTGATAGATATGAGGTAATTGGTCGAGTGAAAAAGGTATACGTCCCGGCAACAAGGTAGAAAAGAATAAATTTGGAATATAAAGTAATGTCATTTAACCCATGAGATACAAAAAAGTTTTCTGATTTAAAAACTTCGCTTAAAATATAAAAACCAATGAAGCCAAAAACTAATGAGCTAATAAGTGTCTTTCTAATATGTCCAAGTTTATAGTGGCCTAACTCATGACCTAATATTGCTTCCATTTCATCAGGTGTGATTGTTTCTAGTAGTGTGTCATAAAAAACTATTCTCTTATTGTTGCCAAAGCCAGTAAAAAAAGCATTGCCGTGTGAGCTTCGTAAGCTAGCGTTCATAACAAAAAGACCTTTTGCTTTAAATTTCACTTTCTCTAAAAGTTTTTCTATTGGTTTTTTAAATTGCTCATCATCAAGAGGCTCAAATTTATTAAATAAAGGCATTATAAGTACTGGATAAAGAAAGAAAATAATTAACTGTATTGAAAATACTGCACCAAAAGCAAATATCCACCAATTACTTCCTAAGTTTTCGATTATTCCAATCACGACAGCATAAATTGAACATGATATAACAGATGAGATAATCAGATTTTTAATTATGTCTGTAACAAATGTTTTTTTGGTTGTCTTATTAAAACCATATTTTTCCTCAATGACAAATGTTGAATATATAGCTAATGGGATTTCGAGTATTTCTGAAATAATAATAATAAAAAAACCGAGAAGAATAGCGCCTAGTATGTTTGATGAAGTTATTCCGAGAACAATTTGAGTTAACCAACTAAGCAATCCCCCAAGTGTTAGAAGTAAGAGGATAAATATACTTACAAAAGAAACAAGGATCTGAAACTTTAACCTATCAAGGTTGTAGTCTGTAGATTTTTTATATTCCTCACTGTTAACAATATTTTCAAATCTTTTTGGAACTCTTCCTTCATTTTGTTTTATAGAGTTTATGTTTCGATATTTTAAATATGTCTCAATAGTAAATTTCAACCCTATAAACAAAATAAATAGCATGGTGAAATTAATTGATTCTATAGTGTTGAGAATTTCCATATTCAACAATATTAACTGTTTTGACGGTATCTAAATAATTTTTTAATAGTAAAAATAAAAAAACATAGACTTGATAAGAGTAAAGAGATCATTGATAGTGGTAGCCCTAAATTATCCTGTACAACGCAACCGTTGATTCCCTCTTGTTCTATGCATTCACCTCCACCAAGTACTTGATAAATAATCCCGAAAACAAAAAATAAAAGCAAAAAAAATAAACCAGTTTTTAGAAGATTATCTGGGTTCCTTATCTTCATTTACCAAATCTTCTATCCCGCTGAACATATTCTCTAAGACACCTTAAGAAATCAATCTTCCTGAATTCAGGCCAATAAACATCTTGGAATACAACTTCAGAATAAGCACTTTGCCATAGTAAAAATCCAGACAGTCTTGATTCACCGCTAGTTCTAATTATCAAATCAATATCTGGTGAGTCAGGAGAGTACAAATGGTCTCTTATTTGTTCATCATTAATGCTCTTTATTAAATCATCTATTTCTAATTCTTTATTTTCTTTAAGTAAGCTCTTTATGGCATCAACTATCTCCTGCCTCCCACCGTAGCCCAAAGCAATTGTAAGGATTTTTTCACCTCCACCTCTGATTTCTTGCAATTGTTTAATTGAGTTTTGAAGATATTCAGGAAGTAAATCAATGCTTCCTACAAAATTTATTTTAAAATTATCAACTAAGTCATCTATAAGTAATTCTTGAAATAGTTCATTTAAAACAAGATAGTAAGAATTTAATTCCTCCTCAGGTCTTGATAAGTTCTCTTTGGAAAGTAACCAACTTGTAACATGATTTATTCCAAGCTCATCACACCAGGCTAAACACTCTTTAAATCGGACCATTCCAATTCTATAAGAAACTTCATAAGTAAGGAGGTTTTCCCTTCTTGCGTAACGTCTATGTCCATCATGAATTAGGCCAATGTGTTGTGGAAGGTTTTCGTTTTTTATTTTGTTTTGAAGTCTATTTTCATATACAGAGTAGACAAATCTAGGAGTGACCATAATTAACTACAAATTGCTTCAACGTCTTCTATAGATTTTGGTGCTTCCTCAGTCAAATTAATTGGCTCATCATCAGTACAGACAATATCGTCTTCAATACGGATCCCGATTCCAAGGAGGTCTTTTGGGATTTTGTGCTTTATAGATTTGGCATCTTTAATTTCTTCATTTTCTAATTTTGTCGCTTTTTCCACACCAAGAAGCTTTCTTCTTTCTCTTATTTCTTTTGGGTCTCTTTCAAGTAATTTAAACTCGATTTCGGGTTTGTTTGGTCTTATATAGATACCCGGCTCAACTGTGGTAACCATACCTGGCATTAATTTTCTTGGCTTGTTGTTTTCTTCTACACTTCCTGCGTCGTGAACGTCTAAACCTAACCAGTGACCTGTTCCATGCATAAAAAATTCGAAATAATGCATCATAGAAATTGTTTCATCAACCCCCATTGGGACCAGTCCTAAATCAACCAATGATTGAGAAATTGATGACACTGTTAATTTATGTATATCAGACATAGTATTTTTGGTGTTGACACTATTAATCCCAAGGGTTTGAGCTTTTAGTACTTCTAGATAAACATCTTTTTGTGGAGCTGAAAATTTTCCATTTATTGGAAATGTTCTAGTTACATCCGAAGAATACATGTTATATTCTGCTCCAGCATCAATTAAAACTAAACCGCTATTGTCTACTTTTTCCCTGTTTGTTGAGTAATGAAGAATGCAAGCGTTATCTCCAGATGCAACAATTGAGGGGTAGCCAAGTCTTTCAGCACCTAGATCATAGAATGTTTTTTCCATTTCTGCTTCAATTTGGTACTCAAACATATTTTTTTGAGCGTACTGCATTGCCACTTTGTGCCCTTCAACTGTAATTTCACAAGCTTTTTTCAAATAATTAATTTCATCTTCATTTTTTATAAGTCGAAGCTCTGAAACTATTGGAGAAAGTGGTCTTATTGATGCATCACTGAAACTAGCTCCTCTTTGGTCGTATGGTGTTGCCTGATTTATTATTTTTTTATCATATTTTTCAAAAATCTCATTTGAATAGTCGCAATAAATATCTTGTATTCCCGAAAGTAATTTAGGGGCTATTTTTTCATAATCATCATAAGTGAATGCCTCTGTTGCGCCAAAATATTTTTTTGCACCCTCTGGTCCAAATCTTTTTCCATCCCAGGTTTCCATTTCAACATTTCTATTCTGAACAAACAAATAAAGATCAGGTTGTTTATCTTTAATGGTGATTACTGCATGTGCAAATGGCTCAGGCCAAGCTGTTAGGTAATGAAAGTTTGAATCTTGCCTGAAATCGAAAGCAACATCATTGTTTCTATAAACAGTATTATTCCCATGTAAGAGAACAGCTCCTTCAGTTATTTTTTTTGAAAGGTTTTCTCTATTAAATTTAGATAATTCCATCATTCAAATAAGGATAATGTAGATGGGTAGAAAATTGCTAGTAGATTTTTATATCAAATAAGAATCAAGTAATTTTGAAATTAAAATTGCCTCATCTTTTCCATAAGAAATGATTAACACAACATTATCACCTGCAATAGAAGCAGCTATACCATCAACATATAGATTATCTATAGCTTCGGCAACAACTTGAGCAGCGGCAGTTGTTGTTTTTATAATTACCTGGTTAGAAACTGGTTCGACACTTAAAACAAAATCTCTTAAAGCTTTTTTTGCAATTGATTTTTGAGCATTATTTACATCGTCTTTTGGAAGAATATATTTCAAATTATTATTTGAATCTCTTTTTTTACTTGCTCCAATTTCTGTTAGATCTCTAGAGAGGGTAGCTTGAGTAATTGAGATACCTTGTTTTTTCAATATTCCTTTTAATTGATTCTGGGAAGTAATTTTTCCTTCTTCAATTAAATCAGCAATTAATTTTTGTCTTTGTAAAGTTGATTTCAACATTTGTATAAATATACATCATTTTGGATATTTATACAATTAAAGTTTTTTATAAACTTCTTTGGCTAATTTGATTGCTTCCTCTTTTGATACTTCACCTTCATTAATTCTTTGTTCATACAACGATTCCATAATTTTTCCTAAAGATGGTCCTGGTTCAATTTTTAAAATTTTCATAATTTCATTTCCATCCACTGGAGGTCTCAACTTCTTAAGTTCTTCTTTTTCTTTAACTTCTTTTATTCTTTTTTCTAAATCATCAAGATATTTATATATTGTTTCAGCTTTTTCATTATTTTTAGTTGTAACATCGCATCTCACCAATTCATTTAGTTCATCAAGAACATCTCCAGCATCAATAATATATCTTCTTACTGCTGAGTCAGTCCAACCCATTTTGTAAGTATGAGGTCTTAAATGATTTTCTACTAATAAAGCAACTGACGAAATCAATTTTTTTGGATATTTTAGTTTTGATAGTATTTCTTTTGTCATTCTTGCACCCACAACCTCGTGATGCCTAAAGTGAACTTTTCCGTTATCGATACCTTTTGTTGCTGGTTTTGCAATATCATGCAATAACGCACCCAATCTTAAGATTAGATCAGATGATACTTTGCTTGTTACTTGTAAAGTATGTTCGTAGACGTCTTTATGATGGTGGTTGGGATCAACTTCAATTTTTAAATCTCTAATTTCAGGAATAATATAATCAATCAAATTGCTCTCAACTAATGCCTGAATTCCCATTGCTACATTATCTCCAGTTACTAATTTTGAAAACTCATCTCTTATTCTCTCTTTACTTACAATTTCTACTCTTTCAATGTTTTGTTGTATTGATTTAAATGTTTCATTATCAGGAGCAAAACCATGTGTACTTATGAATCGACATAGTCTAATCATTCTTAGTGGATCATCTGAAAACGACTGATTTGGATTGTCAGGTGTTTTTAGTTTTCCTTCTGAAAGATCTCTAAGTCCGTCGTATGGATCAATTAATTCATTTTGCTCGATATCAAATGCAATTGCATTAACTGTAAAGTCTCTTCGAATTAAATCTTCATTAATATCTTTGGAGTCTGTTATTTCTGGTTTTCTAGAGTTTTTGTTGTATACGTCGCTCCTGAATTGGGTAATATGTACAGTTAAATCCTCTAAGGCTGTTTCAATTGTTCCATACTTTATACCAATACTTGTGGTCTTATAATTATTATCCTCCAGTAATTTTTTTGACTCTTCAGGCGTTGCATTTGTTGTAAAATCAAAATCTTTTGTGTCGATATCTAAAATGAAATCTCTGACAGCACCCCCAACTAAGTAAAAACTAAATTGATTGTCATTAAATAATGAGGACAGCTCCATTAAAAATGGGTTCTCTTCAATTCGGTTTATTAGAGTTGTTGGTACCATATTGATAGCTTAGAAGATGTATAGAAACAATAAAGTATGAATTCAGAAGTTGATTTTGCAGCTGGTGGCATCGTTTTAATTGACGATAAGATACTGCTCGTAAAAAATAGATTGAGTGAAGAATATGCGGGTGATTACGATTCTGGATTTTGGGGTTATCCAAAAGGTCATTTAGACGATGAAGAAACACCAATTAAAGCTGCAGAAAGAGAAGTTTATGAAGAAACTGGTTTTAAAGTTTCTGCTGTTGGAAAAAAACCTATTGCAGAATCCCGTTATGAGATAAAAAAAGATGGTAAACCAGTCAAAAAAACTGTCTGGTTTTATGAAATGAATGTTGTTGAAAGTTTCTCAAAAGAGCCTGATGATGAAATAGAGGAGGTTGCCATTGTTCCCTTTGAAGAGGCCTATAAATTATTAGCCTATGAAGAAGATAAAAAAATTTTAAAATATGTATTCAACAGAAAATAAAAAGATTCATTACTTTTACAACGGAATATTTTATACAAGGAGTATTAATGAATTTGTTAATGATATATTGTTCCAAAAAATTTATGGAGGAGAGGGTCTTTTAAAAAAAATATTAAAAATATCAAAAAATTCAAACATTAGTTTTAATTCGTCAATGGTAAATGAAAGTTCAATTAAACCCTGGATTAAATCAGGATGGACCATCAATCATAAATTAAATGTTTGTGTATTAAACCTAAGAAATTCAAACCACAGATATCCGAGTGACAATAAACATATAGAAATTAAAAAACTTGAAAATAAAGATATAGAATATTTGCTTGAATTAGATCATAAAATATTTGAAGATTATTGGAAAAATTCTAAATCAAGTCTTGAGGAAACTATGAAGAGCTGTAACAACAATTATTTATTTAAAAGTGGAGGCGAAAATAACCTTGATGGTTATGCAATTTTAGGAGAGACTAGAAAGTTTACTTATCTTCAACGAATAGGAATAGTAAAGAGCTATCAAGGATTGGGTCTTGGAAATAATTTACTTAATTGTGTAATTAATTTTGCTGTTGAAAAAAAGTTTATAAATATGAAACTTAATACCCAAAGCGACAATATTGCCGCTCTAAATCTATATAAAAAAAACAAATTCGAGATTTCACCAAGGAAGCTTGTAATTATGAAAACTTCATGAATAGTTTTACATAGCTTATGATTAACTTATGGAAGAAGATAGCTTTGTTGAATCGGTTGAGAGCTTAATAAAAAGTGTAAAAGATCTTATTGTTCGACCTGTAAAAAGACTTACTGGTTTTGCATCTTTAGGTTTACTACTTGTTGTATTATTAATCACTGCAGTAATATTTTTATTCTCAGGAATATTAAAGATTATGCAAGGACTTGGTCTTTTACTAGGCGTTAACCCTACTGGATTTGCAATGGGTGCACTCGGCTTAGTATTTATGATTTTGTCATTGAATAGTTACAGAAAGAAAAAAAATGGATGATTTAGCAATAATTGGTTCTGGTCCTGCTGGATATACAGCTGGAATTTATGCTGCAAGGGCCAACCTGAAACCAGTTTTATTTGAAGGGTTAGAATCTGGTGGACAGTTAATGCTCACTACAGATGTTGAAAATTATCCAGGTTTTGATCAAGGAATTATGGGTCCTGAAATGATGCAGGTATTTAAAAATCAAGCTGAAAGGTTTGGAACAAAAATTTTAACTGAGACTGTAGATTCAATAGAAAAGATTGAAAATGGATTTAAGCTAACAACTTCGAAAAATACTTATGAGTTCAAAACTGTAATTATTTCATCTGGAGCATCAGCGAACTGGCTTGATATAAAGGGAGAAAAAGAGCTACAAGGACATGGTGTTTCGGCTTGTGCGACTTGTGACGGTTTCTTTTTCAAAGATAAAAATGTAATAGTTGTTGGTGGAGGAGATTCAGCTATGGAGGAAGCTTTATTTCTAACTAAATTCGCAAAAAATGTAACTGTTGTCCACAGAAGAGATTCATTTAGAGCAAGTAAAATTATGCAAGACAGGGTACTTAGTCATGACCAAATTGATGTCTCATGGAACAAAGAGGTTGTGGAAATTAAAGGTGAGGGTCAAGTTTCATCTGTTCTTCTCAAAGACAGTCAAACAAGCGAAATGGAAGAAAAAGAAATTGATGGAGTTTTCATAGCTATAGGACACACACCAAATGTAAGTTTTTTAAATGGATTTTTAGAGCTTGATGAAAAAGGATATATAAAAACTGGCTCTACTACTGCTACTAGTACTAGTGTCCCTGGTGTCTTTGCAGCAGGAGATGTTGCTGACTCAATTTATAGACAAGCCGTAACTGCAGCCGGTACCGGATGCCAAGCAGCAATTGATGCTGAAAGGTGGCTTGAAAATTAAATTTGATTTATCTTCTATTATTGATAACTTATCGAATGAAGAAGTTGAAGACTTGAAAAATAAATTAAATTATGTTGGCTACTCAACCAATCAAGATATTAACGAATTAAAAACAGTTGTTGAAATATTTGTCGATGATAATAATTTAGAAAACATAAACAATAAAGAAGATCTTTGGAAAGAGCTCATTAATTTTGGATACAAACTTGGAGACAGAATATTAAGTTTTAATACTAAAGAACTTTATGGTTCAGATGTTGAAGAACTCCAAGAACTTTTATCAAGAATGGGCTTTTATTCCGAACCAATCAACGGAATATATTCAAATTCTGTTGTTGAAGCTGTAACAAGATTCCAAGAAAACAGAGGCTTAACTATTGATGGGGTGGTTGGGCTAAATACTGTTTATGAAATTAGAAATTTGGTAAGGCCTGGTCAAGAGATCTCATTAAACGAAGCAATAAAGTCAATTTCACCAAACCTTACTACTGGAACAATAGGTTTTAATGTTTGTTTTGATGTTCCAAATTTAGGAAGTTATAAAGAACAAATAAAATTTTATGATCAGATAAAAAAGAGTTGCATAAATCATGGAATTATTTCAATATTTGCATCAGAAATTAATGAAGAACTAAACCTTAAAAATAAAATTCAATATATTAACAATCTTCAACCCACTTTGTTTGTTTCATTTAATAACTCAGAAGAAGAATCGGTTAATTTCTTTAAAGGAAGGTTTTCTGAGAGTGTTGTTGGAAAAAAAGTTGCAGAACATTTATCTGAAACTTTGAAAATTGAATCAATAGGTAAGTCCTCAAACATTCTTAAAGAAACAAAATCAGTTGGAATCGTCATAAATGGTAAATTTTACCAAAAATTAGAAATTGATAATTTAGTAGAATCATTGGTTGATTCTTTAAAGAATCAATTTGAAAACTAATTTATTTTATTAACAAACTTATCAAGCTTATCTTTTGAATCAAAGGTAAAAGATAACTTATACTTTTCTTTGCTTTTATTTATTTTTACTTTTGATCCTGTTTTGTCCTCAAAAAAGTTTTTATAGTGAGTGACTTCTTGATCAGAAATTATCTCACTACTAAGATCTCTTACTTTATCTTCTACCGCCCTACTTGAAAGCTTCAGGGAAATAATTTCATTTAGAATAGAGTTTTGTAAATTAAATTCTAAATTAATGAGTGGACGTACTTGCCCCATTGAGACTTTTTCTTCTTTTAGAGCTTGATAAACTGTGTCGCTTAAATTTGTTAAACGTAGAATATTAGAAACGTGTGCTCTACTTTTACCAACCAATAGTCCTATTTCTTCAGGGCTTAGATTGAATTTTTCTGATATTTCTTTATAACCCATTGCTTCGTCAATATGATTTAATCTTTCTCTTTGAATGTTCTCAACCAGGCCAACAATTGCTGCGTCTCTCTCACTTATGTCTTTTATGAGACAGGGTACTTTTTCTAGGCCGACCATTTTTGATGCTCTTAATCTTCTCTCTCCAGCAATTAACTTATATTTATTTGGCTCCACTTCTTGAACAATTAGTGGCTGAAGTAAGCCATTTTTTTGGATTGAATTTTTTAACTCATTTAGTTTATTTTCGTCAAATGTTGTTCTTGCTTGAGAATTGCTCTCACTAATATTTTGGACATTTATTTCTCTTACCTTATATTCTCTTACATTTGTATCAGTTATAAGACTGCTCAATGATCTTTTCATTAATATTCATCCTTTCTAATAATTCATTAGCTAATTGATAAAACTCTTTTTTGGATTTGTTGTCATTGGTAAAATCTTCAACAGTTTTTAAATAATATGGACTATCGGCAACATCTGCCGAGCTTGAAACTTTTGTATTTAAGAGTTTATCTGCCAACAAATACTCAAGTTCTTTTACAAAATCAAGATAGCTTGATCTTCCAGTTTCTATTTGGTTTAATACAACCCCTAGGAAAACGGGGTTAACTTTTATTTGTTTTGAAATTGTTTCTTTTGCAAAAGACATTGCTTGAGAAACTCCTTCTATTGCTAAAAATTCTGGTTTTGTTGGTATTAAATAGAAATCAGAAGCACACAATGCTTCTTGTACAAGCGAACTCATTGTTGGAGGTGTGTCAAAAATTACTATATCAAAGTCTTTAAAACCTAATGATTGCATAGCCTTTGTTAGAACAGAACCCCCGATTATTTTTTCATTATTAAATTTTAGAATAGATTCGTTTGATGGAATTATGGCTAAATTATCACTAAGAAAAGCGATTTCTTTTTCTAATTTTCCTTCCATAAGATCCTGTGAAGTAAGTATTGATTTATTTTGTTTATCAAAATCAAGATACGTTGACGTATTACCTTGTGGATCTAAATCAATAATTAGTGTTTTTATTCCATTATTCGAATATATTTTTGCAACATTTATAACAATAGTGGTTTTTCCAACACCGCCCTTTTGACATAATATTGATAAAGATTTCACATATCAGTTATAACATCTATATAACGAAAATTATTTTTATTTATGAGAAACTTTTCTTGTTTCACGTGAAACATTGTATTAAATATTTCTGATGATTTAGAGCTAGATGAGACAAATATGATTAGATTGTTATCTTTTAGTTGTTTTTTTTCTAACGTTTTCAGAATATTAGAGGTTGAAACATAGCACCTCATTACGATTATTGAGTTTTTTGCCTCTTTTAGAATTGTTTTTGCATCTTTTTTTGTAGGTTTAGCATTGTTCAAATTTAAAATTTTTACTAATCTTTCCAGTTCATATATTCTTTTTTGTTTGTTGTCTACTAATGAAACTTTTGTTTTGTTTACAATTGAGATGGGTATGCCCGGTATTCCAGCTCCTGTCCCAAGGTCAATAATTTCACATTCATTTATATTTTTGAATTTTTTAATTAATTTTGCAAAATAAAGTGAGTGAATTATAAATTCATCCCAAATAAATTGATCTGTTTTTTTACTAATTAAACCGGTTTTTATGGCAGTATTTTTTAGCCATTCATGATATTCAAATAATTTATCTTGATGTTTTTTAAAGTCGTCTAAACCCCACTCTGGTATCTGGGGTTCAAAATTCATTCTTCTTCGTTGCTACTAGATGCAAAAACTACTGATCTGTATGGCTCTCTGCCTTCAGAATATGATCTAATTCCATCTATTTCTGCAACAGCATCGTGAAGAGTCTTTCTGTCTACAGAGTTCATTGGTTCGAGCATAACTTCCTGTTTGTCCTCTAATATTTGTTTAGTAAGTCTCTCAGCATAAATTGTTAGAGCCTCTTTCCTTTTTAAAGCATAATCTGCAACATCAAGCCTTAGTCTCGTTCCAGCACCTGTTTTTCTTTGAACTGCTGTTCGTGTTAGTTCATGAAGTGACCGAATAATAATTCCCTTTTCCCCTACAAGGGCTTCGGTTTGTTCTCCTTTAACGTTTACAACAAGATTTTTATCTTCAACTTCCCCTTCAACTTTTCCATCAAGGCCAAAAGATTCAATTAGTCCTTGTAAAAAGTCAACTGATACCTTTAATTGTTCATTGGGGTCTGCTTCAACCCTTGGTTTTTTTGGCTCATAGCTTCTTTTTTCTCTTTTTCTATTGTCTCTTTTGTTCCTTTGTTTGTATTGTCTTGAGTTATTGTTTTTAAACCCAGATCTAACCGAGATTCTTACAAGGGCTTTTGTCCCTCCGACTCCAAAAACTCCGCCTTCGGGTTCGCGTAAAATACTTATGTTGGCTTCAGTTGCATCCTCTAAATTAAGCTCTTTCAAACCTGCTTTAATTGCATCATCAATGGTTTTTGCTTCAACCTCTACCCATTTGTCTGACATTATTTTCTCCTTCTTTTTTTTCTTTTTTTGCGAGGGTCTTCTTGCTGCTTGGTTTCTGGTGTTTCCTCGTTCTCTTCATTATCTTTTTCAGTTTTGTCACTTGTTTCCTCTTTATCTTCTATACGAATAATTAAGGCTTGTTGACCAATTCTGAAAATATTTCCTGTTAAGAAATATACGACAAGACCTGAAGGCAAAGTCCATGAAATGAACCCGAAAAATATTGGCATAACCTTTCCAATCATTTGCATTTGCTGTGCTTGTGGATTGTCGCTTTTTCCTTGTTTCTTTGTAATTTGTTGTTGTTGAAATAGTGCGGTTGCAACAACCATTAAAATAAGAACAATGTATGGAACTCTTTCTACCCACCCTGATATTTCAGATGCAGGTATTTGAAGATCCATGTTAAAGAAAAGAATGTTTATATTGTTTTCTAGATCTGAAAATAAAGATTCAGATTTTGGTATAAACAAGAGCGGTTCTCTCAACACTCTAAACAAAGCAAACCAAACTGGCATTTGTACCAATAAAGGAACAACGCAACCAAGCGGGTTGATTCCTTTTTCTTTGTAAAAAGCTGCTATTTCTTTGTTTAATTCTTCTTTATTGTCTTTATGTTTTTTCTGTAACTTCTTTAGCTCTGGTTGAACATCTTGCATTCTTTTGGTAGACCTTGTTTGTCTAAGAGTTAATGGGAAAATAATTATATTAATTATGACCGTCAAAATGGCTATGGAAATCCCATATGAGGGGACATATCCGTAAACAAATGAAAGCAAAAACCCAATAGCTAGTGCAAAAGGTTCAATTATTGCCAATTTTTACCAAACTTTCTATATACGGGATTACACTTATAAACCCTTTCTATAAAAACAGGGAAAGTCCTAATTAAACCTTTATTTTCAAAGCTTTCTCTTATCGCGTTCGAACAGGTTGGGTAATATAAACAATTTCCCTGACCAATGCCAAAGAGCCCGAGCAGTGAACGAAACACTGTAAACAAAATGTTTGTTATCTTCATTTTTTAATTAGTTTGGGATGAGAAGAAATTATTTTTTGTATTTCTAAAATCTTTAAATTCAAGTTTTTTTTTGATCCAATAATATAAATATCAAAACTTTCTTTATCCTCTAAACCCCTAACTGCCTCTTTAATCCTTCTTTTAAATTTATTACGTTCTACTGCGGTTGTCTGCTTACTTGAGATGCTTATACCAAGTCTTGAAACTTTTTCTTGGTTTTTCTCTATATAAACCCTTAATCCTTTTTCAGTAAAACAATTTGTTTCTTTTTTCAGTCTGAAAAAATCATTTTTCTTATTCAGTGCAGTAAATCTAACCAATTAGCTTATGCAGAAAGTGTTTTTCTACCTTTTCTTCTTCTTCTTTTAAGAATTTCTCTGCCAGCTCTGGTGCTCATTCTCGATCTAAAACCGTGTTTTCTACTTCTTTTTCTATTACTAGGTTGATAAGTTCTTTTCATTTTTCTTCCTGTTTAAACACAATATATTAAAAAATTATTTAAACAAAGTAAATTAATATTTAATTTAAAAGTTCGCGAAAACAAAACCATCTTCGCGAAAACAAAACTAACTAGGTTTTATAATCTGAAATTCACTTATTATTTTTCTTATTATTTCCTCAAATAAACTCAACAATCGTTGGGTTTTTAGTTGGTGTGTGTTTGTTTTCTAAAAATTAATATGTTTTTACCACTCTATGATTTCCGAAGGGGTTTTATTAGATTGTTCAGAATGAGTAATTTACTTAAAGAGTTTAAATCTGAAATACACAAACTAGATTTATCTAAAACTGAAAGATATTGGTTAGAACAAGTAAATTTTGAAATTGACAATGAGTCTTTAAGTATTTTCGTGGGATCAGACTTTGTAAAATCATCAATTGAGAAAAAACTATATAAAAAAATCAAAAAAACATTCAACATAAGCACGGGATTTAAAGAATGTGTTTTTGTTTTGGATAAGAATATGAAAAAAGACTTTCAAGCCTATGAATTTGAAGAAAAAAATGAAGATCTATTAAAAAATCGAGAAGAGATAAAAAAAGTTCAGCCTGATTTATCTGTTTTTGACGAGATGTTTGTCGGCTCCTCTAATAATCTTTCAGTAACGGCAGCAAAAAATGTTGTTAAGGATCCTGGTGGGCGTTTTAACCCTCTTTTTGTTTATGGATCTCCGGGGGTTGGTAAAACACTCCTTCTAAAAACTATTGAAAAAGCTCACCCCTCCTCTTTTTATATTGATTCTGAATCATTTTTAGATTCATATATTCAAGGAATAAAAAATAAAGATATAGATATATTTAAATCAAAAATAAGGTCTGTCGAAATTTTACTAGTAGATGATATTCAGTTTTTTATGGGTAAAAAGGGTGTTTCAGAGGAGCTTTTCCACACTATTAATTATTTTTTAAACAATCAGAAAGCGGTTATTTTGGTTTCAGATCAAAAACCAAATAAACTTTTAGGCTTTCCGGATCGCCTAATTTCAAGAATTTTAAACGGTTTAGTTACTGACATTGAAAAACCTGATGAAGAAATGTTTCTTAAAGCAATTGAGAAAGCAAATGTTGAACATGGCGGTTATTTGCTTTCTAAGGAAGAGATTAAAAAAATAAGTGGGTTAAGAGTCGATAGTTTTAGAGATATAAACGGAATCGTTAACCAACTCTTAATAAATAAACAAACAGGAAAGGGTAATTTCGATTATATTAAGGAGTTGATTTCTGTTTCTAAGTCGGGATTTGTAGAGTCTGTTGGTCCTGATCAAATATTAGATTACGTTTCAAAAGTTTTTCAAGTTGATAAAAACCTCATATCTTCAAAAAACAGAACATCGAAGGTTAATGAGTCTAGGAGGCTTTTTGCATCTCTGGCAAGGAAACATACAGATCTATCATTAAACCAGATAGGTTTATATCTTGGTGGTAGAAGTCACTCTACGGTTTTAAGCTATATTGATAAATCTAAAGACTCACCTTTAGTTATCAAAGAAATAAACAATTTCGACAGTTCACTCTCAATAAAAGAGGTTGGTTGATTCTTTGTCGGTTTTGTTGTCTTTTTGCTCCTCTAAAATCCTTTTTGTAAATTGGTTTTTTTTCTATTTATACATGTCAGACGTTCTTATTACTATTAAATTTATAAAAGATTAAATATGAAGTTTAAAACACAAACAAGCGTATTAAAGGAAGTAGTTTCTTCTGTTTCTCGAGTTGTTAATCCCAGACCTTCAACACCTGCCCTAACAGGTCTTTATCTTCACGCTTCAGACGGTTTTCTAGAGGTTATAGGTTCTGATCTGGATATAACTATTAAGTCAAAGATAACCGTTGACGTAGATGTTGAAGGAAAGTGTCTTGTTAATTCAAATAAACTATCAGAAATTGTAAGAAAACTTCCCGAGGGAGGGGTTATCTTTTCTGATGTAGGAAGTGAATTAAAAATAGAAACCAAATCATTAGACTTCACCTTAAGAAAACTAGAAGACCAGGATTACCCAGAAGCTTTTTTAAAAAAACATGAAAAAGACGACCAAACACAAGAGGTACTGGTTTCTGAGTTGTTTGATTCACTAAAAAACGTCGGTATTGCTTCTACTCCAGAGGGTGGAAGACCTGTCTTAACAGGTGTATATTTCAACAATCAAGACGAAAAAACAGAACTAGCGGCAACAGACAGTTACCGACTAGCAACACAACAAATTAGCAACTTCCCAATTAATGATGTGGGAATTATTTCATTTAAATCGTTAAGTGAAGTCATCAGGCTTTTTGAAAACGAAGAAGAAACACTGAACATTAACTCAAACGAAAAAGACCTTTATTTTTTTAATGAGAAATATTTTGCTTCATTACGAAAAGTCGAAGGAACTTTTCCAGAATATCAAAACCTTTTTCCTAAAGAAACACTGTTTACAGCAGAGATTGACAAGAAAGAAATATTAGAAAGTCTTGATCGCTCTACTGTCGTTGCTGAGGGGTATATACCCGTAACCTTTATTTTTGAAAACAACGAAAAATTAACAATCACCACACTTAATAAAGACGTTGGTGGTGGAAACGAAAGCTTAAATATAAAAATTCTTGGTGTTGAAACAGGGGATATAAACGGCTTTCAAATGTCTTTCAATCCGAATTACTTAATCCAAGGCATCGAAGTTTTAGAAGGCAACAAGGTTTACATTAGATTCTCTGGAAACGAAAAACCGGTAGTAGTACAAGGAGAATCAGAGAACTATAAATATCTCTTAATGCCAGTAAGAGCCTCGTGAAACAAGCAAGTGGACCTGAAAAAATAAACATTGAAGAAAACAGTGTTGGAATAAATTTTAAAAAATCAGAACAAGTTAAAAAACACCTTAATAACTCTTCCTACCCCTGGAAGGACGAAATATCTTCAGGACCAGTAATTAATGACAACCTTGTAATTTATGTGGATTCAAAAAGACTAAAAGACATAATCGAACTGGAGTCTCTAAAAATAATCAACAATATAGAAAAAAAGCTTGGATTTTCGGTGAATTCTATACGTGTTGAATTGCAAAATAGCCAACAATAATAACGTATTTCTACTAAAATAAGAGTTCAGCAAGGGGCTGTACTTAATATAAAAAAGAAGCGTATCTTAGGAGATCCGTGCCAAAAAAAGATTCAAAAAGTTATGATTCTAAAGACATAAAGGTCTTAGAAGGTCTAGAAGCGGTAAGAAAAAGACCAGCAATGTATATTGGTTCGACCGGACCAAACGGCCTCCACCACCTAATTTGGGAAGTTGTGGACAACTCTGTTGATGAGGCAATGGCTGGAAGATGTACTCAAATTGATGTAATGCTTGAAAAAAACGGCTCAGTCACAGTAAAAGACAATGGAAGCGGAATACCCGTAAAGCCCCACCCTAAAACAAAAAAATCTGCCCTAACAACCGTCTTAACAACACTACATGCTGGAGGAAAGTTTGAGTCAGGAGCCTACACAGTAAGCGGTGGTCTACATGGAGTTGGTATTTCGGTAGTAAACGCACTTTCTGTTTTTGTGAAGGTTGAAGTAGAAAGGGACGGACATGTATGGAATCAAAATTTTGATTACGGAAAGCCCACTTCAAAAATTAAAAAAGGAAAAGCCTCCAAAAAAACAGGAACAAAAATAAACTTCTTGGCTGATCCAGAAATATTTGATGAAACACAGGTTTTCGAATACAACATTGTTTCGGAAAGATTGAGACAAACAGCATTTTTAAACAAAGGCCTCAAGATTAACCTAACTGACAACAGAGTAAAACCAGCAACAAAAGAACAGTTCTTTTATAAAGGTGGTTTAGTTGATTTTGTTGATTATTTAAATGAGGGGTTTGAGGTTCTTCATGAAAAAACAATTTCATTTTCAGATCAAAGCAAGGACTCAGAAATAGAAGTTGCAATGCAGTGGAAAAACGAAGACGACGTAAATATAAAAAGCTTTGCAAACAACATACATACTCTTGAAGGAGGAACTCACGAAGAAGGTCTTAGAACAGCAGTTACTAAAGCAATAAACGATTTTGCTAAATCTAGAAATCTTCACTCTGATATTTCTTTAACAGGCGATGATATAAGAGAAGGCTTAACAGGTGTTGTTTCTGTAAGGGTGAAAGAACCACAATTTGAAGGCCAAACAAAAACAAAACTTGGGAACACCGAAATGAAATCTAAAGTACAAGTATTAGTAAACCAAGAATTTCCAAAATGGCTTTCAAAAAATACAAAAGAAGGACGAGCTATTGTCGAGAGGTGCGCTATTGCGGCAAAAGCAAGAATGAGTGCAAAGAAAGCAAGAGAGCTCACAAAGAGAAAAAGCATACTTGAAACAGCAGGCCTTCCAGGAAAGCTGGCAGACTGTTCTTCAACGGACCCATCAGAAAGTGAATTATTTATTGTAGAGGGAGATTCTGCTGCTGGTCCCGCCAAGCAAGCAAGAGACTCAAAAACGCAAGCAATTCTTCCAATTAGGGGAAAAATTATTAATGTGCAAAAAGTTACAGAAAACAGAGCTTTACAAAATGAAGAAATAAGTTCTCTTATCAAGGCAATTGGGACAGGAATAAAAGCAGAATATAAGGGTGAAGAATCAAGATATGACAAAATTATATTTTTAACAGATGCTGACGTTGATGGTGCTCATATTAGAACCCTATTGTTAACATTCTTTTTTAAATTTATGCCAGGGCTCATCAAAGAAGGAAAGGTTTGGATTTCCGAACCTCCTCTTTATAGAGCTAAGTCTTCTGGTTCAATAAATTATTTGAAAGACGATCAAGCCCTTGAAAATTTTAAAAAAGAAAACAAAAATAAGAAATTTGATATCAGCAGGTTCAAAGGTCTCGGAGAAATGAACGCAGGAGAGCTTTGGGACACTGCAATGAATCCAGAAAGTAGAACTCTTATAAAAGTAAGCATTGCTGATGGAAAGGCTGCTGAAGCTAAAGCAGCAAATATGTTTGAAATACTAATGGGCAATGACGTAGCAAAAAGAAAAACTTTCA